>NZ_JBQRUN010000008.1:0-242885 GCF_053485835.1 Thalassotalea fusca
GGGGGGGGCTTTTCATTGAAAACTGTGTATTTGTAACACAGTTTGCGTATCCTGCAATCAATCAACCCCCGCATATATCCCTATAATTGTATAATTCTCAAAGACTGTTTTAGTCACCAAAAAAGTAAGTTTTTCACGATAAAAAATAATAAATTCTATGGGGACACAAAGCGTTGCCACGTGGCAACATCTTAATCTCAATATAAAGAAGCATTAAAAATTTGTATTGTGCAATACAATTTCAATTTGGTGTTGCCACGTGGCAACCTTATTTAGGACGGGTCATTTAGATAGAAAAAGGGGAAATTATTAATTGGTTATTTTTTATTATTTCTAGACAAATAAAACGTAAGAAGGAAAAAGCATCCAACAATAACTAAACCAGTGATAAAGCCTTCGTAAGTCATAATTTCCCCTGTATTGTTGCAAACTAATTTGATTACTCTAGTGTAACCAAATTTGTAGTGATCAAGCCAAATAGATCACTACAAATAGCTTACACATAAAAGCAATCTAAGAATTAGTCTAATTGCTACGCTCCTAAATTTTCTACAACGTAATCCCTGCTAAATCTGAAAATGAAAAGAACTCCTTACTAGATAATGGTACCAGCTCCTGATTTTTAAACTGTTCCATCCGGATCAAGGCATATTGCGTGGCACTCGGTTGAGTTTTATCACTCAAATCTATCTCAACCAAATAAAAATCTTCTCCTGACTGTAAAGTAAAAGTACCATCAGGTTGAATCATAGACTCTTTTTCTAATTGATTTTGCAATGCCTCAAATAAGTAATAACTTTTAGCTCGTTCAAGCAAAGCGGCTAACTGCTTAACTTTATTTGCCTTAATCCCTTCCTTAGTCGTTTTGGCAAGTACAGCAAGTTTTTGGTTTGCTTGTTCAACCCCACGTTCTAACTTAGCTAATTGCCTGGTATCGCTAAAAGAAAAGCTTTTAGCCGTTTCATATAAAGCAGGATTATCGCGAGAAACATTCCGTTGCTTAGATCTTAGTTCACTCTTTAATTTCTTGTATTTCACATTAGCTGTAGCAGCTTGTTTTAAAATAGAAACATCAGCATCAGATAATTTTGCTAAAATGGCTTCTCGTTGAGCCACTTTCCCACCTAAAGTTTTAAATATAGGACAGTATGTTTTTCCAGCTAGTTTAATTGGAGAAGCGTAAATGTATGTCTGATAACTCTTTTTACGCCAACCATTTTTGCTAATAGCGTACTCTTTACAAGATAAGTCTGTTGATTTATATGTTAAATAATCAAAAGGTTTACCATCACCAACTGTTTTCGATGGCTCATATCTAGATCCAACATCAGCTTTAGTAAATCGATTAAATACTTGAACACTTTTCCTCTTAAGACTATTAAAATTATCAAGTAACGCTTTTTCTTCTGCTTCAAATTCAGCTTTAATTCTTTCTAGCTCAACCTTAGCATTATCAGCTTTTACCTTTTTATCATGTAGCTGAGAAATAGCCTTTTCAATATCAACTAATGTCGCTTTAACCTTCTCTTTTTGTTGTTCAGTTAGACCATATTCTTCATCTACAAATGCTTCCAAATCAAGAACTTCGGTAACGAGTAGTTTTTTCGATGAAAAGGCCTTTTTAATAAGTGAGGATTTTGCGAATTTTTGTTGCAACTCTAAAAGTTCAGTTTCCGAAAGTTTTGAAATATCAGATAAGTTGCTACGCTCTTCTTTCCATTTTGCAAATGATGAAGGCTCGAGTGCATAAACAGTTGAATATTGAGAAATACTTTTAGCTGCGGCTAATTCATTGCCCTCGTATTTGCCTACTCCTGGATAACTATCACCACACGCTTGAAGTAATAATAAAGAACCAGCAATCCACGATAAATTAGTACTACGTTTTATTTTTAACATCTAAATTTTCCTTGTGCTTTTATTTTAGTAACTTGAAATTCAGCTAACAAGCTGACATTGACTCCTATAATGTGTAACGTACATTTGTAAGATATTAACTTCATTAAGTTTTATCACATTTATTATGATAAAAGAAGCTTGAGGGGGGATACAGATAACTTATTAAAAGCAATATTTAATCCAGTAAAGTTAACTTAGCTGACAAAGCTCATTTACCTTATCTTATCCAACTAGTAATCTAGTTAAAAAGGAACGAGATTTAACTTATGAGAATTACTGCTACTCATATTGAAAATTGGGCACAAACCAGACAAGCGCAAGCAGAACTGCCCATTTGGATTAGAAAATTAATATCTGCTACAAATTCATTATCAGAGCTATCTATGCCTGGTGGAGATTCGGTATATAGGCCAGGCTGGGACGGAAAAATAGTATCAAGCAACACTAGTGCTTGGGTTCCTGAAGGAAAGTCTGTTTGGGAAATGGGTTGCAATAGCAAAGTAACATCTAAGGCTAATAGTGACTTTAACAAACGCACTAAAGACATGTGCATAGAATTTCAAAAAAATAATAGTTTTGTCTTTGTGACGCCGCACCGCTGGCACAAAAAAGAAGAATGGCTAAATGAAAAAAAGAAGCTAGGTAATTGGAAAGAAATTAGAGTCCTCGATGCTGATGATATAGAAACCTGGTTTGAAAATGCACCAGCAGTTGCCTTGGAATTCGGTGAACAGATTGGTATTTCAGGCAATGGAGCTGAATCTGTCACAAGTTATTGGAAAAATTGGAGTGAACAATCATCCCCATGTATTTCTATTTCTGCTATTCAGCAAGATAGAGAAACTGCTCAAAATAAATTCATAGAGCTACTTGAAAACCTATCGCCGTTAATCACGATTGAAGCCGATAGCCGAGAAGAAGCTGCGGCTTTTTGTAGCTCTATTATAATGTCCCACCCTTTAAGCAAAAGAGCAGCCTGTATTACTAGTAATAATGGCTGGAGGTGGATTGATGCCAACCCAGAAATTCAAATAGTGATAATAGCATCGACAGACTTATCTTTAAGAAAAGCGCCAAGAGATGGGTTTACTGTCATTCAGCCTATATGTCACGGCGATGATACTAAATTACGAAACGATAATGCTGAAAATGTGTCGATACCTAGGGTATCTCCAGATGCATTTAAACTTGCTCTAATAGAACTAGGAGAAGAACAGAACGACGCTAGAAGATTGACTTCATCTTCGGGTCGATCCTGGTCTGTTTATCGCCGATTAAAGGCTGTAAATCCTTTAATTAGTAAACCTGCTTGGTTAGATGGTGTTGATAAAGACAGTTTAGTTGTTTTACTTCTCGTTGGAGCTTGGAATTCTTCATCACAAGGCGATGTAGCAATGATTGAAGAGTTAACCCAAAAACCTTATGAAGATATTGAAGACTCTTTAAGCAACTTAGTGACTCAGGATGATTCACCAGTCGTTAACATTCGAAATATATGGAAAGCTAAGTCACCCGTTGAATTGCTCTACCAGGTTGCTCCTAAACTATCGAAATCAAAATTACTTAGATTTATTACTTTAGCAAAAGCTGTACTCAGCAAACCAGATCCCGCACTTGAGCTACCTGAAAACGACAGATGGATGGCAAATATCTATGGAAAAGTTCGTGATGAATCAGGGATTGTAATTAATTCACTTTTAAATTCGTTAATTAAACTAAAAGTTTACGGTGAATCAACCGATTTAAGTATTTCACATGATATTAAAAGCAATGTCGATACGCTTATTTATGAACTTCTATGTGATGCAAACGAAGAAGTGTGGATGTCATTAGCCAGCTATTTACCAAGCCTAGCTGAAGCTTCACCTGATATATTTATGCGATGCGTTGAAATGAGCTTAAGTAAGGCTGAACAACCTATCACTTGCCTAATTAAGAATACTGCTGCATCAGGGTTAAATAGTCGTTGCTGGTATACAGGGCTGTTATGGGCATTGGAAACGATTGCTTGGAACCCTAGTAAATTACGAAGAGTAACAAACATCCTTATTGAACTCGATAATGTTCCAAACGATACTAATTGGGGTAATAAACCTTTTGCTACACTACAAAGTTTCTATAGGGCATTCTCACCTCAAGCTCTGGCAACTGTAGATCAAAAAATTCAAATTTTAGAATCTGTCATTAAAAGTAATGAGCAATTTGCTTGGAAGTTTATTATTTCGTTAATCCCTAGAGGAGGTGGCTCTTACGGCTTAAACAATTCTCGACCTAACTGGAGAGATGATGACGCAGGAAGTGAGTGTGAACAAGGTGTTTACTATCCCCATTATCTATCTTGGATTGGTAACACTGTTTTAAATTTAGCGAAAGGCAAGCCAAAAAGAATAGCAAAGTTAATGGATTGTTATTCTTCGTTTGACGGTGAGTACAAGGAACGTCTTCTTTCATTAATAAATGATGTAAGGGAGTTCGATGACGCAGGAAAAGAAATAATTATCGATAGACTCAGAAGACATATTAGCTTCCACCAGACAGATGATATCGACGATAAAGATAAATACGTAGACCAACTAATAGCCACTTATTATGACAGCCAACCTAATGACCTAATCGTGCGTTATCGCTGGTTGTTTCGAGAGCGCTGGATCGACATGCCAGAAGGAGAGCGAAGAGATTATGAAAAAACGGAGCAACTGCGCCACGAATATAGATTTAACGCCATAACACATATTTGGGATGAACTAGCAGAGGAAGGTATTGAAAGGCTTATTAGTTCTGTTGAAGATAAATGGCAAGTTGGTAACTATACTGCCAAACTCCTAACAGAGGAGCACTTCAATAAGCTAGTGTCTTTGGCCATAACGGTATTTAAAAATAATAATTACCAGTATCAAGACTCGTTTTTGAATGGTGTAATAAATTATGTAACGCTAACTAAACAATCTTCATTATTAAATGTACTAGAATCATATTTTAATAAAAATCAATTCACTATTGAGCAACAAGTATCACTACTGGCCTGCCTGCCTCCAAACCTTGATGTTTTTGCTTTCATCGATGGTATAGGTGACGAAACGTCGGACGCTTATTGGCAAAAAATCTCGTTTTATTACCGAATGGATGAAAAATTATTTGAGTTCATATTGAACAAATACATATCTTTAAATCGATACCACTCAGCATTCTCACTCATAGAGTATGACGTTAAAAAAGTACCTCCTCGCCTTGTGTACGAAATATTGCATAATATGCTTACGGTACAAGAAGAGGGAGCAACATATTCAAACGGCACCTGGATAAAAAAAGCAATTAAGTGTATTTCTGATACAGATGAAATTAATCAAAAAGACTTAGCACGATTAGAATATGCGTATTATCCAGTATTTAACAACCCAGAATCTATACCTAAAAACCTACATGATGAATTACTTAATTCCCCAAGTACATTTGTAGAATTAGTTTGCCTTACATATAAAGCGGAAGGTAAATACCATTTGAAAGACGATGTTAATTCAAATGAATATGCGAGAACAAATGCATGGAAAATTTTGCATTATGGGCGCGGTATGCCTGGTATGCGGGAAGATAGAAGCATAGATATAGATGTGTTTAATAACTGGGTAAACGAGGTAAGAGAAGCAGGGCGAAGTATGGATAGAGAAACAATGACTGACCAGTCCATAGGTCAGTGGTTGTCTAAGTGCCCAGAACAAGAAGAAGGTGTATGGCCGTGTTACCCAGTCTGCGAATTACTGGAGAAAAGTGATGCATCGAATATTAGAAAAGCTTTTGCAACAGGGATACACAACAACCGAGGTGTTGTTACTAGAGCTTATAGAGGTGGCGGAAGCCTAGAGCGTGACTTAGCAACAAAATACAAATGCTTTGCTGAAAAGGTTAATGATATTTACCCAAAAACAGCACAGATATTAATTGAAATAGCCAACTATTACGAATATCAAGCCAAGCAAGAAGATGACGAAGCAAAACTTGGTGATGAACTAGACTAAGATATATCAGAGGACCTCATTAATATTGTGAATTATGGGAATTTTCACTTCGTTCACCATGTTCAAAACATGATGGACAAATCAAAGATTTGACCACAAGTTTTAAACATTAATTCTCCATATTTCACAATCAATAAATAATAATCTTTTAAATAGATCTTTATTTAAATGTTTAGCTTTACACCAAACTTTAATTTCTAAACCATACTTTGCACTAGCTTGAGTGAAGGGAAAGGAAGCGAAAAGGCAAAGCGGCGGCTACCCTCCACGAAATTTCGTAAAAGGTGCCGATTTACCTATCAATCAACTAGCCGTCGGTCGGTCAGTCACTTCAAGGGCTAAAGTCCATGTGAGTGGCTTTAACTAGCTCGCAATCCTCACACAAGGATATAACCACGCTGCGAGCCACTAGAGAGATTTCGTCTTCGCGTTCTCATTCTAAGTCAGTTGCGCTAAGCACTACTCTAGTTCGGTTTTGCGTTTGCTGGTATTGGTTACGTTGCTTCCCAGTTCTCCAGCTTTCTTACTTTTACTTTCAGAACCGCGACGCAGAAAAATTCCACGCAGATACCATTTTGTTAGTCGATAAAAAATATTGATTTCAAAATGGTAAGCCAAAGCATACAAACGATCGCTCCCCGTTGGTTAAGGGCTAGCACGCATATTTCAATACACTTTGTGACACCTAAAAAAGTAAAAGAAAGAGCTCATTGGAAAGCCAGCCATTGATTTGAAGACTTCTCGACTTTTACTTGACAAAGGGGAGCCCCTCAGCAAAAATGAAGCTGATTAAACAATCTGACCGCGCCAACGAACAGATTTAGAGAAGTCTTTTAATTTATTTAATTGGCTTTCCACGAGACCGAGCTTTGCTCGGTTTTCTCGTTTCTAGCCCTTTAGAAATTTAAACATTAATGAAATGTCTCCGTTTTTATTCAAAAACGGATTTTTTGTAGGATATGTTTAAGCAAACTATTTATTTAGAAACAAATAGTTAAGTGGTCATTATAGGTAAGACTTGTAATCAGTAGGTCGCCAGTTCGACTCCGGCAGTCGGCACCATTCATAACGAAGCCTCAGCATTTATGTTGAGGCTTTTTTATTGGAAAAAATTAGTGAACTGGCCTACTGATGAATCAGTAGCTAAGTAAGTCTGGCAGTTCGACTCCGGCAGTCGGCACCATTCATAACGAAGCCTCAGCATTTATGTTGAGGCTTTTTTATTGGAAAAAAATTAGTGAACTGGCCTACTGATGAATCAGTAGCTAAGTAAGTCTGGCAGTTCGATTAACAGTTTTAACGGCATCAGTCTGCCTTAACTAGTTCAACTAAGTAGATGTCACCTTCTTCTTGCTCAAGCATATTCACTAATAGTCGTCCGCCTTGCACATGAAAATGTTTAACATCGACACCAGCCAATAAGGTTACCACTTCAAAATTCTCAAAATCAGCATAAAACAAACCTGCTTTATTATCGAATTGGGTAAAATACACTCCTTCTTTGCCGCATTGCCAAAATTCATAGTTTTTCTCACTAAAATCTGGCATCAACAATTCTTTTTGACCACTACTAAGATCTATTCGCCACAATCCTTTTTTATCAAAAATACTGAAATAAAGAAAATTACCGTCTGGCGATAGTTGTATATAATTCGCCCCTTTTTCTGTAAGTTCGCTAACTTCTTGAGTAACGATGTTTTTGCGATAAATATTGTAATCAAGCTCGTTATCTTGGACGTAATAAATAACATCTCTTTCCAGACCCCATATGCCTCGTCTTATTTTTTCATCTTCTCCGGTTAGATAAATGAGTTCATTGGTAGCAAGGTGATAGCTAAATAGCCGATGTTCCTTGCTTTTTAGCATTAGTAATTCACTGTCTTTTGGGGACCACTCAAGCATGTGACTCACCGGCTCTACACCAATATTAACCAACTGCTGCTGATTACCTTTTTGTAACCACAATCGAGCGCCTGAATGCTCCTTATCGGAAAAGTATGCGATTGACTGGCCATCAACAGAATAGCTGCCGCGATATTCGTTGCCGCTCGAAGGTGCAATAACTTGTTGCTTACTAAGCTGTAGCTGCGCCAGCTGATATTCAACTAATGCCCTCTTGCGTTGATATTGGGTGTATAAAATTTGCGAATGGGAATTAGTTTCTAATCGATTTACCTTATTAAGCTCGGAAGCGTGAATATTAGTAAGTTCACCATTAACGTTGAGTAGTTTCTTGCCATCTTTATAGTGGACCAACAATGTGTCAGGCTGCTCCGCAAACCAATTAATACTATAGATGTTTCCCGGCTGCTCGGGAGAGATCAATTGACTTGTACCAGTATTTATATCAAAAAGATAAAGTTCAAATTTGTCTTCTAACAATTTAGCATCAGCATAATAATGACGGATATAAGCCAACCGATGACCTTGAGGGTCAACCGCAAAGGCATAGTCATCGGCATTAACTGGTCGCTTAGGCATTAATGGTGCAACGTTATTGTTAACAACGTTTACCGTCATGATTTGACTATTGAAGGTATTATAGTCAGTAGTTATAAATGCAATGGTTTCATCATCAAGCCACTGAGGAGTTACGAACGAAGCAGAATGGCAGCTACTTAGCATTTTGAAATCAACAACATTTTTTTCCAATATGGAAAAATTTGCAACCATGAGTTCGCACCGACCACTCTCGCTACGAACAAACGCTAGCTTGCTAGCTGAAGGTGACAACGCTAACTGGCTTAACTGGTTGGATTCTGAAACTAAATCATAGGTAGTACTATCATCAACAGTTTTCATCGCGATCGTACTACGAGCTTGCTGTTCATCCTGATAGACAAAAAGATAAGAAGACTTGGCGTCACTCGAGCTTGGCAAAAAAATGGCACTATGCTCAACACCGATAAAACTGGTTAACTGCTGCACTTTTCCAAACTGATACGTAGTTATTTCTTGGTTGGCTTGCCAGAAGTAAACTAAACCTAACAGTAAAATAAATGCAAAAACAGATGAAAACGCCCTATTTTTTACGTTCCGGCCATTTGCTTGTGCCTTGTTTTGCCATTCTACCGGATGGATCAGTTTGTAGCCTTTTTTAGGCACTGTTGCAATAAATTTGGGGTTTTTAGGATCATCGTTCAACCCTTTTCGTAATAAGGTCACGATCCTATGTAACGCATTATCTGTCACAACTTTAGCCTGCCAAAGTTGCTCCATTAACTGTTGACGAGAAATAACGTCACCATTACTTTGAGCAAGTTTAACCAGCATTGCCATGGCTAATGGCTCTAAAACCACAACTTGGTGAGCAACAATTAATTGGTTGTGCGCAGGTTTAACCCTTATTTCACCAATCTTAAATTCCATATTGTGATTTTTATTATTCAAATCAATTCTCAAACGCTGATAAACACTTAAAACCAAATAAACCCAAATCACCTAAACCTTTGATTTTTATGCTATCAGAAAAAAATCATAGTGAATTAAACGCGATATTAAAGACTTAACTTATTCCGATGATATATAAAACCTCAGCCAGGTTCAAACACGCAAAATCGAGAATATTTAGTTGGAATAAAGTATGAAAAATAACTTCAGAACAAAAATAATAG
This sequence comes from Thalassotalea fusca, assembly GCF_053485835.1. Classification (NCBI taxonomy): domain Bacteria; kingdom Pseudomonadati; phylum Pseudomonadota; class Gammaproteobacteria; order Alteromonadales; family Colwelliaceae; genus Thalassotalea; species Thalassotalea fusca. The sequence goes on from NZ_JBQRUN010000008.1 coordinate 9,527, forward strand.
TAAGTGTATTTTCCTTAGTTTTAGTTTCAGGTTCAGTTGGTCTATTTTTATCAGCCCAAGTATTAGCAATTGATATAAAACCAATAACCAACGCCGAGCACTCATTGTCAATAAGTAGAACCAATGATTCACTACAAAGTGAAATTGGAATAATAGCTCAGTACGTTCAGAACAAGCAGGATGTTGAAGCGATTCATGCAATTGACAATATTATTAATAACCAAGCTCTTCCCTTGTTTCAGAAGGAGCAGTTGCTTTATCAACTGGTTAATCGGCTAGCGTCAGTGTCAGATACTCCAATTGTAAGAAGCGCATTGGAGCGTTTATCTGAATTTCAAGCAACTATTCGTTTACCTCATCACGACGTTTCATCTCGTTCAGGCGCATTGCAATTTAATATTGCAGGTCAGGCCAAGGCTACTTTGACTATGTGGCGACAAAATGATGCCAAAGCGCTGTTTACGCAGTTGCTGGTAAGTCACCCCAAAAAAATAATCGATTTATTCTTATCTGATGATGAACACCTGACACCAGAAAAAAAGGGGGCGCTGGAAGCAATATTCACCGTCGCCACGCACGAGTTAGTAACACTTAAGAGTTTACTCTCGGCAGAATATAAAAGAAATGCTAATCGCCGATTGCACCCAGTTTTACTAAATACCAGCCTGGCGCTAGCCGACACAGACCTTGCTAAATTGTTACTGGCTAACAATGATTATTATGCCCAACAATTCATAACCCAGTTGATCGCTCACTTCCCTCAAGAATCGGTTTTTTCTCTATTAAAGCAGGCCAGTTCAAATCCAGCATTGCGCTCGTTGGCTTACTCGCAAATGAGTAAAGTAACCGACACAGCGCAAGTAACCGCCTATCTTGAGCAACAACTAATAAATCAAGAAGCACGCGATGCGGCTGCATATGCCCTTGCCAGAATAGAAAATAATACGGAACACACACAAAGATCGAGCCAGCGCTCAACTTTACGCAATGAAGAAGGGCTATACCCTCAAATATGGACGCTTACCGAAAACGACCCGTCCGATGGCAATTTAGCAATTGGCGTCAATGTACTTATACCGCAGGAGTCATTAACCCCCTTAGATGGCTTTAGAAGTTACCAAAGCCTAAAAGCCTACCACCAGAGCATCGCCGAAAATAATGATTATGTCAGCGCACACAATGTTGGCACCAGTATTCATGGTGAAACTATCTGGAGCTATGCATTGAGTGACAACAATACCACAACAGCAGAAGGTATGATACCTGAGCCAGCGGTTATGATAGATGGCGGCATTCATGCCCGAGAATGGCAAACGCCGGAAGTTGTGTCATCAACCTTAGAGTACCTAGCTGCAAATGCTAAAGATAAAGGGGTTAATCAATACTTGTTAGAGAACCTCAACATCCTAATTACGCCAGTGATCAATGTTGATAGTTTTATCCATACACAAAAGTACGCAGATAAATTTATGGTCTTTGAGGTAGAAACAGGCGATCCAGATTACCCAACCCGCCTGAGAATAGCTGACGGTAGATTTCGTCGTAAGAATCGCCATGATGTCGATGACTCATTGTCTAGTTTTAGTGATAATCGATTCGGTGTCGATATCAATAGAAATTTTGGCTCTGACTGGGGAATTGATAGTGAAGAGTCTTCACCACTTAAAGATCATATCAAATATCGGGGAGAATCTGCGTACTCAGAGCCGGAAACTCAAGCAGTTTTAGCCGCTGCGGAACTAGGCCCAGCGAATCGATTACGCTACTACACCAACACCCATTCATTTTCTTCTTTTTATTCAGTGCCATACACAAGCAATGACAGGCGAAATCGACTCACCGAAAATTTGGCACAATTGATGATTGAGTCAACATATGCGCAAGAAGATTCTCCACGTCGTTATGACTATTTTGATGATGTAGGTTATAGCAAAGCGGGCTTTGCCGCTGAGCATTTCGCCGAAGTATATCAAATCCCCTCCTATATTCTGGAAGTAGAACCCTACGATGCTGATCTCTTTTTTTACAATGGCTTCATGCTCGCCGAAACAAAAATACGCGCTTTGGCACAAAAAATCACTAACACGACGTTGTTGGCTTTTTATCACCAAGCTGGACCGGCTATTGTCGAATCCGTTGAGATTTATAATACAGAAACAAAAGAGAATATTTTCACCGGAAGTTGGCAAGCCAGCTCAGCGAACGACAGAAGCTGGCAGTTCAATCAACTGACTCCTATTACTGCCGACACTAATTACCAACTAAAGCTGTCATTTAATAAGCCAATGCGTTATCGCAATACTAACGGAGAAATAGTCAATCATCCAGGCGTTGATATTCCACTTTTACCGGAGATTATTGTCAGATCAGCAAATGGCTCTCTGATTGCGTTATCAACAAATTCAGGTAAATGGCTAAATAACCAAGCAACAAACGCTGCATTAGGTTATAAACGGTATCAAGACGATAGCTTTTTGGTTGAATTTTCATTGCCCAGCTCATTTGGTTCAGACCAAGAGCAACAAATCAATCTTGAGTTGAATGTGCAAGATCTCGCAGGCATGCAGCTCGACGCTAATCCGCAAACCGTTGTTGACTGGCTAGACGGTGGCTGGAGTGGTTACGAAAATACGGATGGCCAAGCAAGCGATACTGGAGGCATAGATAAGACAATTAGCATCCAATTGGCGGCAACTAAAGCGAAACCACAACCTGAAATTGAACCTAAGGATAAACCCTCTGGTGGTAGCACTTCTCGACTAGTATTAATCGCGTTGCTTTGTTTTTGCTGTATAAGATTTATCAAAATGAAAAGATACTAGAATGTACTAATCGGTCGGTAACGAATGTCGAAGCCCTAATGACGCTAGAATACTGGAGTAATGTCGGAACAGCCAATACTCCAATACCTCTCGTTCATGATGTAATAACCGATAAAACACAGGTGCCTTGTTTTGCTATCCTGAAGACATCAGAAATGCGACTTATGCTACCAATGCCAGTGAGCAAGCATCACCACAAGAACCATGTCGTACAATAAATACACAATAATTTCAGGCCCCTGCGTACCCCCCACTTAGCCAATATACGAATGTGTTAAAAATCGTGACAATTTACTGTGCTGCATATATGAAAATGCGCTGAAAATTTTGGCTCGAAGAAAGATGATGCGTAATGAAATTACTTGAGCTTGTTTTCTCGTTAAGGTTTGAGATGGTATGACGAAAATAAATCATGCAAATAGTAAATTTGGATTGTTCTGTTGAAAAGTATTAAATTTGCGCTGTAAATAGATGCTTGTTTACATAGAAAGTAACATTATCAATTTACCTGAAATAAAAAAACACTGACCGCATTGATCAGTGTTTTTCACAATTCAATAAATTTGGATTATAGAACAGGCTTTTTATTTCGGCGTGACGCTAGTCCGATCATCCCAAGTGCTAATATCGCCAGTGTTGATGGCTCTGGAACTTTTTGCGATGGCTCAAATTTAACAGCTAATTGATCGAGCCATAACCACTCTCTAGAAGAGCCAAACTCTCTTATCTGAAAAGAGTTGAAAACAGCCCCCGTCGCACTAAATACCTCTGTAGCGCCCTTTGTTCCGTTAAATTGTTGGTAGCCAACTTGGGTGGTATTATCGTAAAGAAATATTTCGAACTGATGTGTTGTACTGTGTGTATAAAGATCAAACGACATAGCATTTACAAAACTTGAGAAAATAAATGTAACATCATCAATAGTATCTGACACAGTACAACCATGCGATACCCCTATCATCAAGTAACCTGTACCGGTTTCGTTGAATTTGCTAGGCATACAATAGCCAGCAGATAAGTTTGCATATCCAGAATTATTCACCACGGTAAGGCCGTTCGAAGAAAACTGATTAGTTAATGGCTCCCAATTTCCATTGGACAATGATTCCATTTCAAATCCAAAAATGAAGTCCGGAGTATTTACTTCGGAGCCACCAATAGTAATCAGAGATGCATTGGCTATACTCGTTAGGGATAGAATTAACCAAACAAAAGAAACCTTTAAAAACTTGAAACTCATTTAACTCTTCCTTTTAACCACTTGCCATAAGTTTAGATAGTTAATCATAAAAATAGTAAATTATTATTTAACGCCCTTATATTCAAAAATCATACCAAAACAAAAAAACAAAATGATTTCAATAAGTTCAATGAATCAAGCAACAATTTACGTTTGGGTATTGTAAAGCATTCCGACACAAACCAACTCATCAACCAGTTGAATTATAAGGATTATTTTCTAATAATTTAAGTTTGAATTATATTTTAAACAGAAAACACTGTTAAGTGATTAAATTTCAATGTAAGACTATAGAAACAGCTCCGATTGATTAGAGTTTAAAGGGTATGTATAAGCTTAAACACTCCGAACTGCAATTTTTCTGATACATTACTTCAACACCGCTATCGCATAGTATATTAGTACCATCAATTTACCTGCTATGGAGCGAGAATCATTAGTTAAGAAGTTTAGCGATTAAATCCAGACAATCACAATTTATATCAAGCAAGCCCAGTAACAACTATCTCCCTCCAATGACACTTGTTACTTGTGCTGTGGCTATCAACTAAGGAATCCATTTCCAACCTGATCTTTTGGCTTTATCATGCCTAACGCTTAATAAATCGCTGTGAATCTCGCCATGTGGCATTTTAGCAACTAGCTGTCGATATTCATTTCCTTTGATTTTCAGCATGTGTTGGTGATCGCCAGCTTCAATTTATACATACGGAGCTTTGAGTAGCTCATCATCAACCATCATTTTCAAATTATATGCTTTGCCAACGCAAGGTATCGCCCCTTTCTTGCAGTCAGGAAACAAGTCAATCAATCTCGTTTCACTCAATAATTTATAGTGGCGATTTGTTAAAGTATTTAATTGGTTAACCGATACCCTGCGTTTAGCTGGTACACTCGCCATCAGAAACCCTCCATCTGAGTCTTCTAATATGACGGCTTTGGCAACCTGTTCAGGCGGTAATTTGGCAGATATAGAGCTATCTAAAGCGGTTGCTGTAGGGCGATGTTTTATTACTTCATAATTGACATGCTCTCTAGCAAAAAATTCCTCGAGTGTGATTGCAATGGTCATAATAATCTCCCATCAATCGTACTGATGCACCACTAAGTTTAGTTGATTATTGACCAAATGCGTCAAAGACGGCTACTTCAAGAAAGATTGAATGTCTAATGCGGCAAGCAGAAGGTTGCAAGCACAAAAAAGCACCAACAATAGTTGGTGCTTTTTGAGCGATAAATTAAATTGTGATTTATGCTTGTTTCTTACTGCGGCGAGAAGCTAACCCTAGCGCGCCCAAAGCAAAGATTGCCAATGTAGTTGGTTCTGGAATGTCATTTACCGCAGTCGATGAACCAAACGTAATATTATCAAACGCGACTTTATTGACCGTACCGCCAAAATCAATTGATTTAGCCATACCGGCAAAACTTGCACCAATATTATCCCAATTGCAATACGTGCCATCAGGATCTCCCACACAATTGTTATCGTTATGATTAGCACTAAGCGATATGTGTCCCAATAAATTTCCCGAAGCATTTAGTCCATCATAAATACTAACAGAGGCACTTTGTGATGAAGAATAATAGAACGAAAACCCTGTATCAAATCCGGCAGCATAATTCAAAATGGCAGTACCTTGTACAAAGTACATAACCGTTGAACCACTTGGTTCATTAGCAAAGTTTCCTGCACCGCCATCATCTGAATCTACCACCCCTAAAGCATTAGGACTAAATTCAACACCGTAATTAGTTCCTGAATTTCCTTCACTATCAGTTCCACCGTTATAAAAGCTGCTAATACTTGAAGTATCACCAACCCCTTCAAAGTCAAGAACTATAAGACTCGCTTGGCTGGCATAGCTATTAACTAAGAGCAAAATGGCGCCTAGAAATTTTACGCTCATACCTTTATCCTTTTTATCCATTATAATTTTTCTTATAATAATCATATGATTATCGTTCCAATAACAAACGTATCATCAGCAACAATCAAGCCAAACTACATTTACACTTACCTTTCAATAACTTGCAGTAAAAATCAGCCCCCCTAGGAACAGCTAATGTAAAGTATACCGACACGTTCCATTGTATTTATTATATTTATTAACAACGATTTACTGCTATGTGGTTAGTCGAAACGTAAGGTTATAGGCGCAAAAAAAGCACCAACGAATGAATGTGGTGCTTTTTGAAGCATTCAAATAAGTTCGATTTATGCTTGCTTCTTAATGCGACGACAAGCTAATCCTAGCGCACCTAAAGCAAAAATAGCTAAAGTTGAAGGCTCTGGAATATCAGTAATACTACTAGTAACCCAATTCGCTTGGTTGATAATATAATCAGTTGAACCTACTTCATGGTAAACGAGTCATAACCACCAATAATCGCTCTACCAGCACCAAACTCACCTATAGCAAGGTTACAGTTACCCACGGTATTTAACATATGGCATGCCCAATCTGCTGTCATATCAGTAATAGACATATGAGTATTTGTAAAAACTGCAGGGCCAAAGAATTTGTCATAACTCGCAACATCATTTCTAGTATTTTATTCAGTGATGGTAAAACCTGTATTGGTTTAGTCGCCAATTTCACTCGGAGCTTCAAAAATCAAGCTACCGCTAGCCTGAATTTAAGGAAGTAAAACTGTTTCCTAGTCTAAGCTGAAGCTACTAGATCCTAACCAACCGATAACAAGTAAATCGTATGCGCTCAAATCAGTCAACGTTAGGGCATTAAAAGATGCTGCATCGGCTTCAAAGACAGTATCTCCTAGTGCGGCAATTACAGCATTGGCATCAGCATAACCCAATGCATCTGATGTATATATTACATTGATTAAACCAGCGTTAGTTGGCGCAAGAAGCTGACAATGCAACACTTGCAAATAAACCTTTTAATGATTTTGACTTCATTTATATTTACTTTGCCCTTTTCCATAAAATTATGTTCAGGGATTCAACGACAATTTCAAATTTACCTACAGAAAGAAAAATTTAAACCAAAATTGAAACAGTCTTAAAGTTCAATGAATTGGATAAAAATCGAGTTACATTGTTTACGCATGTGTAAATTTTATAGACATTCACTAGTTTTTAAGCATGAGTGCCTTAAATAACATAATTAACTATTGTGATGCGTGCATGGCTTGGTGTTAAAAGTTGCACTTTTATCGTTGTAATAACCGAACAGAAGGTTTTATGTAGCTATCAATTATGTGTTGGTACTCACCACTCTCAACTAGCTTTGCTAATCCATTATTAAATGCATCACATGACGACTGCTCTTTAAACACCACGCGCGTTGGACTCTTTACTTGAATGGAGCTAATGAGATCGAGCTCATGGAATACGACTGGTTTACTGCTATCAACTTTGGTCAGCGCATGACGCCAAAAATGAAAGATGTTTTCGTCAACGACAATAAAATCAACGCGTTCTTTAAATAACAAGGCAACTTGGTTCTCTTGATTGGCAATTTCCTGATATTGGCTACTTTTTTCTGCCAGTAACTTTAAGTCAGGAAATATCTTACTAGCATCCTGAAATGCTAGTGTACGTTTATCTATCAATTCATCAATACGAGATAGTTGAAAATTACTTTTTTCTAATGAGATCAATGACGTTGAAAAGTAAGTGGTTATATCGGAATAACACCCATTCTTAATTTTCCGCCCTTCTACCATAGCTACGGCGTCAACGCTCTCTTGATTTAAGACAGAGGCCATCCGAGTAAAAGGAATATAATACGGAATAACGGTGACTCCTTCACTAGCAAGTGCCTGACTGACTATATCAATACTAATTCCACGCTCTTCAGTTTGAATCACCCAAGGTGGAATATGCTCAGGAAAAGCCACCGTAATGGTTTGGGCAGACACTGAGAATGCTGCAATAATGAAAAGAAACAAACTAACCAGTCCCCTCATTAAATTAATCCACCTTATGTTTAACTTTAATTGTAATTGTAATTGTAATTGTAATTGTAATTAACAATAAAAGAATTTCGGCTCAAAAGCGAGCAATAACAAAAAAGCCCACTATACTGCGAGTGGGCAAGGCTCAGTGGAAACTGTCAAAATTAGTGGTGTGCTAAAAACCGCGTTATTGCAACGGCATAATCAGCTCTAGTAATTGATGAGTTACTATCAAAATATGCTGTAATCTCAGGCTCAAGCGCAAAAGGAGATTGGTGAATATCGAAAAATGCATTTAATATTCCTAGATCCAAAGCCAATTGCACGTACCCTCTTAAATGCGCAGGGATCTCATTTTGATCGGCAATTAATACACGCTTATTGTTATAAACAACAGATACATCACCATTAAACGCCTCGGTTTGCTCTTGTAGTGCTAAGGACTGTACAAGTGAATAGGCTAACTCTGCTCTACTTACTAACTGCTCAGGTTTGAAGAAATTGCCTTCACTTAACATAACAGGAGCAAATGTTTGGGCAGTATCACGAAGTGCTGCTCCTTGTTCGCTTACGGCATTAATCGCTGCCGAATATAAACCGCTTACGTCTTGAAAGCGCTTGTTCGCTGCTTGATGTGATTGTCGCACCCCTGCACCAAGTGAAAGAAAATCAGCTAATTCTTTGCGGGTCATCAATGCGTCAGGTTGGAAGCCATTACTGTTGGCATCAACAAGTAATTCACTAACGGCATATTCAATAAAACTCTGTGCTGGATGGTTCAAAGTATCAATTAACCCTTCATAACCGTCAGTTTTCACTATTTTTACCGTTACATTGATATCCCCAGGTACTGCATAGCCATTGGTGGCACCTGTAGGATCAACATCAACGCCCGATACTCCACCAATACCATGCGCTTTAAGTTGCCAATCACCTGCTTCAGCAGGAGCGGTAACTGCAATATTTTGCCCAAGCACAGGTAGAGCAATACTTGAACTGTATCGCTTTCCCGACGGACTCACTAATGACAATCCAATAGTATTATCTTCCACATTGGCTCTTACCATAAGCATTGAAGCTTCACTATTTACCGGAATAGTGATGCCTTCGTTATCACCTATTGGGCTAAAAGGTACACTATCGGCATATTCTGCTTGCACAGAGGTTTTTGCGTAACTATTGAATTGGCGATTGCTATTTACGGTTTGACCAAAAGTTAACGAAGAGTCCACTACGGATTTTACTGCTGCGTACGCATTCACATAGCCAGCCCCTACTTCCCATGTTTCTCGTCCAGACATATTAGTAGCTGTATCTTGAAGGATTTGTTTAACTTCTTTCCATGTTAAGTTCGGATTTGCTTCCAACATAAGAGCGACAATACCAGAAACATGTGGTGCAGCCATGGAGGTTCCACTCATTGAGGTATAATAAGGCACGTGATTCAGATCCATAACTTCACTGTCATCACTAATACTAAGTGCGCTTAAGCTCGAAAGCGAAGCCCGAGTAGAAATAATATCAACGCCCGGTGCCGTTACCGTTGGTCTATCCTCCCAATAATACGTTTCGCCATCAACAGTAACTTCACCACCATTACCCTTAACACCTCGTGAACTAAAATCAGCAAGTTTCCCATGCTTATCGCCAGCAGCTACCGTTATAACCCAAGGTGCTTTCTTAAAGTTCCCTGTAATTGTTGCTTCTCCACTCCCCGAATTTCCAGCAGAAAAAACGACGATGACGCCTCTATCTGACAGCGCTTTAGTAGCAACGTTAGTTGGGTGGTCAGGATTAAAGTCTGTACCTGTATCGCCAGTACTACCAAATGAATTTGAAATGACTCGGATGTTATAGTCGAACTGATGAGTTAATGCGTAGTCAAAACCGCCTATCGTATCAAGTATGAACAAACCAGCGCCTGAGCCATACCCCACTATTTTAGCGCCAGGCGCCACACCTTGATATTTGCCACTCGACATTGCACCGTTGCCACCAATAATACCCGCAACATGCGAGCCATGCCCGCCAGCAATATCAGTATTGGCGGTATCTTCTTGATATGTTATCGGTAGAATTTCAGACAATGAATGAAGATTAGTTTGCGCTAAGACGTTTTGTACAACATGGTTTGGAAACTTGATGTCACTATGAGAACCATCAACACCTGAATCATTAACTACAACACCTATTCCACGACCAGAATACGGCATACCTAAGTGTCTCATTTCCGCATCATCACGTAAGCGATCGACACCTGTAATTTGATTAGCTCCGTCGTTTTCCAACGCTAACGGTGCATTGTGCCATACCGAACGAACTGATGGTGAAGCGTATATCGCTTCTATTTGCGATTTAGTCGCAGTTATCCCAACTATAGGCAACTGACGAAAGCTAACGCCTCCTAAAATACCTTCAGAAGTTAAAATAGTTAACTGCTCACTATTAACAGAGCCATTACCGTTAAATGTCACGATTACTTCAAAAACTTCGTGAGCTTGTGCTTTATTTAATAACTGCGTTAATTCTGGCCCAATTGATTTTGCTGATGATTTTAGCGCTAGTACACTAAGGCTGGCTCCCAATAAGCTAGCTAGCAAAACTTTGTGCTTTAGTTTTATTTTTCGCATGAGTGATTACCTTAATTCATATTCAACACAGGGAGCATGTCAAATGACAAGGCAAATAAGAATCAGGGAAATCCCCTACAATACCAAGGTTAAAAACCTTAGCGGTTGAAACTATTAGAAACTTAGAGGCTTCCTTACATTAATAGATTGTTTTTCGCTGCGTACCTTACAAGTTCAGCTGCGTTCGCTACATCAAGTTTGTCGAGCACTTTTCCTCGATGGTTTTCAGCAGTTTTTACGCTAATATCTAAACTTCTAGCTATATCTTTGGTCGTTTTTCCTTGAATGATTAAATGAAAAACTTCACGCTCGCGGCTAGTTAAATTTTTGTATGGATCTTGCCATGTTTGCATCGGTTGACTGTATTGCGAAGCAAGTACACTAGCAGCGTATTGGCTGTAATATGTTTTACCAAGTGCCAGCGCTTTAACTGCATCAATTAGTTCGTCACTGGCACTATCTTTAAGCAAATAGCCTGATGCGCCTGCACGAACCATGTGAATCACATATTCCTGCTCTTCGTGCATAGTTAACACTAAAACTTTAGACTCAGGTAACTGTTCGTTAAGCCGTTTCACAGCTTCCATGCCATTGAGCTCTGGCATACTAATGTCTATAACAATAACGTGTGGTTTTATTGCTAACGCTTTGTTTATTGCTTCTAATCCATCAGCAGCTTCAGCAACTACTCTTATCTGTTCGTCACGTGTTAGCAAACTCACTAATCCATGCCTTAAAATCGTGTGGTCGTCTGCAATAAGTACATTGATCATTTTAGTTACCTGCCTGACACTAACACTTTAATCTCGCACCCTAGACCGGGTTCAGATTCAATCGTTAATTGACCACCAAATGCGTTTACTCGATCTTCCATTGCACTCAAGCCAAATCCTGCTCCATCAGGCTGAACCTCAAGCCCGATGCCATTATCTTTGACTTTTATCATTAAGAAATTATCAGATGCAATTACATTAAGAGTAATGAGTGATGCTCTCGCATGTTTTATTGCATTTGTCAGCGCTTCTTGAATCACGCGAAATGCCAATATTTGCATGTCAGAGTTGATATTACCATTAACTTTATGATGAAAACTGATATGTGGTTCCGCCGATTCTGACATGACTCTTACTAACCATTCCAGTGCAGGAATCAAACCAAGATCATCAAGTATTCGCGGTCGCATTAAACGCGAAATCGTTCGTGTATCAGAGAGTGCTTGTCTTGCTAAAGTAATACTTTCTGTCAGGTCTATATGCGACGATAATTGTTCTGTTTGCTGTAATTGATTAATTAGCGCAGTGAGTAATTGCCCAACACCATCGTGTAGTTCGCGAGCAATATGTTTTCGTTCATCTTCTTGAACACGCCAAACTCTTTTTGCAAGCCCTCGCATTTTGTCGTTCCCTAAATCCAATTGCTGAGAAATCTGGCGTTGCTTCTCATTAAGCTCAGCAATAAGCGTCGACACATCCGCCTTATCGTTCACTATCAATGTACTCCGTTATTGCGTCATTCAATGGATAATAGTTTTGCTCTTTTAAGAATAAGCTACGTTTTTCTTGAGGTAAGTTATCAACTAAGCCTGATACTTTTTGTATGATCATTGTTTGATATTTATCGGATGGCTGTTGATTCGCTATAGCTAGCTGGGCACGCAACCTGTCAAATTGGAAACCACGCCAATACCCGCCCATCTTTCTCATCAACAATTCTGCTTGTCTAAGCGTTTGTTGCAAATTTTGCCAGTCTGACGCCAAAAAATGTTGAATGCCTTTAAGCTCCAAATATTCAACGTACAAATATTGATGTAAGGTAAAATCAACTTGTTCAAGCAATCCAAGATATGAACTAATATCTCGCTCATCGCTTTGCAATGCTGCTCTCGACTGACGAATTAACTGGCTAATTAAGAGTGCATCATGGGCTATATCTGTCTTTTGATTATTGTCAGTCAATGTTTGGTAATTGTTTTCGATAGCTTGCTTAAGGTAGTTAAATCTAGTTTTGTACTCTTGATTACTGTATTCCGTGAGCACATCATTTATGTCGTGAAGAAAACGTTGTGCTTGCTGTTTATCACCAATTTGAATAGACCAATCAGCTAACCACAAACCAAATTCAGCCATCGCTCGTACGTCTTGTATAGATTGAGCTTTTTCATAAACTAAGATAAGGTCAGCAATACTTTGCTTGAAATTCCCTTGTAAAAATCCGAGCTTTGCCAAATAACTTTTTGAAACGATAGACTCCTCAATGCTTCCTAGTTTCTCCGCATCATTGAGCGTATTGTTGAACAAATGAAAAGCATTCCGCCAATTTCCTTTTGCCAATTCCATTTGCCCTAAGCTTTGCCTAACATGAACGATGCCCAATGGAAATTGAACCTGTTGATACAACTGCTCACTTTGCCGCCAATATACCAAAGCATGCTCTGTGTCCTGCAACATGAAATACATAAATCCAATATTATTCATACTTTCAGCTTGTAACATCTGATGATTCAAATTTATTCGAATGTTTAACGCTTTGCGATAATATTCCAGCGCTTGTTGATATAACGCTTGTTCTTCTGCGAGTACACCTAGTTCATTATAAGAATTCGACAGCCCCTCTTGATCATTGAGCATTTGATAAATCTCGAGACTTTGCGTCAAATATTCACTGCTTTTTGAGTATTCACCAATAGATAAATGCATGGCCGCCAGATTGGTCATGGTGGTAGCAGCGCCAGCCAAATTACCCGCTTTTTGTCGAACTTCTAACGCTTGCTGGTAGTAATCAAATGCCAATTGAACTTCTCCCTGTTGACCATACACTACGCCAAGCGCATTTAGTGCCTCCCCTTTTTGGTAGATATTTTTCAATTTTTTCGCAGTAACTAAAGCTCTAACAAAGTACTCGTTTAACGCAATATCAAAATTACCTTGCAAGAATGCAGCTTTCCCTAACATAAACCAAACGTTAGGGTGATTTGGATCGATTGCTGCTACTTGCTTGAGTATAGATTCCATTTCTTTATGCTGTTCAATGAGCATATAGAAATCAGCTAACATGATCTTAAGTTCAATGTTATAGGGAAAAGTATTAACAAGTGCCAGATAGTCTTCTTGCGCTTGATCAATTTTGCCCGCTATATCGTTTAATCGTGCATTTGCAAACAATTCACTATAGCTATTTGGAACACTTAAACTTAGTGCTTTGCTATATGCTTGCTCAGCTTCAATGATATTATTTTGAGACAAATGTAATTCACCTTGCTGTAACCACACATGCGGGTTTTCAGGTAATTCTCGCAATAACTCAGATAGCATTTCTTGAGCTAACAAAAATTCGCCATTCGCCATTTTCGATTTTATAGGCGTTAGGGCCTTTAGCGTTGATTGTCCACCCGACAAATTTAATTCTGGCTCTTCCGTCACATTGAGTTTAGCTTTGAACTTGGAAATGAAAGGGGTTGTTACGTTTTGCCATTGCTGAGAATCAAAGTCGACATTTAAAAATGACTCTCTTTTAATATTGAAACCGTCGATGAATAATAAATCGTAATGTACCTCTATTTGCTCAGAACCACTAGTAACCTTGTCAATTTCAACCAGTACATCAACTTTTAATAGGTCTGCAAGTAGTTCAAGTTTAGGTTCCGAAGCGGGCAATTTAATACCTAGTTGCTTTATCAACTGCTGTATACGTTCATGATTTATCACACGTAAACTAGATACGTCCGTTAATTGGTGACTGAGATAACTAGCAAAATGGTTATCAAATTGACTTTCATCTTTAACGGTAGGTAACACGGCAATGGCATAATGCTCTTTGCGCTTAATTGGACTTTCACTTTCGAAAAACCAGATACTCACGAATACGAAAATAACCACAATACTTGACAACAGAGCAAATGAAGTAAGTTTATTATTACTTTGTGTCGCATTTTTTTGAGATGAAACAAATGCTTCTATTGCTTGTTTCGCGTTCTGAGGACGGGCCTCAGGGTAAGGCGATAACAAAGCAACGCACCACGAATCCAGCCATGACAATTCTGCCAAGTAAGGTTTAAATTTTAGCTTAGATAGAGATTTATTGCCTATTAATTCGGTAATCGTTTGACCAGAGAATGGATAATGCAAACAACATAATTGATAAGCAATAACACCAATAGCGTACAAATCGGTTGTGGTATTTATTTTCCCTGTTTGCAAATACTCGGGGGGCGCATAGTAAGGTGTGGCAGAAATCGATCTATTAGCATCCGACGTGGATAACACAGACAAGCCAAAATCAGCGACATACAGATTACCTGTTTTGTCTAGTAAGATGTTGTCAGGTTTGATATCACCGTGTGTGACGCCCATACTTTCAGCATACTCTACAGCATCCAGTAATTGCCTAATGATATTGATTCTTTGGTTTGGCATCAGTTCATTGTCTGCTAGTGCAGATTCCAAACTTTGGCCTTCAATCCAATCCATCGTGATAAAATGAATATCACCATGCTGATAATATTCATGGACGCGAATAATATTAGGGTGAGTAAGTTGACGGACTAGAAGCAATTCACGTTTGAAGCTGTTAATGGCTTCAATATGTTGGCTAAGCGCTGTATTTAGCACTTTTATGGCGACTTGGGAATTTAGCTGCTTATCTATGGCACGGTACACAGTACCAAATCGCCCGCTTCCCTGAAAATCTTGAATCTGAAATCGCTCAGCAAGATAGTCCCCTGGCTCAAATGAGGGAGCAAGTGATAATTCTTGTGTTTCATTAAGTGAATCATCACTATTTGATGAATCGTTTTGGTCTTCAGGTCTGCTCATATCACCTTTGTAGAATATTTAGTGGCACAAAGTTAATAAATGATTGCTGTTTTTCTCCAATTTCCCTATCAATCCTTCGCTCATCGAAAGTTGCAATGCGTCTATCGATTGCTGTAACAATAAAGCTTGTACCGTAGCTTCAAATTGCTGGCTCATCGCCTTTAATATCTCTATATCCAGTTCCGTTAGTAATTTATCAGACATTTTACTATCGGTATAAACCACACCAATTACTTTATCTTCATGGAATAGAGGAATGCAAGCTAGCGCAGAAATTTCTTTTAATTCAATACTTTTCCTCAAGTGAAGTAGTTTATCTTTAGAAACATCCATTGCAATTACTGGCCGTTCTGAAACTAAGCATCGACTTATGGCACCTACGCTTCCTTCAAACTCACTCGACTTAAAATCTGTTACCCGCATTCCTACAGAAACACCCACATGAATGGATTCGATATCCTCTCCAAGCAATAAAATACCACGCTGTGTTCCGGTAATATGGATAATATTTTGAAGTTGGGAAGTTAAGTGTTGTTTTAAATTTTGAACAATGGTTGGAGAGTCAAAGCGTTGGCACTGCTCTTCGCGCCACTTATCATGAGATGTAATAGCTGTAATTTGTGTATTGGTTTTGAATTCAAACAAGCAATCAAGTGCGCCAACAGAAATAAGCGCATCGTCTGTCAGAGAAGAATGCGTAACCGCAATGCCATTAACCTTAGTACCATTTCTACTGCGTTCATCACTCAACGACCAGACTTTGTTTTGATGTGCAACTCGTGCATGATTTCTCGATACCGTTGGGTGCTCTAATATTAGTTCACACTCTTGCGCGCGCCCCATTCGATAGCCATTATCTTCACAAAGTATTCTTTCTTTCACGGGTCTATCATGATAACAAACCGTAATTTTAGCTGGCATCACTCCCCCATTGGCACATAATTAATTGGATGAATCTTGTTTAATAGATGAACTAACAATTCGATCTTAAATACCAATTGCTAGTTCTTATCCACATAATCTAATTTACCAAACGTAAACTAAACCTAAGCGTATTCGCGTACGCCATCAGCTCGCCAGCAACATTATCAATGTCTCTGCTCGAGCGCCAAACATCAGGAATTGAGTGTCCAGAGTGTTGATTAACATAACGATTAAATTCATTAAGTCTATTGCCCGCAGCGATATAATTTTGGTTATTGATTAACTGCTGTACTTGATTGATATCTTGTAGCAACTTAGTAAAAACACTTGCCTCAACTTGTGGGGAAAAAGCATTTAACGCTGTTTGCAAATCTCCCAGCTTTTGATTCACCACCGTAAACGGATCTCGCAAATCTGCGACAATAATAAACTGCGAAAATCGCCCAATTGAACCTCTCGCACGGTAACTCCCTGATCCCATTGTCATTGTTATATCACGAAACTCACCATCTAATGGCGCTTTAAAAAATCTAAGTGGTGTACCAGCAGTATATTCCAAATTATGTGTGTGAATATCAATCGTCGCCATGCCAGAAAAAGCAAAGCCTGATGACGCTAATGGCTCTATAGTAATCAACATCGGAAAAGCAGCTGCGGGTGATACATTGAGTAAATCTGGCATTCTGCTTATAAACGAAAGAGCCGAAGTATCGACTAGTTCCGCACTAATTCCAATACTGTCTTCTGTTAGGCCTACTGCATTATCAAACTCCAGCGTAATATCTGCTGAAATTTCTCCGGCTAAATGTATAGTCGCCTCTACTTTATTTCCTTGAACATCGAGTGTTATTGCTTCGCGAGCCTGTACAAGTGTACTAACGAGCATAAATACTATTAGCGAGACTGTTACTACTAACTTATTAAAGTGCAACATGTTTTATCCTCTGTATTTGAGTCCAATGCATAAACTAGACAATACTTTTGTAGTTATATTCATCTAGAAGCTACTTGGAACTGACAAAATAAGCAAGTTTTGCAAGAAATCCTTAACGGAAAAAACCAACCTAATCAGAGGTTGGTTTTTGAGTTGTTGAAGTATTAATTACGTAAGTACCCATCATAGGCGCGACCAATAATAACCGCATAGTCACCTCTTTTTACTGCGACTTCTGGATTAAATTTGGCGACTAACTTAGGCATTAAATCATAAGGCCCTTGTTCTAATCCGAATGTCACTTGCATGAGAGACATATCGATAGCTGCTTGCACATGACCTTTAAATTGAGGATCGATGCTGTCAGAATCAATAACAGGAATTCGCTCACCATTATACTCTACAGTTAATTGTTGAGGTGCATCAGCCACTTGCGCTTCTAAGCCAAGCCCTTGAACAAGGGAATAAGCCAGCGCTTGCTTGCTAACTGTAGCATTAGGCGAAAATGAAGAATCAGCACTTAACATCACAGGTGCTTGCGCTTGAACACGATCTTTAAGCGCAGAACCAGTTTCAGTTACAGCATTTACAAATGGTAGGTAGCTACTGTTTACGTCCTCAAATACAACTTTTTGCTCGTTCAAGATGTCGCGTTGTTGTCTAATTGACATCCCCATCACAAGAAATTTCGCGAGATCTTTTCGTTGCAATTTAGCGTCAGGGCGATAAACACGATCATTTTTGCTGTCAACTAATCGTTCGCTCACAGCGTACTCAATCGCTTTTTGCGCAGGGTGTCCAGCAATATCATCAAGGCCTTGATATCCACCTGATTTCAAGATTGAAATTTCGCCGCTAATAAATTCTGGAATACCAGGACCGTTAGTAGCACCTGTTGGATCAGCTTGTACACCTGAAAGCGACGTCATTCCGAACACAGAAAGTTTCCATTCTCCCGGCTGCGCTGGCGCAGACACACGCATAGACGTACCCAGCACAGGTAACGTAAGGTTGCCAAAATAAACCGTACCATCTGGCGCTTCAAGTTTAAGTTTTGCAGTGTTTGCCAATGTCTCAGAAGAAGCACTTACCCATGCGGCGTCTTCTCCAACGGTAAATGAATGAACTTCTGGCTCACCAACCGGAGAGTAAAACAATTCAAAGGCTTCCGGTGCCCCATCTTCGACAACGATTGCATTGGCGTTAAAGCTATTGATGTTATTGACTGTTGTGCGATTTTGTTGGTCACACCCTAACGCTCCCGCTACTGCCGCATAAGCGTTAACATGGCCTGCACCTACTTCCCAAGATTCATATCCCGGCATATTGGTGGCTGTTTCTTGAATAATTTGTTTGATTTGTAATGGAGTCAAGTTAGGATTCGCTTCCAGCATCATTGCGATGATACCCGCTACGTGTGGTGTGGCCATTGACGTACCTGAAATCATTGTATAGTACGGCAAATATTCTGTTTCAATTGCATCAACGTCATTAGCACCACCATTTGACGCCAAATTCGTTTTAGCTCTCGTGGAAATTATATCTACGCCCGGAGCAACAATAGTCACTTCATTCTTATACGTCCAAGAAGTACCATCTGGCATAGTGAAATCGCCAGTTTCACCGCGCTTTCCTCTTGAAGAAAAATCGATAAGGTCACCTTGTTTAGTACTGGCACCAACTGACATGCCCCACGGGATCTGAGCGTAAGGGTTGTGAGTATCTTCACCAGAACCGTCATTACCTGCAGCAAACACTGAAATCATGCCGAGTTTGTATGCTTTATATGATGCGAGTGAAATAGGGCCAGCAGGATCATACTTACCACTAGAACCCCAAGAGTTACTCATGATTCTAATCGGTGAGTTGAAATCCCAAATATGGCTTATTGCATAGTCGTATCCGCCTAATGCATCAAGGATAGACAAACCAGCACCTGAACCGTAGCCAACAATGTCAGCATCAACGGCTGCGCCTTTATATTTGCCATTTGAATGGGTTCCCCAGCCGCCTACTGTTCCAGCACAGTGTGTTCCGTGTCCAACGTTCAAATCGGTATTAAGTTGCCCTTCAATCCAAACGCCATCAACGCCAGTTAACGATATGGCTTGAGCATGTGTTGCTCCTTGAACATTTTCAACAACTTTAGTGCCATACGCCAGATCTTCAAGGGTTGCATCTATACCAGAATCGTTGACAATGACTGTTACGCCTTTACCGGTATATTTGATGCCATTATTTGCTTCAAATTCATTGGATTGCAGCTTTTCCACACCCGTAAGTTCTCTAGCTTCCGCGTTAAAATATCTTAGATCTCGGTTAGCGAAAATTGAACGTATTCCAGACATTTGCGCAATTTGATTAATTTGCGCAGGGTTCGCTACCAAGCCTATGATTGGCAACGATTTAAACTGAACACCCTGTGTAATACCCAAATTCAAAAGTGATTGTAGCTGTGATGTTGAAAGTGCATCTAGCTGATCGTAAGAAACGACCACCATAGCACTGTCAGTTAACGACATATTTTTTAATTTCTGCTCTAACTGTGAGCCAATAACCGCTGAAGCAGTAGCACTAAGGCTAACGCCCGCGATTGTCATGGTCATTGCCATGTTCTTAATAATTGATTTCATGATTCTATCCACTCGTTTTGAGAAAGTGTGTTATTTACACAATCATTGGAATAGAAATTCAATGAAGACACTATCGGGATCAGTCCCCAGATCATACAGGGGAAAACCCCTACTCCCTATCATTAACAGCATAACGTTGCTAGTGACACTAATTGTTACATCCTCAGATGAAATACTTTTATGTCGCGTGGTATCTATTAATGACAACAACAATAATGATTTGCTGGGAAACATGTCCACCTGTAATAGTCAATCCTTCACAACTGCACCAGTTGCTCTGCTGCTATGGCGCAATAGCGCACCGATGTTAAGCGCAATTCTTGCATTGTTTGCCTACGAATTGCTGGAATCAACGCTACTTGCTTTTCAAGATGAAAGCACGCTAACTGCATTTGGTTTTACTTTACCGATTACAGCTGCAATGACGGCTTTAGCGATAGGTTTAAGCATCCACGCCAACAATAAGACCGTGCATTGCAACTGTGTAGAAAAAGAAAAGTTAGCGCAAACCATAGTAACCACCTTAATAACAAACACTATCGTCGTAGCGGTATTCTCACTTTTATTCATGTTAGGAAATGAACAATTGCTGTTTGTTACGGGTAATGCCAACTGGACACTTGCAACTACACACCAGCAAAGTATTCAGGAACAATCTACTTATATGCACCTTCGCTATTTAGGTTGGATATTCATGGCACTTTTTTGGCAAATAAATGCGGTGCTTAGAGCTTTAGGTTGGATGAAAGTTGCAAGCTACCTAATGCTAGGCTGGGCATTGACTAAGGGACTTCTAGCCACTGTAGTACTCACTCCGCAAAGCCCTTTCTTTGCCGAAGGGCTTTCAAATTTAGCGATGGTACATGTGTTAGCTGACATTTTATTTGCTGTTATCTCCCTCCTTTACCTCTTTACAAAAGTTGCCTTTGTTCGCCCACAATTTCGCAAATTATCACTGACAGTTTCAATGATAAGAATTGAAAGCCTGTTAATTGTCCTTCAGCAATTTATCCCCCCCATAAGCATGGCTGCGTTAACAGCGATTGCAGCTAGCTTAAGTACTGACTATGTAGCAGCTCTTGCACTTTTATTTCGCTTGGAAGCCATATTCCTTATCGTCCCGATGGCACTCACTACTTCTATGCCAGCATTAGTAGGCGCCAACTACTGGCTCAGTAAAAAAGAACGAGTCAAATCGCTCTACCAAGTTGCATTTAGCGCAGTATTCCTAATACAAATTGCTATTGCAGTGCTATTAATGACTCAAAGCCATTATCTGTCGTCTTTCGTTTGCCCACATGAAGCAATTGCACAGCATTTGGATAATTACCTCAATTGGGTACCATGGGGATATGCTACTGCGGGTATTGTGATAGTTTTTCAATCATGCCTGAATGCGAAAAAGAAAGCCTTGCAAGCCACCCTTTTAGCGATTAGTCATCGCCTATTATTCATATTGCCGTTAGCCGCAATAGGTGCACTAACTTTCAGTGATGTCGGTTTTTATCAAGGACTTTTTTTAGGCCACTTAGCCGCCATTATCCCCGTTATATTTTTACTTAGCCGTTTTGGCTACTTACGTAAACAAGACAACTCAAACAACCAAATTCTTACAGAAGGAATCACCCATGAAAACAACTACTCTCGTTAATTGCGCCATGTTAGCGCTTGCTCTTTCAAGTGTAATAACCAGCTATCAGGTTTCAGCAAGAATGTCAGACGTTAATAGTTTTGCTCAGCAACTTGCAACAAGTGACAGACCAGAAGCAGATAAAACCAGAGACGCAGGAAGACAGCCCGCGAAAGTGATGGACTTCTTTGGTATCAAGCCAGGGATGACGGTATTAGAAGTACTCTCAAGCGGAGGCTACTACACAGAAGTAATTTCTCAAAAAGTTGGTGATACCGGAAAAGTCTACGCACAAAACAATCGATTCATACTAGACGTTTTCGACGGTCGCTTTGGCAAAGAGTTTGATGCAAGATTTGAGAACAACCGCCTAAGTAACGTAAAACATTACGTAAAAGAATTTGGTGAATTTGATTTAGAAAACCAAATTGATGTCATCACTATCGTGCTTAATTATCATGACTTATATTCAAACGCCCCAAAAGAGCACCGCATGAAAGTGCTAAGCCAAATGAAGAAAGCACTTAAAAAAGATGGCGTTATCGGCTTGATCGATATGGAATCATCCAATGGTAACCAAAAAGAATTACACAGAATCAGCCAAGAATTAGTCATTGAAGATTTTAAGGCTGCCGGGTTTGTTCTAGAAGCGCAAGGCGACTTCTTACGAAACCCAAAAGACGACTACAGCAAAATGGTATTTGATCCGAGTGTGCGTGGCAAAACCGACCGCTTTGTCTTTCGTTTTAAAAAAGCTTAATGTGAGAAACAGCTAAATTGTAGATGGTGTGGCTGCATAACCTGCAGCCACAATTTTATACGTGCTCAGCTTAAATTGAGTTAGAGGTGTTCTAAAAAGAATCGCCAACGTTTCTCAACAAAATACGGACTTTCATCTAATACATGTCCCATTTTAGGCATGATGAGTAAATCAAAATCTTTATTCGCGTCAATCAGCTTTTCAGCAAGGCGTAAAGTAGCCGATGGATGCACATTACTGTCGAGCTCACCATGAGCTAGCAGCAGCTTGCCTTTTAAGCGCTCTACGTGGGTATAGTTAGATTGTTCATCCCAATGTTTAGTGACCGGCCATCCCATCCAAATTTCATTCCAGCCTGCTTTGTCGACACGAAAGTCGTGATTGCCAGACGCACTCACTCCAACGCTAAAAAAGTCACTGTGGCGCAACATAGCTTGCATCGCATCGTATCCACCCGCACTAAAACCAAAAATGCCTACACGGTCTATATCCATATATGAACGCGATTTAGCCAATTGCTTTATCGCCCAGACATGATCATCAGTTCCCGCAGCGAGATTTTTATAACTAAAGCGGTGGAAATCTTTGCCACGTTTGTTTGTACCCCGTCCATCCATTTTAATCACAATAAAGCCAAGCTCTGCCAACGCAGGTCGTTGATTATCAAATGTGTAAAACGATTTAGGCGTAAAAAAGTTATGAGGCCCCGTATAGGTATCATCGACAACCGGATACTTTTTGCTGGGATCAAAGTTTGTAGGTTTATAGATCAAGCCGTGCAGAGACGTTTGTCCATCATTGGCTAGCACTGAGAATGGCTCAGGTGGTTGCCATCCCAGCGCTTCTAGTTCGCTAACATCAGCTTGGCCAAGCTGTAAAAGCTTTTCACCTGTTGAAGTACTTCTTAGCCAACTTTGTGTCGGTGTTTGCGCATCAGAATAACTGTCGACAAAGTAAGTATAATCGGGCGATAGTTGGGTACTATGTTCAAATGGCTCTGGTGTGAGCAAAATCAAATTTGTACCGTCTAAGTTAATTCGATAAAGGTGGCGAAGATATGGATCGCGATTGGGTTCACGTCCTGATGCTTCAAAATACAACACCCCATTTTTTTCGTCCACGCCCCTAATTACACGTACGGTAAACTCTCCTTGTGTGATCGGGTTCAGCAACTTTCCTGTTTTAGCATCATACAAGTATAGGTGCTGAAAACCGGTACGTTGCGAGCTCCAAATTATTTGCGCTGATTCAGTTAGTGGATGAAGTGTTTGTACCCAAGGATCGATAAACTGAGCATCTGTTTCCTTAACTAATGAAATAACTTTGCGCTGTTTAGCGTCCAGTTTTCGCAGATAATACTCTTGGTTTCCACGACGACGATCATGATAATAGTAATTATCGCCGTGCCACTGCCCCCAAATTGCACCACCATAATACGTTTGCATAACTTTTGGCGCATCTAACAGGAATGCTTGATTTAACTCAGTATCTACTAGTACAGGCTGGGCCATAGGTAATATGTCGTCGCCAGCTTGTGGATAGTAGTATTCGACGGTATTCACCTGATAGTTTTCGTTGGCTGTGCTGTCAGTGAGCGTCAGTTTATTTACACCTTGACGAAACAGTTTGTAACTTACGAAGTAGCGGCTATTCTCAGACCAATCTACATCCAGTTGGGTTTGCTCATCATAGTGGCGATCCGCCAGCTTTGACTCAGGATATGGATGCTTAACCGCATAAGGCGATTGTTCATTACCATCTTGTGTCAATGGCTTACATGCGTGATTAACCGTTGTGCATAATTGTAAATTGTAATCCTTCACTCGCACATAATATTCACCATTAGGTGACACATATTGAGGCATTTCCTTCGAATTTACATCGTTACTTTGTGAATCACTCCCTGCGCATGTATAAACTGCGTTAGAAATATTGCAGGTAAATGATTGTTGTTTTGTCGAGAACGCCAAATTTACCCCATCATATGACACAGATGACAATGGTGACGTATCCCAAGATAACTCATCTGCAATGCCAAGTTGCACTTGTAAAGCTTCTGTGAGTCTTTCTCGAAGAAACAATGGCTGCTTGGAATTAGTTTCTGTATTTACCAACGTAAATGTTTGACCGCTATTAGCAGCGTAGCTCTCAAACCAAAACTGGTTAGCGTTAACACTCAACCATTTAGGCTCTAACCAGATGTTATGTGCCTTTTGACGAAGTTGTTCCGGTGCGAATTGCTTCGCTCTAGCAATTTTTCTTTCGACATCAATAACGGTTATAGCATTGCTATCGTTAAGTGATTGACACCCTGTTAACGTTACCATAGCTCCGATCAGCGGCACCAATGCTGCCGATAAACCACCATAGTGTTGTAAATTATTTTTCGTTACGACTGCTCGTTTTTGATTCTTCATTTTTGCACTGATACCTAGAAATACGACCAACTGCTTGTGCGCATATCCAGATGAATACACTTGATATATCGAAACATATCCGAACTTACACACAAATAAATGTATACTGTATACCATTTATCACGTAAGTAAAACTGTAATACGAGCGTATTTTCTCGGTAACTAGAAAAGTAGCTTGTAGTCTGAATAGGTTGCGGTCGATACTTCTTCTATCTCAGCAAAAAAGGCATAACTTCCTTTCATTTCCATCGCTTGCTTTTGAATGACAACTTCATCATTGAATAAAGAAAATTCAAGTGAAACATCAAGATCTGTAATTTCAGCGCTAAACATTGGCGAGAATGTTTCTTTGTTCGTAATGTTAATCGCTTCTATGTAGGCAAGTTGTTTGTTATAACGCAGCTTTCCTGCTAACTTTCCAGATGCATCTATGCCTAGCGGTTTGGTATTCACTTCAAAGGCCGCTGTAGAAGTAGTTCCATTTTCATGAGTTACGGTTAACGTTTCAAACTCAATAAGCTCTCTCAGCCTAATTGAAATTGCCTTGCCTTCTTTTTGCCTATTAAGCTTTTCCTCTAAGTATTGTTGTCGTTGTTTCGTGGATGGCGTGTTTCCATTCACGCTGATAAGTTGCCAATTTGCATTGCCGTTATTACTTGGATCATAGCGCTCTACCCGCTGACTAATATCACCCTCTTCATTTTCGAAACGTTTAACAACAAAGGAAATCTTATCCCGAATACGATTTTCAAATCGAGAAATCGCCTGCTCAACATTCTTTTGAATATCAGTAACCTGAGACTCTTTGGCAATTGAAACATTAGAAAAAGCGGCACATATCAACGCTAGTGTTAGCGCCAATGGCGAGCCTATAAAATTTGGCTTGTACATTATGTTGTCCTTATCCATTCAAAGAACAAAAACGCTACCAAAAAGGTTGTGAAAACATTGTGAAGTGGAGTATCAATTGAGTTGCGAACTGTATTTTTATTGCTAATGGTGTTATTCACGTTTTATGAGTAAAACAGCCCTATAGCTTTCTAATTCTCAGTTAAACAATATACTAAAAGATAGAAAACAAACGTCTTGCAAGGGGCTGAAATTGACAATAGGTCGGCCGCATTTGTTGCTACTATTTTTCATCGTGTATTCGCACCTAACTTCAGCGCAGGAAAAACTAACGTTTGCTGTCATAGGTAAAACCCTAAACGATAGCTTTTATGAACAATCATTTGATGGTTGTTTACATTTTGCGGCTACGATAAAAAACCTTGATTGCATTTATGATGGCCCATTAAATTATCAAGATATTCGCTCGCAAGGCTTTGCTGTAGAGCGCGTTTTGGCAAAAGGAATTGATGGGCTCATTATTTCCGTCACTGACTCAGCATATTTAGCCGACTATATACTTCCAAAATTAGCTAAATTAAATATTCCCGTTATAACATTTGATTCTGATTTACTCTCGGCGCACCACCATCATCGCTTAACTTATGTTGGTACAAATAATGTCGAATTTGGCAAGGCGTTGGGCGAATACGCTACAAAATTTAAGCGGCCAGGAGTTAATCATGTCTGCATCTATTCTGGCCATCCCACAACTCCTAATCTCAACGATAGGATCAAAGGCGTAAGACTTTTTCTTTCTAATAACCAAACAGCCTCTAGACTACATGGCGAAAACGATTGGTTTGAAATAGAGCGGTGTCCATACTATTCATTAGGTAAGCGAGACCAGGCGCTGTCACAACTGATAAATAGCTTTGATAACAAAGTACCAATTAATATCGCTGTTGCAGGCTTTGCGCAATTCTCTCCAAAATATATCGAGGCAATTAAACCCTATAAAAAATTGCTTGAAACTGAGGAAGTCGTTTTTGTATCAGCTGACACGGAACCGCTACAATTATCGGCACTGAGAGAGCGACTATCTACCATTAATATTGGACAAAATCCGTTTGAGATGGGTCGCTTATCAGCTGATTTGCTTTTCAATTATCTCACCCAAAATACATTACCGGAAAAAGACATGTACTTTCTCGATTTCCATTACTGTCACACAGAGAATTTTGATACCTGCACTCAAAAGTAAAAAGCACAAGCGAGTGCTTATGCTTTTATTTAATCTAAGGGTTAATAAAAACTATTAAAAGCTAACATTAACACCAGCAAAGTAACCGCGTCCTGCAATCGGGTAAGTTGAACCTCCACGACTTGCGCCTGGAGTACCTAGCCAATCTTTATCAGTTACATTATTAATACCGAAGTAGATATTGGTTTGTTCTGATAAGTCATACCCTACTCTTAAATTGTGTAGGACTGACGACGGAATGTTGAAACGTTCATAGTCTTCAGCTGTCGCCTCGCGTGCATATAACACGTCAGACGAATAATTCGTTTGCCAGCTAACACGTAATGCTTCTAGAGTATAAGCTACGATAAATGAAGCCTTCCATTCAGGTGTTCCATTAACGCCTACCCATTCTCGTTTATCTGCACCTGCTAGGTCAGACTCTGTAAATGAGCTCTCAAGCAAGTGTGTTACGTATAAACTATAATCAATCTCGCCATATTCATTTAAGGATTGTTGATAGTAACTCTGAATATCTAAACCCCTACGACGCATTTTGTTTGCGTTAACGTACGTATCATTGATGTTACTGATATTACCGTCAGCTTTACGTGTTACTTGCGGACAAAACACGTTGTCAATGCTGCTTGCATCTACACACATAGCAGCTGTTGTATAAGCACCAAAGCGCGTGATCCCATCTTCTAGATCAATATCGAAATAATCAATTGAAAGACTAAAATCATCGATAAACGTTGGCGTAAAAACGAAGCCAGCAGTTAATGTGTGCGCTGTTTCTACATTGAGATCTTCATTGCCTTTCACTGTAATGTACGAGCCACCAGTAATACGCATCTCAGATTCAAAATCAGCAGGTAAGCCTAACGCTGCACAGTTAGCTCTACGTAAATTTTCATCTACTGCTTCGTCTAACTCATCACTATCACAGGGATCGATATAGCGAGCAAAAACGACTTCCTCAGGCCTAAATAGTTCTGTCAATTGAGGTGCACGAACAGCCTTAGAGTAATTTGTTCTTATACGAAGGTTGTCATCAATTGCCCAGTTGGCGCCCAATTTCCAACTATTATTACTACCAGCATAAGTATAATTTGCATAGCGATACGCCGCTTCAACCTCTAACGATTTAACCATAACAGCGTCTGTCACAATCGGCGCAATAAACTCGATGTATACTTCTTGAATATCACGATCTACGTCAGTTGCACCACGAGTGTTACCGCGGTTTGTCCCTTCAAGTGATACTTGTGATGGTGAAACTTCCAACCCTTCTTTTCTAATTTCAAAACCTGCAGAAAACATTAACTCACCTGCAGGAAGTTCAAGTACATCACCAGAAATATTAGCCGCAAGGGTATATTGGTAGGTTTCCGATGTATCCGTAAATGGATCAAGCTTAATGTAATCAATAACTTCTTGCGTAAGTGGCTCAAATGGGTTCATTACCGCACAACTATTTGTGGCTTCACACTCTCCAAAGAGAACAAAGTTGTCCCAACGCTCTGTATTAAGTCTATTTAACGATGTTTCATCAACTGTAGTTTTACCGCCTGCAATATAGGCATCCCAGCTCCAGCCATTATCAAAGTCACCATCTAGTGCAAATGAAACGGAAACATATTCACGGTCAACTTCACCAATTCGGTTACCTAAATCATTAAATGTATAAGGAATAGCGATCCAGCTGGTACCGTCAGATTCAGCTGCATCAATAACCACTTGTGGCACTTCAAATGGCGCATCATAAACATTAACCCAACCATTCCAAGAGAAAACGAATTCAGGATCAATCGTATGTTCTGTCTCGACACGGCTATAATTGACGTCTGCTGTTAAATAAATATCATCTGCAAGCTCGTAACCACCATGCAAGTTTAGATTTAAACGTGTATAAGGTTGCATCGCTTGTTGTGGCCCAACGCTTGAGTACATGTTTGGATTCAAATCATGAGATTGCATGTAGTATTCATGTAATTCAGAATCTAAGATTGCACGATAGCCTTCGCCCAACGTACCATCGCTATTTCTATCAAACTGGAAGTAATCGTATGATGAACCAGACATAAACGTTGGTCGATTGCTGGGAATGTTGTAATCAGCCCAGCCAACATTATGTAAAATGACTTGATTTGGAATATCACCATTAGGGTTGTCGATGTAGGCGGTTTGTCCATTAGAGCCAGGTCGAGATGCGTACGTTAACTCCTCTTGATTATAGTAATCAAGGCTAAATACAACATTGCCTTTATTGTCGTTAAAATTCGCACCATAGCTTAACGACAGCGACTGAGATTCACCGTCCTTTTCTTCTGTGGAGAACCCCTGTAGGTTGGCGTTAAATCCTTCAAAATCTTTCTTTAGAATGACGTTCACTACGCCAGCAACCGCATCTGAACCATAAACAGCTGAAGCACCACCAGTCAGAACTTCAATATTTTGAATAAGCGAGGCTGGAATGTTTTGTAAATCTGAAACCAGTCGACCACCACTATCGACCATTTGCGTAGGGCGATGACCGTTGATGAGTACTAAAGTACGGTGTGAGCCAAGATCACGCAAGTTTGCAGTAGCTAAGCCTGCATTACCTGGATTATATGAATTATCACTTGCTTCAATTCCCACCGCAAATTGAGGCAAGGTAGCTAGCACTTGTGCAACATTCATATTGCCTGTTATAGCAAGGTCTTCTACATCCAATGAAACAACCGGTGAAACAGTTTCCACTCCTGGTCGAGCAATTCGCGATCCCGTGACCACGATTCGCTCTTCTTCTTGTGCTTCTTGGTCAACATTTTCCTGCGCGTAGGCATAGGTTGACGAAGACGTCGCAAGCAATGCCAATGCGACTGGCTTTAATTTAAACATG
Organism: Thalassotalea fusca; assembly: GCF_053485835.1. Classification (NCBI taxonomy): domain Bacteria; kingdom Pseudomonadati; phylum Pseudomonadota; class Gammaproteobacteria; order Alteromonadales; family Colwelliaceae; genus Thalassotalea; species Thalassotalea fusca. Next base: position 39,210 of record NZ_JBQRUN010000008.1, read on the forward strand.
ATATCCCCTTAAATTTTTACTTTTCTAGTTATTCTTAACTTCCATAAAGATTTATTTTTTTATCCATAAAACAAATAAGAACACAATATAGAATATACAATATACAATACACACAAAGTTTTTAATGTCAATCTAGAATTGACTGCAGCCCTTGTAACCAATGGCCTTAAGAAATGTATACAATAATAAATATGCTCATTCGAATTTTTTAATGAGCATCAAATAACTAAGTAAATTCAAGAAGATTTGAAAAATTAAGGAGGCAATCGATTAAATAGAAAACCATCAGATGTGCATAGATATTGGTTTGTTAGTTATAAAGTATAAAATTGCGGCATAACGGTGAATTTGTAACCAAAGATGAAATATGGAGAATTCTTCTGCCAAACAATAGGTAGTACCAAGAATAATTGAGCGACACTGATTGCGTCGCTCAAGAGTCAGCAAGTTATTGGTGGCGTTTACCAAGTAGCAATAAGCCAGAAGCTAAAAGGACAACAATCGAAGGTTCAGGAATTGAATTGGTAGGTACATCAATTTGAGGATCTTCGCTATCGGAAAAACTGCCGCCTTCAATAAATACTGTCGAATCCAATAATTCGTCACCACCATCTGCAATACCCATTCTAATGGTATGTATGCCGGGGCTTAGTCCAAGGAAAGAAGCGGTAAATACGTCGGTAAAACCATCATATTCAATATCAAATAGCCCTCCCTCATTGTCGTTATACAAATCAGGATGATCACCGAGATTGACAGTATCAATTGAAACAGGCGTTGCAGTGCCAGGTATAACACCGATATTGATCCCATCTAAGAAGAATGCAAACACATCATTTACACCCGAATCCACGAATTCATTGTACTCTTCAGATGCGAAAACAAATCGAAAGAATAAATCTCCGCCGTCACTTTCAAAATCAAAAGTCAAGAAGGCTGCATCAAATGTAGGCACTCCAGCTAATACATCTAAATCTGGATCGCCTGGTGTGCCATGTATCGTAGTTGTACCAGGCGCAGAATTTGGCCCAGGCGCATCGGCTACGTCGCCAGAAGATAACATGATCCCCGATTCAATACCTATACCGGCAGCGATACCGCCAGTAAAAGTGCCAAATGCATCCGCGGCGCCAGTAACCGTTTCAGCAGACGTGGTTATGCCTCCACCAAGAATACTCGACACTAAATCCGTTGCAGTATCGTTTTGTGTAACAATTAAACTTGCATTGGCGGAGCTTAAGTTGAGTGCAATTGCACCAACCAAACCTGCAAGTAAAGATTTTGTTAACTTAGGATTCACTGAACACCTCCTCCTGATAAACGTCTCAGGAATGTTAGTTAATTGAATAGTCGAAAAGAGACTGAGGATATTTGTACAAAAAACATACCAAAATAAAAATTGAACAATATTTTAGCAACCTATAACACGTGCTACTTTTAAGTGATTCAATTGTGTAAAATTGCCCGACAATCACGTCAATCCCCAATTTCATTAGATATAGTAAAACTAGAGCGTGTTGACCTTTGCTGTTCATTTTTGCAGCTGACAGTTTGGCATTTAGACTAGGCAGAGCCTTCGTCGTGTAGTTATTCTCGGCTTTGGCATCCTGCGTCGCCCTACCTTCTGCATCCATGCAGTCGTCCTCCAGTAAGGCGATAACACAGTATAAATGCCAAACGGGCGCTGCCCGAAGGGTTCAATTGAGCGCGCTTTGCTAATTGTTGCCTACATGGATGTAGGTACTTAGCGATAGCAGGACGCGGTAGCTGTGCACGATTTTTACGTAGAACAACTATGCTACAAACCGAGCGCCGCGATCAAAGCACGCTCAAGTTGAACAAAATTTGTACCTCAAAGATCAACACGCTCTAATGTAAATAGCATTTACACTAGTTTTACTTGCGATAAATTCCTTTAATGCTCAACCATGTTTCGACTATAATGGCAGTGACTACTTACCTACTATAGATACATCTATTAGCCATATGTCTTCAGAAGAAATATATAAGAACAATCCATTACATGGAAAAAGCCTACAACAGGTGTTAACAGAACTCGTTGATCATTACGGGTTTGAAATTCTCCATGCATATTTGAATTTAAACTGCTTTAATAAAAATCCCAGCATCCCTGCCAGTATCAAGTTTTTGAAAAAAACTGACTGGGCTAGAGAAAAAGTTGAAGCTTTTTATTTATACCAATTCAAGAACTTACCTAGAGCCGATAACGAGCAATTTCAACGCCCTCCCCGTGATCGTATAATTCCTTCACACCAAAAACCTGGCACGCCAGCTAGTCTCTCGTTAGAAGATGCTGAAAGGTTGCGCCAAAAAAGAGCACAAACAACCAGAAAGTTTGCAGCAAAAGCTAAAAACCCATGGGATAACTGCTAAGGGGCGTTTAAGGGCCCACTTAGCAAGAAATTAAACAAATAAGAAACAATTATAGCGGTAGCCGCTGCGCATAAGGCGGCGTCAATTAAGTATCCCAAATAGGTATCATTCCATGGCGATTGCTTGAGCCCGATCCTAAAAAGTACACCCGAATATAGACCAACTATCAGCACCTGCAATATTTCTCGCCAATAGTGAAATAGCGTGCTGCCCTTCTCCAAATTACATTTTTCCATCTTAATCAATCACGTTAGTTCCATTTAACTTCTGAACTAAGCTAGCACAAGACCAACACACAACTTGTTGGATTTCTGTAAAACTTCCCCCCCATCATTTTCCCAACAAATAACCAATTAACTCAACACGCACATTGTCGACAAACGACAATAAATAGCCGTAAAACGTTGCACCAAGAGTAATTTAGAACAATAATTGTCGACAATATGATTTTTAAGGATATACACGTGACGGCATACACTTTTTTTGGTTCACTCAACACTTGCTTAATTTCAATCAGCATTATTGGGGTAATAATGCAATATCGAACAATACTCCAGCACAAAAAGCATCAACAATCAGCTAATAGCCCGACAGCAATCCTATCTATGAATCAATTTTTCATTTCCTTCTTGGCGTATTTTTCATTTTTTATCTACGGCTACAGTGTTGAGCCATTCAATCACTTTATCGTGTGGCCACGATTGATTGCGGCGTTAGTCGTGACACTAGTTATTATTGAGATCTGGCGAGATAAACGCTGTAAGCTTTCGTATGCAATGCTACTAACAACATTGCTCATCATTGTTCTAGGCGGAGCAGGTGCTCTAATGACAGAGTCAGTTCGAGATGACAGTAAAGCGATATCAACCGCCATGATTCTCATTATTAGCGCATTGATTGCACAAGGTTATATGCATCAATTTCTGTTGATAATTAGAAGTGGTCAAACTGGCGCTATAAACCTTAAAATGAGTCAGTTTATTTTTGCAATGGATCTGTCGACTATTGCATTCGCCGTTAGCATGGGGTTATCTTTAGGCTGGCCTTTACTTGTGTTAGCAATTACGAGTGCTATAACAAAATTGGTGATGATGTACTTGTTTTACTGGGTAAAACACAGTGAACATGCTGCCATGACAAGAAAAAGTAAACAACTACAAGAAAATATGAATTAGGGTAAGTATTTCAAGAAGGATCCCATGATATTAGTCAGACACAGCAACACTGAAGACATTCTCCAGATCAAAGAAATTTACGAACAACCTGAAAACTATGCACAGACATTGCCGTTGCCTTTTCCTTCACTAGAAAAGTGGCAAAAGTTTATGTCTTCCTCTTCAGACAACTTTTACAGTTTGGTCGCCGAGCGAGATGGACAAATAGTTGGGCAACTCGGAATGGAGTGTTTTCAATCGCCAAGACGCAGACATGTGGCTAATATAGGCATGGCTGTCGACAATAAACATCAACGCCAAGGCATTGGAGAAAAGTTACTGTCATCAGCAATAGACTTAGCATTTAACTGGCTAGCAATTCGAAGAATAGAATTGGAAGTTTATACCGATAACGTTCCAGCTGTTGCTCTATATGAAAAGCTTGGTTTTGAACAAGAAGGCATTGCCAAAGATTACGCATTTAAAGATGGCAAATACGTTGACGTAATTTACATGGCGAAAACTTGCAATTAGTGTAATACCAATTGCAAAGCTAACGATATTATTTACTGACACGCTATAAGCGTCTGTTTAAAGGAAATGTCCTTCATTATTGCCTCCCCACTAGAAAGCCTTTTCGTTCACTGTTAGAATCTAGCGCAAATAGATTGTTAATATGATGAGAAGCATTTCAGATGGGCAGAAGTTTTGAAAACCGCAAAGCATCTATGGCGAAAACGCAAGGTGCGAAGACTAAGCTTTATTCAAAGTATGGAAAAGAAATATACGTATGTGCTAAAAATGGTGGTGTTGACCCTGACAGTAACCTAGCATTACGCCGCATGATCGACAAGGCAAAGAAAGATCAAGTGCCTGCACACGTTGTAGATAAAGCAATTGACAAAGCGAATGGTGGTGGCGGTGAAAACTATGAGTCAGCACGTTATGAAGGCTTTGGCCCTGGTAACTGCATGGTAATCATTGATTGCCTTACTGACAACAGTAACCGTACTATCAAAGACGTTCGTCAATGTTTCACGAAGACAAATTCAAAGATTGGTTCTACCGGCACTGTTTCACATATGTTTGATCATCTAGCGGTATTTAGCTTTAAAGGTGATGACGATGAGGCAGTTCTAGAAGCGTTAATGATGGCTGATGTTGACGTAACAGATGTAAAGGTTGAAGACGGTATCGTTACCGTTTATGCGCCACAAACTGAGTTTTATAACACGAAAAACGCGCTACAAGATGCCTTCCCAGACGTTACGTTAGATTCTGAAGAAATTACTTGGGTTCCTCAAACAATTACCGAATTGTCAGGTGAAGATGTTGAGGTATTTGAGAAATTTCTTAACATGTTAGATGACTGCGATGATGTACAAAATGTATATCACAATGCGGAAATTGCTGACGAATAATACCTATTCAAGTAATACCAAGTGAAAATTTAACATAAGCTTGTATACAAGCGATGCCATGAAAGCGCCTACTACTATCGATTATTAGGCGCTTTTTTCATTTCTATTTCATCGATTAATTTGCAAACCGTTGCGATGTGTTCAGGTTCCTGATGGCATAAGCTTTGTTTATGAGCACACAACTGTAGGTGTTCCGTAATATTATCCGATTGTGCTGTTTTCATGAGTTGCTTAGTCGCTTTAATCGCATAATGAGGCTTAGAGGCAATTTCTTCGGCAAGTTGGTACGCAGCCGGCATAAGTCTATCTTCGGGCACGACTTTTAGCAAAATGCCGTAATTTAGCGCTGTGTCCGCATCAATCACTCTACCCGTGAACGTAAGTTCCGCAGCTTTTTGATAACCGATAATGCGTTGTAACAACCACGCGCCACCATCACCTGGAATAAGGCCCAGATTTATGAAAGTTTCACCAAATCGAGCCTGCGTTGAGGCGATCCGAATATCGCACATATTAACAAGATCAAAACCAGCTCCGATGGCAGGACCGTTAACGGCAGCAATTGCAGGTACAGTTAATCGGTCCATCGCCAACGTCATTCGTTGAATACCTTGCTGATATTTCTTTTGCAACGTAATTGCATCGCCAGAAAAATCGCCAACCTTATCACGCATATCCTTTAGGTTGCCGCCTGCGGAGAACGCGGTGCCATTGCCAGTAATCACAAGTACAGCGATTTCCGTAGATTGATTAATCCAATCAACAACACTAACAATATCATCAACTATAGCGGTTCCGGTTAGTGCATTTCTAACGTCATGACGATTCATCGTTAAACAAGCGATGCCATCATTTATCTCTAAACTACAATCTTTTACTAGCGGCGCTTTAAACATTTTTTTTCCAATTGATGCAAAACAACTAACATAACCTCACTTATTAATGACGCTATGCCAAACAATAGTTACTGCTTACCTTTGGCCACTTGCCAATATTGCTCTAACTCATCCAACGAATGGTGCTCAAATTCTCGACCAGACTGTGCTACTTGGGCTTCAACCACATGAAAACGCTGCGTGAACTTTTCGTTTGCTTGCCTTAACAGTGCCTCAGGATCTTCTTTTGCGTGACGACAAATATTCACTACCGCAAACATTAGATCCCCAAGCTCTTCCGCTAACCCTGAACGATCTCCTTGAAGCTCCTCTTTCACTTCTTGTATTTCTTCTTCAACTTTATCTACAACATCGTGAATATTAGTCCAATCAAACCCCACGTTGGCGCACCGCTTTTGAATTTTGGCTGCACGTGATAGTGCTGGTAAACTCTTAGGAATATCAGCTAATACACTAACTTGTTCGTTACTATTTCGTGCTTGCCGTTCTTTTGCTTTTTCCGCTTCCCAATTTGCTTTTATTTGTTCGTCAGTCGCTAAACTAGCGTCAGAAAACACATGAGGATGACGTCGAATCAGTTTTTCACATACAGCAGCCACGACTTTGTCAAAATCAAATAGTCGTTGCTCTCTACCTAATTGGCTATAAAAGATGACCTGAAATAGTAAATCACCCAGCTCTTTTTCCAACTCAGGAAAATCTTGTTGTTCAATAGCATCGGCTACTTCGTAAGCCTCTTCTATAGTGTGAGGTACGATCGAATTAAAATCTTGCTTCAAATCCCATGGACATCCATGCTCAGGATCTCTCAACTGTGACATGATCCATTGAAGCTTCTCTATTGACGCCGGCGCATCTAACATAAATTATTTTCTCTTTACATCGATAACGTCGTCTAACTGCATAAACTTATTAATCAGACGAGTTAATTCTTCTTGATTACTAATTTCTAATGAAATCGACATATTCGTTACTTGTTTGGCGCGATCGAACTGACTTTCTAAACCAATAATTGATAAACGCTCATTCGCGATAATCGTAGATATATCACGCATTAATCCTTGGCGATCATACGCCAATATATGAAGTGTTACCTGGTAAACTTGTTTGTTGGCTTCACCCCATTGCACTTCCACTTCACGCTCGGGTTGTTGCACTAACAAATGAGAAAATTGCTCACAGTCACTGCGGTGAATTGATATGCCACGCCCTTGGGTAATAAATCCTGAAATATCGTCACCATGTACAGGAGAACAACACTTTGCCATGTGCGTCAGCAAGTTTCCGACACCAGAAACGGTAATACCATTACTGTCTACGTTAGTTTTAGACGATACACTCGCTTGGCGAACTAGCGACTGCGGATCGACTTCTTCAGGCGGATTTAGCTTTTCTACTTTCTGCTGTATGGCATTAACAACTTGCTGTAACCGTGCATTGCCAGAGCCAATCGCTGCATACAAATCATCGACTGTTTTAACATTAAAACGTTCGGCTATTTCAGACACATCGAAGCGCTCAATCCCGTGTTTTGTTAACTCATTTTCTAGCGACTCTTTTCCTGACAGAATGTGTTTATCTCTATCCTGTAACTTGAAAAAATGCTGTACTTTCGCTCTCGCTCTTGGAGTATGTATATAGTTAAGGTTAGGGTTTAACCAATCTCGACTCGGATTAGGATTCTTGCTCGTTAAGATTTCAACTTGGTCACCTGTATGCAAGCGATGTGTAAAAGGTACGATTCTTCCAAATACCTTAGCACCTATACAGCAATGTCCGACATTCGAATGAATATAGTAGGCAAAATCTAACGGAGTCGAGCCATTTGGCAGATCCATAACATCACCATTTGGCGTGAATACGTAAATACGATCTTCAAAGACTTCGCTACGTAGTTCATCTAGTAACTCACCACCTTCGCTAACATCTTCTTGCCATTGCAATATTTTTCTTAGCCAGCTGACTTTCTCATCAAATCCTGTGGTCTTTCCACTTGCGGTGCCTTCTTTGTAACGCCAATGAGCCGCAACCCCTAACTCAGCATCATCATGCATTTGTTGAGTACGAATTTGCACCTCAACTGATTTCCCTTCTGGCCCTAGAACCACAGTATGAATTGATTGATAACCATTGGGTTTTGGCGTTGCAACATAGTCGTCAAATTCATTGGGTAAATGCTTCCAATTGGTGTGTACAATCCCTAACGCAGCATAGCAATCTTGTAATTTTTCAACGACAACACGTACCGCTCTAACATCAAATAACTGATCGAAATCCAGAGATTTCTTCTGCATTTTTTTCCAAATACTGTAAATATGTTTGGGGCGTCCATACACCTCCCCTTTTACATCAGCTGATTTAAGCTCTGTCGACAGGTGCTTCACAAAATCAGCCATATACTGTTCGCGATCAAGACGCTTTTCATCAAGTAGCTTGGCGATTTGTTTATACACATCAGGATGTAAATACCTAAAGGAAATGTCTTCAAGTTCCCATTTAAGTTGACCAATTCCTAAACGGTTCGCGAGCGGCGCGTATATGTTTGCGGTTTCTTTCGCCGCTAATACTCGGGTTTCTTCATCAGCATTTTTGACGATTCTTAGATAGCAAAGACGCTCAGCAAGTTTGATCACTACCGCACGAACATCTTCCACCATCGCCAGCAGCATCTTTCGAATATTATCGATTTGGTTAGCTGCGACATTGCTGGAATGGGTTTGTTGAAGTGCCCTAATTGCATCCATCTGACCAACACTACAGCATAGTTTGAAAATGGCTTTGTTGTAGTTTTCTTCGACGTAGCTAATATCAAGTAACTGATATTCAACTAACGGGAACAAAAATGCCGCACAGAGAGAGTCTTTATCAAGATTTAACGACGCCAAAATCTCAACCATTTCAAACGACTTAACAACGCATTCATCGTTATCTTTATAGAAAGGCTTCACCTCGTTCCAAAGTGATTCAATTGCCTTAGCTTTAGCGTCTGATATGTCTAAACTAACCAACCATTTTTCAAAGTTGGTCGTTGTCATTTGATGTGATTTTCTCACTGAAACCATAATAGTTGCAATCTCCGTGAATTGAATGCGCGTAAAATAAGAAAAGAGATTAACTTAAGTGTATCGCAGCTTCACTCGATAAAACACCTTAGATTTATGCTTATGACAATCACCACATCCATATAACCAAGTCCCAAGGCGCTACCAGTTTAATACCAGCCAAATAGTGAACGAGTAACTATAATTCCATATCAGCGCTACAAATTTTGCTAATGATATGCCATGATACGGTCAATAATTTAATAATTTCTCATGGCCAACCTCACGATATATGCAAAAAATTAGCCTCAAAGATTGGGTTATACTCATTACGATATTGCCAACGGCAATTATCGGCTTGATTATCGCCGGCTATTTTTCTTACAGTCGTTATACCGAGCTTGACCAATATCTCATCGAGCGTTCGCAAAGCATTATTGAGCCCATTGCTATCGCCAGTACCGACGCCATTATCAGTAATCAACGAGAAAAATTACGTCATTTAGTTGGTTTTGCCCACAGAAGTCAATCAGCAATCATTAAGAGCATTACGGTATTTACAAAAGACAATCAAGTGTATGTAACCAGTGCGTATCATGGTGATACCAATTTAATGCGATTAAAAGCCGGGCAAATGCTACCAAATTCAACCACCGTTGAACAAGTTGATGACTACTTAATATTTCGTACACCTATTATCCACGAAGAAAGTGACCTAAGCGTTATTGGCAACGCCCCATTACCGCAAGTAAATGTGGGTTATATTGCGATGCAAATTGATAAAAAACGTGTTCAGTTTGATCAACAAAGTCAGGCACTTGTTGCTTTCACTATCGTTGTATTTGGAGTATTGATTAGCGCCATTTTTTCAATTCGATTGATAAAAAATGTTACCCGCCCAATTTCGTCAATGGTTCAAGCAGTTGATCGCATCAGAGAAGGCAAACTTGAAAGTCGTATCAGTGGGCAACTCATTGGTGAACTCAATTTTCTTAAAAACGGTGTAAACGCCATGGCGCAATCACTAGGCGATTACCACGATGAAATGCAGCGCAGCATTGATCAGGCAACAATTGACCTACGTGAAAGTTTAGAACAATTTGAAATCCAAAACGTTGAACTAGACATTGCCAAGCGCAAAGCGCAAGAAGCTAATAAAGTAAAATCAGAATTCTTAGCCAATATGAGTCATGAATTAAGGACGCCGCTCAATGGAGTTATTGGCTTCACCCGCCAAGTGCTTAAAACGCCATTGACTGATACCCAGCGAGACTACCTTCATACGATTGAACGCTCAGCCGGAAACCTACTCGCAATCATTAATGATATTCTCGATTTTTCTAAACTTGACGCCGGGAAAATGGTCATTGAAAAAATACCATTTTCACTTAGGGAGTCTGTAGAAGAAACGCTGACATTATTGGCGCCAAGCGCACATAAGAAGAACATCGAATTATCTTTACGAATAGCACAGGACTTACCTGATTCATTTATTGGTGATGCTATGCGGATTAAGCAAATCATCATAAATCTCGCAAATAATGCAATAAAATTTACTGATAAAGGCTCAGTAAATATCGATATTGAAGAAGAGCAAGTACACAATGATAAGGCGATTATTAGGGTAACCGTGCACGACACGGGCATCGGCATTAGTGAGCACCAACAAAAAACCTTATTTGAAGCGTTTGGCCAGGCAGACCGTAGTATTACTCGCTTATACGGCGGCACAGGCTTAGGCCTAGTGATATCGCAGCGGCTAGTAAAAGAAATGAACGGTGAAATAGGATTAAATAGTGAAGAGAATGCGGGTTCTATATTCTGGTTTACGTTTGAATGTGAAATTAACCCTGTCCCTGACGCCTTACCTTCAGGTCCATTAGGATTAGCGAATAAGCATGTACTTTATTATGAACAACATAGTCATAGTCGAGTTGCCTGTAGTGAAATTTTAGAAAGCTGGGGAATGAAAGTAACTCCTGTCACTAGCCTTGAGCAACTTAATCATGTTATCGCTCAAAACAAGTCATTTGAATATGCTTTGATCGGTTACGATGTTTCTCCTACATCCCTAAATCAGCTTAAAGAAATCGTTAAAAAGATTAGACGCAATATTCAATACATATACTTAGCAATTAATAGCAACTCACCAAATTTACAAGAAGCCTTGATTGCAGCTGGTGCTAAGCACTGTATGAGTAAACCACTAACCGGCGAAAAATTAGCAAAAGCGTTCCTGCCAGATCAAGCACAACTCGATGCTCAAGGCTTAAACCAATTAAACGCCAAGGTGCCAATTAAAGTATTAGCAGTTGATGATAACGATGCAAATTTGAAACTCATCAAAGCATTACTACTTGAACAAGTAGATGAAGTAATCATAGCGACCAATGGTAAAGAAGCTGTAAACCTATGTAATAGCGAACGTTTTGCGCTGATATTTATGGATATTCAAATGCCAGTGATGGATGGTATTACAGCGCTACAGCATATTAGATCACAATCTTTAAATGAAAGCGTACCTATTATCGCGGTAACCGCCCATGCGCTTACCGGAGAAAAAGATAAGTTACTTAAAGAAGGCTTTGACTCTTATATGACTAAGCCAATTGATGAAGCAATGTTACGCCATACGATTTACGAATATTGTGATATTAGTTTACTTGGCAAAGAGGCATCACACCAAACTCAAGAGTCGACTGTTGCATTAATTGGTCAAACACCTCTCACATCAGGTACCGCTGATAAGCAAGAGTCACCAGCAGAAACCGGTCAAACTAACGAACAAGCTCCGCTAATCCCGCCAACTAAGCCTAAGCCGCATGAAAATGCCCGTAACATTATTGATTGGCCACTCGCCATCACTCGTGCAGGCGGCAAAGTAGAGCTTGCTCGTGATATGCTTGTAGGGCTTGTTGACAGTCTGCCAGAAACGAAAGAAGCGCTTACCGAGGCGCTTACACAAGAAGACATTGAGAAGTTAGCGACACTGGTTCACAAGCTCAATGGTGCTTGCTGTTATTCTGGTGTGCCAAGTTTAGGAAAAGTTGTCCATCAAATTGAAACTGAAATCAAACGTGGTATGACAGTAGATGATTTAGAGCCTGAGTTTTTTGAATTATTCGAACACATCGATAACATTATAAGTTATGCGCCAGCCGTTTTTACGGAAATAGAGAAAGTAATGGCATGACGCACCTTATGCTAGCGAATTAGCATAATATAGAATAGGTAACCTAATCGCGTAATTGAATATTGGGTGAGGTATTTATGTCGCCATCTTCAGTGATAGTAGCCATTCCGGTATCACACATCAATACAGCTATGCTACGGCCATTGTCATTGCGAACAAATGACAACTCATAACCAAATTTACCAAGGCTACTGGCAGAAAACTTCTGTGCTAGTGACAATTTATTCCACCACACTGATTTTTCTGGAGCTTCCTTTCTCCTTTCAACTATCGGTTGCTTGATAGGCTGCATGACACTTCCGTCCAATGAATAAGGCGTACTACTTTTAGTATAGAAGATAAATTCACATTCAACAGGTAAATTTAACTTTGCCGATTCACTGATACGCGCCCTAGTTTCTCATTTTACAGGCTATATGATGCTAACTCTTTGATAATTGGTCTATCAATTTTTTGATAAAATGACAAAGGCCAAGGCATAATGACGTTCGTCTGAAATCGATAAATGAAACTGATTAGCGCAGAGCTGCTCTGCCCTCGCCAAAGCCTCACCAGACATCTTTAACTCAGGTTTACCATTGATATCTGAAATAATATCAAAATGTTGAAATGAAACTCCCTTTGCAATCCCAGTACCTAAGGCTTTAGAGGCGGCCTCTTTTGCCGCCCATCTTTTTGCTAAATAAGGAATTGGAAAGTTCAACTGTTCAAAGTGCTCAAGTTCCCTTGGTGTCAGTACACGCTTGGCCAACTTATCAAGAGACTTATCAGGCATTCCCTCTAAGCGGGCAATTTCAACAATATCGGTGCCTACCCCAATAACTGACATGAACTTAACCTTGTCTTGCTTCAAGCATTAGGCGCTTCATGTCTCGTACCGCCTTTTCTAGCCCGTCTATCGCTGCGCGAGCAATAATGGCATGACCAATGTTTAGTTCAATGATTTCTGGAATTGCTGCAATTGGTTTAACGTTGAAATAAGTGAGACCATGGCCTGCATTCACCTTTAGCCCTAGCGAATGCGCATATTGGATGCCATCAATCAACTTAACTAACTCCGCTTGCTGCTCCGCCTCTGACGTTGCTTCAGCATATTGACCTGTATGTATCTCTATATAGGGTGCCTTAGATGCAACTGCTGCTTCTATTTGCGCTTTGTCGGCATCTATAAACAAGCTTGTTTGTGTACCGTTTACAGAAAGGCGTTCAACAGCACTGGTAATTTTGCTAAGTTGACCCGCAACGTCTAAGCCACCTTCAGTGGTTAGCTCTTCACGCTTTTCAGGCACCAAACAAACAAATGCTGGCTTCACTTCACTGGCAATGCTTAGCATTTCTTCAGTAACAGCCATTTCTAAGTTCATACGCGTTTGAATCGTGTCTTTCATCAAATAAACATCACGGTCGGTAATGTGACGTCTGTCTTCTCGCAAATGAATAGTAATACCATCTGCACCAGCATGCTCTGCTACGGCTGCAGCATGTACAGGATCTGGATAAGTTGTTCCTCTTGCTTGTCGCAACGTTGCGATGTGATCAACGTTTACACCAAGTAAAATATCATTCATTGTTATTCTCTCTTAAATAAAGCGCGGCTGTTTAAAGGTTTGTCACCAAGCAATCCGCTAAATATTTGTCGCATTAATACCTTATAACAGGATAATACCTGCTTATCGATTAATTGTTGATTAGCTATTGCCATTAAGTGGTCACTTTTAAACGAAGGTAAATGCGGATATGCCGAAGCTGGAAAAAACCCTTGCTCAGCTAAGTAAACCCAATCTTGTTCCTGTTGAGCGAAAATTTCCGAGAAATCCAAACTCATACCCAATTCTGACAATAGTGCATTTTCAAACAGCCTTAGAGCAGGTTCAATAGATTCTCCCCGTGCTAGATGCTTTAGTGTCTCCGAATACACCATGAAGAACTCTTCACATGGCATTTGTTCTGGCAGTAAACGAACCAATAATTCATTTAGGTAGAATCCACTATACAATGCATTCCCAGATAGTTTAATCGATTTACTGGCACTTTCTAACTGTTTAATTGTCTTTAGATTAGAGTGTCCGGTGAAGCTCATTTTCAACGGATAAAAGGGCTGTAATAGCCCTTTTTTGTCACTTTTTAGAGATTTGGGTAAATAAGCCACTGCTGCAACCCGACCTTGTTCGCGCGTAAAGCAATCTACTAGCAACTTATGCTCTTGATAAGGTCGTGTATGTAAAATGAAAGCACGCTGCAATGTGGCTATCATGGTTCAGAATTTGGCTCTATTATCTTATGATCGAATGACTACCCCGAGTAATCATCACCATACCCTAAGCTGCGTAGCGCACGTTCATCATCTGCCCAACCAGATTTCACTTTAACCCAAGTTTCCAAAAAGACCTGAGCACCAAACAACTCTTCCATATCACGTCTTGCTTCTTGACCAATCGTTTTGAGTTTTTCACCCTTGTTACCGATGATCATGCGCTTTTGAGAATTGCGCTCAACCAGTACTAATGCATTAATGTGCAAAACACCATTGTGATCCACTTTGAATTGTTCAATTTCAACCGTTGTAGAATACGGTAATTCATCACCGGTAAAGCGCATGAGTTTTTCACGCATAATTTCAGACGCCATAAATCGACTTGAGCGATCAGTGATGTAATCTTCTGGAAACCAAAACTCACTTTCAGGTAGCCTAGAAAGACATAACGATTTTATTTTATCAACGTTATCCCCTTTACTGGCGGAAATAGGAATAATATCGTCAAAGTCGTGTAATGCAGACAAAGTTTGCAAGTGCGGCAACAGTGCCTCTTTATCTTGTACGTTATCAACTTTATTAATAACTAAGACACATGGGACATTGCTCTCTTTTACCCGCTGCAACACCAGTTCGTCATCTTTAGTCCAGTGTGTTCCTTCGACCAAGAATAGAATGCTCTCTACTTCAGAAATAGAGCTAGTAGCGGCGCGGTTCATCAGTCGGTTGATCGCTCGTTTCTCTTCACTATGCAAACCCGGAGTGTCTACCAGCACCGCTTGATGCTGCCCTTCCGTTAAAATGCCAAGAATACGGTGACGCGTTGTTTGTGGTTTACGCGAAGTAATACTGACTTTTTGGCCAAGTAATGCGTTTAGTAGTGTCGACTTCCCTACATTTGGTCGACCGACAATAGCCACCAAGCCACAAAATGTTTTATCTGACATAACTATTTACCCGCCGAGATGAGTTTGAGTACTTGTTTGGCCGCCGCCTGTTCAGCTTTTCTTCGGCTACTACCTTTAGTAGTCACAGCCTCATCAATAACATCAGTAGAACAGCGAACGGTAAACTCTTGATTATGGGATTGACCTTTAATATCAATAACTTCGTATTGTGGTAAAGCAATTTTACGACCTTGAAGATATTCCTGTAATCGCGTTTTTGGATCTTTTTGCTCCTGACCTGGTTTAATTTCAGCCAGTCGGTTCGCAAACCACCCCAACACTAAGTTTCTACAGGTTTCGATATCTGAGTCTAAATAAACAGCACCAATAATCGCTTCTATTGCATCTTCAAGTATAGACTCTCGGCGATGTCCGCCGCTTTTTAATTCGCCTGGGCCAAGGATCAAGTGATCGCCCAAATCAAAATTACGCGCTAATTCTGCCAGTGTTACGCCTTTGACAAGACTAGAACGCATTCGCGTTAAATCGCCTTCATTTTGCTTAGGAAATTTCTCAAATAATTCCTGGGCAATAATAAAACCTAAAATTGAATCTCCCAGAAATTCTAGTCTCTCGTTGTGAGCGCCTTTAGCACTACGATGAGTCAATGCTCGTAGTAACAGTTTTTCATTATTAAAGGTATAGCCAAGTCTTTTGCTCAATTTTGCCAGAGCAATCGGAGTATTCTTTACCATTAATTGATGCCACCTAAGCGCTCAAATCTAACGCCCGTTGGAATCCAACGTGGTAAGAAACTATCGCTAGGTCGATCAAAATCGAAGCTCATCCAAATAGCAACGGCTTCGCCTACAATATTCTCTTCAGGTACAAATCCCCAAAAACGACCATCTAGGCTATTGTCACGGTTATCACCTAAAACAAAATAATGACCCGCAGGAACAACAAATTCATCCCTTTGAGTACCCGCTTGTGGAAAATAGTGTGGCGTTCTTGGAATAACTTTATTGTTAACCAAAATTTCGTGTGTTTTTTCAGGCATTTTCGACACGTAACGTGTCAACACGCCAGTATCATCACTATAGGTGCCTTGCTCTACAAATTCCGCCTCTACTTGTTGATACTCTGGGCACTTAGTATCAGCTTCTTGGCAAGCAGGCTTAATATACAATTGCTTATTACGATAGATAACACGATCACCTGGCAAGCCAATTACGCGTTTAATATAGTCAATCTGTGGTTCACGAGGGTACTTGAATACCATTACATCACCACGTTCCGGCTGACCGTTTTCATAAAACTTGTGCCTAAATACCGGATCACGTAGACCATAGTTATATTTATTAACCAATATGAAATCGCCATCAAGCAATGTTGGCATCATTGAACCGGAAGGAATTTGAAAAGGTTCGTATAAGAACGAACGCAAAATCAACACGAACGCGATAACAGGAAAAATTTGCACTGCTGTATCAACCATTGCGGATGGTTCTGTGATTTTTTTGGCAGCTTCTTCTGTTAAACTGTCATTGCACTGTTCTTGCGCATTAGCGAGTTTTAATTGTCTTTGCGGTGCTAAATAAAACTTGTCAGCTAGCCACACAATCCCTGTGACTACTGTTATTACTACAAGTAATATTGAAAAGTATACAGCCATAATTTTCCTTTACTTATCTAACTTCAATACAGCTAAAAACGCTTCTTGTGGCACTTCAACGTTACCTAACTGCTTCATACGTTTTTTACCTTCTTTTTGCTTCTGCAACAGCTTTTTCTTACGACTAACATCACCACCATAACACTTAGCGGTTACGTTTTTACGCATTTGCTTAACCGTTGTACGGGCAATAATGTTATTGCCTATCGCAGCCTGAATTGCAATATCAAACATTTGACGGTGAATAAGCTCTTTTAATTTATCCACTAAGTCTCGACCACGAGGCACTGAGTTGGCGCGGTGAGTAATCATCGCTAAGGCGTCTACACGATCACCATTGATCATCACATCCACGCGCACCATATCTGCAGGTTGAAAACGAATAAAATGATAATCAAGCGACGCATAGCCACGACTGGTTGATTTCAATTTATCAAAAAAGTCCATTACCACCTCAGCCATAGGCAACTCGTATTTTACCGCTACCTGATTACCGTGATAGATCAAATCTTTCTGTACACCACGTTTTTCAATACACAGCGTAATAACATTTCCTAAATACTCTTGTGGTACTAAAATGTCCGCAACAACGATAGGCTCACGAATTTCGTTGATTTCATTAATTGGCGGTAGATCCGTCGGATTATCAATTGATAGTATTTCACCGTTATTTTTTTCAATCTCGTAATTTACGGTTGGCGCTGTTGTAATCAAATCGAGATCATATTCGCGCGCTAATCGCTCCTGAATGATTTCCATGTGTAACATACCAAGGAAACCAACACGGAAACCAAAACCAAGTGCCGACGAGTTTTCAGGTTCAAAAAACAACGAAGCATCGTTTAAGCTCAGTTTATTAAGCGCATCTCTAAAATTCTCATAATCATCAGAACTGATCGGGAAAATACCGGCATACACTTGCGGCTGCACTTTTTTAAATCCAGGGAGAGGCTTAGCAGCTTCTTTCTTGGCAATTGTTAGTGTATCGCCAACAGGCGCTCCGTGAATTTCTTTAATACCAGCAATAATAAAGCCCACTTCGCCAGTCTTAAGTACGCCAGTTTCAGTTTGTTTTGGTGTGAATATACCGACTTTATCGATGATATGCGTTTGACCTGTTGACATGACAACCATTTTATCGCCAGCACGTACTTCACCATTCATCACACGTACTAGTGATACAACACCTTGGTAATTGTCAAACCAAGAGTCGATAATGAGTGCTTGTAAATTGGCGTCAGGATCGCCAACTGGCGCAGGTACGTTGGCAACGATGGTTTCCAACACATCTTCAATACCAATGCCTGTTTTGGCTGAACAAGTTACTGCGCCAACAGCATCAATGCCAATAATGTCTTCAATTTCCTCACAAACACGTTCAGGATCCGCTTGAGGTAAATCAATCTTGTTAAGAATTGGTAATACTTCCAAGTCCATTTCAATCGCGGTATAGCAGTTGGCTACAGTTTGAGCTTCAACCCCTTGGCCAGCATCTACTACCAACAATGCACCTTCACACGACGCCAATGAACGTGACACTTCATACGAAAAATCTACGTGACCAGGAGTGTCGATAAAATTAAGCTGGTATGTCTCACCGTCTTTTGCCTTGTAATTTAACGTAACACTTTGTGCCTTGATGGTTATCCCACGTTCACGCTCTAAGTCCATGGAGTCCAAAACCTGCGCCTCCATTTCACGATCCGACAAACCTTCACAATGTTGGATTAAACGGTCAGAAAGAGTTGATTTACCATGATCGATATGGGCAATAATTGAAAAGTTTCGGATGTGTTTCATAAAAGAAAATTCAGTTAAATACAAAGTCAAAATACTAATGGCGAGATTTTAGCTAATTTAGCGCTCTTCGGCTATCTTTTGTTACGGATTAGCGCGGTATTTGTGTAACAGGAAGCGATTGTGGAAGGATTTTTTTAATAACAGGTTGCAAAGACTTAACAACATTTGGTTGATTCTGGCGATATTTGGCCAATTTGTAGCCGGCAAAGCCGCCCACAAATCCAAATAGCACAGCCCAAATTTCATGGGAAAGCACTTGATGTTCAACTAGCATTTGAGCCAACCACGCAAATGTCATTAGCCCGATGAGGGGTAAAATATATACTTGAAATGCCGTACTTAAGAGTGGCGACTCTGGAATGGCTAACACTACCTTATCACCAACTTTAAGCGGCAGGTCAGAGGTGATTTGCACGGTGAGTTTTTTTTGTGGAAATGCCTTAGAAACTTGCCCTGTACCACAATTATCAACTTGTTGGCAGCCAGAACACCCCGTTTTGAGATCACTCGATACGGTTACTAGATTATTTTCAATTGCAACTACGGTAGCTTGCTCTTCAACCATGACTAACGTCCGTTGCCTAAAGCTACCGAGTCAGCAATCCGCTTTGCCGTTCCGGAAGGTATTTTGCCAACCACGCTCACTTCCATACCATTGACCACTTGATTGAGGGCCACAGTTGCCCCATCAAAAACAAAATCGGTTGCACGCTGTGATTCTCTGCTCGGGTTAACATAAACCGAAATATCAACTAAACCATCACTAAACAGTATAAATTCAACCGCTTGTTTTGTAGCACTTAAGCGATGTCGATTGGTGTTAACCGATTTAAACCCATCAGGCAGCCAGTTGACTTCCCAAGACAGTGCTTGTTGCTGATAACCTTCGGGAATTTCTAATACGCGCGGCAATTCCGTAGATTCTAGTTGTGAGATACTCTCTGATGGTTTGTCCGCAATTTCTAAATGTGTAAATTGGATTTGCTCCAATAGCTGACCTTGCTTGGTCGCGATGACGAGCTTCAATAACATGCCTGTTTTGGAATCTAGCCACAACCAATGGCCAAACCTGTGATTATCTTTAGGTACGATTCGCACCAATTGTGCACCTCGCCCCAAGACGCGACTCTTGCCAATTGAAACAAAATCATAAGTCGCAGCGATCTCATTTACATCGCCGCTAAGGACATTTGGGATAGGTCCTTTAAGTTCTGTTGATAATACAGAATATGGTGGTAATTCAGGCTCTATATAGCTAATCACATTATCTTTACGCAAGACATCACGCCGAGGTCCATTGAGCAATGAAAGAATCTCTAGTTCAACCCCTTGCTCATTAACCCCATGAAACCAATGATAAGGCTCTGCCTGATTGTTTTTCACAACGACAAAAGATGTACTGAAATTTAGTGATTTAAGAGACTTAGATAAGCGACTGAGCCAAGATTCAGCCGATAATTGTTCATCGGATGTTGCCAGTACCAAAGGCGATACTAGCAACAAAAGTAAAATTATAATTCTCATTGAGGCGTGTCTAATGCCTCTTGTTCTTTAGCATCATCGGCATGACTTTTTTCATTCATTGAAGAGAATTTCACTTGCTGTTTGTGATCTTGAAGTAAGGCTTGAAACTTACGTTGCTGCTCAACCATCACCTGCTGTTGTGACTTACGATCAGGTTGCTGATAATTTAAACTGACAGGTTGTGCAGTACCGATTAGCGGACGAGTTTGCATGATCTGACTTGGTGAAGTCACATCATTTTGCGCCACATTTTGCTGTACACCCAGTACCATCAACCCCGCAGCAGAGGCAGCAATTGCTACTTGCCCCATAGGTTTAACAAAAGAGATAACTTTTGCTTTAACTTGCTGTGAAATACCTGGCTTGTGAACAGGAGCTAAAACAGTCGGCTCGTCAGCAATCGCGTCAGCAATTCGCATTGATAGCTCTGTGTCTATAGTCGAGGGCACGTCATCACGCATCACATCACCAATCAAGTGATAGCGTGACCATTGCTCGCTTTGTTCTTGGTCATCAACAATTTCTTTGATAGCGGAATCATTTAGCTGATAATTATCAGCCAACGAAGAAATTGTTTCGAACTTATCTTCACTCATAAATACACCTATTACACAATATTAGCGCAAATGTCATCTTTTACATCATTAAATTAAGGACATAACTCAACTAGCGTTGGAGTAACGGCTTAATTTTTTTATCCACGGCATCTCTTGCTCTAAAAATTCTCGAGCGAACTGTTCCCACCGGGCACTCCATGATGGCAGCTATTTCTTCATAGCTTAACCCTTCCAATTCCCTAAGATTTATTGCTGTTCTTAAATCATCAGGCAATTGTTCAATCGTGTTAAAGACAACTTTTTTTATTTCTTTCGTTAATAATAATTTTTCAGGTGACGCGTTTTCGCGTAAAGCGTCTCCTGCATCGTAAATCTCGGCATCTTCAATTTCTACATCAGATCCCGGTGGTTTTCTTCCGCTAGCGACCATATGGTTTTTAGCACAGTTCACCGCAATCCGATAAAGCCATGTATAAAATGCACTGTCACCCCGAAAGTTAGGCAACGCACGATATGCTTTGATAAAGGCTTCTTGCACTATATCTGGCACATCGCTTTGATTTTTTACATAACGAGATACTAAATTGGACACTTTATGCTGATATTTAGTAACAAGTAGGTTAAAAGCATTTTTATCACCACCTTGTACTTTTTCTACCAACAATTGGTCTACGTTCTGTTCGCTCATCCGAGCCATTTCTCCTAATTACTGCTTAACTTTTTACAACTGGCTCAAAGCAAACGCACAAGTATGACTAGACTTGTATCAAAAAGTTCTAAAAAAATGCAAAAAAATTTAAAATTGATTGGACAATCTCGTTTTTTGGGCTATTTCAAAGGCCGAATAAACGTTAGAATCCATTTCCATATAGAGTACCTCAAAACTAGACATTTATGAATCAACAACACAACTGTGATGTATTAATTATTGGTAGCGGCGCGGCTGGTCTATCACTGGCTTTGCATTTGGCGAAGAACGCCGATGTCGTTATTTTGTCAAAAAGCCACATCACAGAGGGTTCTACCTACTACGCACAAGGTGGTGTCGCTGCAGTTTTTGATGAAGGCGACAGTATCGATGCACACGTACAGGATACATTAATCGCTGGTGCTGGTTTGTGCGAAGAGGACGTTGTTCAATACACGGCTGAAAATGCCCGTTCATGTATGGAATGGTTAATTTCGCAAGGGGTTGATTTCGATCAGGAAGAATCGAACTCTGGCAATAAGAAGTACCACTTAACACGTGAAGGCGGTCACAGCCATCGCCGAATTTTGCATGCTGCAGATGCTACGGGCAAAGCAATTCAAACCACGCTTGTTGATAGAGTAAAAGAACATAGCCGTATACGCATGTTCGAACGCTATAACGCAATTGACCTTATCACTAAGAAAAACAAGTATGGAAAGGCTTGTGTTGGCGCATATATTTGGAACCGAAATAGCGAGAAAGTGGAGCGCATATTTGCACAAAAAACAATTTTAGCCACAGGTGGTGCTAGCAAAGTTTACCAATATACTTCAAACCCTGATGTTGCCAGTGGTGACGGTGTTGCCATGGCATGGCGTGCTGGCTGTCGCGTCGCCAATATGGAATTTAATCAGTTTCATCCGACTTGTTTGTTTCATCCTGATGCTGGCACATTTTTGTTGACTGAAGCGTTGAGAGGTGAAGGTGCAAAATTGCGTAGGCCTGACGGTTCTAGATTTATGCCGGATTTTGATGAGCGTGCGGAATTGGCTCCTCGTGACATTGTCGCTCGTGCGATAGATTACGAAATGAAGCGATTAGGTGCAGACTGCATGTACTTAGATATTAGCCACAAACCTGCAGAGTTCATAAGGCAGCACTTTCCTACCATTTATGAACGCTGTATGAGTTTGGGGATTGATATTACCAAGCAGCCAATGCCAATTGTTCCGGCAGCTCATTACACTTGTGGTGGCGTTATGGTGAATAAGCAAGGTAAGACTGACCTTGGCAATTTGTACGCCATTGGAGAGGTTGCATATACAGGTTTACATGGTGCAAACCGTATGGCGAGTAACTCTTTGTTAGAGTGTGTTGTATACGCGCGCGCAGCAGCACAAGATATAGAAGAAAAACTAGTGCCCAACGCGAAAATCATCGATTTACCTGAATGGGATGAAAGTCGCGTAACGGATTCTGATGAAGAAGTTGTTATTCAGCATAACTGGCACGAACTTCGACTATTCATGTGGGACTTCGTTGGAATTGTTAGAACAACCAAACGCTTAGAACGTGCTCTGCATCGAGTAGAATTGCTACAACGTGAAATTGATGAGTATTACCGAAACTTTAGGGTGAGTAATAACTTATTAGAGCTAAGAAACTTAGTGCAGGTAGCAGAATTAATCATAAAGAGTGCATTGTCTAGAAAAGAAAGTCGTGGTCTTCACTATACGTTAGACTATCCAGAAACAAACGACACAGCTAATATCACAATACTTACGCCTAGCGATACAAAACACTAATATAGTTAACAATGGAGTATACTATGTTGCTTCAGACGCACGTCCATGTTTTTGCAGATAATAAATGGTTCTTTTTAAACGAGACAATGTCTGCGGGCAAACACTGTCGTTATAAATAAACATTGAAGACGAACTTGAATATTTTGCTGTTACTTCAAAGACTAACAAGCAACCGAACCACCCCACTCTTGAGCACGCACTTAACTGATAAAGCTGATTATCGGCAGTGTGCATCAGACCAAAGCGATCTAATTCAAAGTTTTGGCAATAGTGCTGAGGTGGTAGAAATTTGGCAATGAGAAAATGAGTGGGTATGGTTGCAATTAGTGCCAAGATATAACTATATGGCAACGCTTGATTGTACTTAAGAATGACTATAATCACTGCTGCAAGAATCAGCGATAACTCGAATGCGACGAGCTTTCGTTGCAAATTCGAAAGCTCGATTATAACGCTATACTTTGACTCGATTGAGAATAAATTGCACCATTCTGTTAAGTTCTTTGTCTTCACACTCTTCATGTCCCATAAACCAAGCGAAAAGTTCTGGGTCTTGGCACGTAAGTAACCGTTCAAATAACACTTGATCATCATGAGTTAAATCATCATATGCCTCATCAACAAATGGCATAAACAATACATCAAGCTCTAGCATTCCTCGTCTGCAAGCCCATTTTAAACGTGCTTTATTCGTTATTTGCGTCATATATCACCAAGATTTTTTGAAAACTGCCGTATTCTACAAACTGAATCATAGAATAGCCATGCAAAATTAGCTTAAAACCCAAATCCCTTTAGCAACAGCAGATAACTGTAGCTAAACGTGCTGTTTTTGCCAGAAAAAATAAAAAACTCAGAAAAGTTACATCTTAAGAAAAACCTTGAAATTACAAAATCAGCCCTTATAAACATAACCATCTTTCACTTACTTTGATCACGTTTTTATGCTGGTTGACCAATTACCTAAACATGACAATTTAGCTGACGCATACGCTATTCCCCTCACGCATTTTGATATCATTACGCTTGCAGGTGAAGAAAATATCAAATACTTACAAGGGCAAGTTACTTGTGATGTGGCGAGTTTGGCGGATAAGCACCTCCTAAACGGTGCACATTGCAATGCCAAAGGCAAAGTTCATTCTACCTTCCGATTATTTGAAAAGAACAACGCATTATGTCTAGTGCAATCAAGCGCAGCTACTGAAGCATCTTTCGCAGAACTTAAAAAGTTTGGCGTGTTCTCGAAAGTAAATATTGAATTAGCGAAAAGTTATGTACTTTATGGATTTGGCGGCAATGCGATAGAGCAAGTTTTAAGTAAACATTTTGCACGACTTCCAGACGCACTGACCCCAGTAGTACATGATGAAGATACAAGCATACTTTATTTGCCGGGACATTCATCACGCTACATTGTCGTGTCCACCAATTCTCAAGAGCTTAGTGTCCTAAATGAAGATTCATTGACGCAATATCCAGCCGACGTTTGGCGTTTATTGGAAATTCTTAATGGTATTCCTGCATTGCAAACCTCAAGCATTGGTGAATATGTGCCACAAATGCTGAATGTACAGGCGATAAACGGCATAAGTTTTACTAAAGGCTGTTATCTAGGGCAAGAAACTGTCGCGCGCATGCAGTATTTGGGTAAAAACAAACGCGCCTTATTTTGCTTAAAAGGGCAAAGCGATGAGCAACTTTCATCAATTAGTGCCGTAGAAAAGCAACTTGGGGAGAATTGGCGTAAAGCCGGTGATATAATATGTCATTACCAATCAGCATCTGGTGATTTATATGTTCAGGCAGTACTTGCCAACGATATTGATAGCACCACAGCATTGCGGGTTAAAGAACACGAGTCGGCGTCGTTATCAATCGTTGACCTACCATACAGTATAAGTACTCAAGAGTAGTACCCTAGGATATTAAATGAAAATTTCTGCAAATAAAGTTGTAGTTTTACACTACGCCGTATCAGATAGCGAAGGCACATTGATCGACAGTTCATATGATCACAAGCCATTAGCCGTGATTCATGGTACTGGATACCTAATTCCAGGCCTTGAAAACGCATTGGCAGATCGCCAAGCTGGCGATAAGTTTGAAGTCGATGTAAAAGCAGAAGATGCCTACGGTGAACGTCAGGAAGGTTTTATCCAAAGTCTACCTAAAGAAATGTTTGCAGGCATTGAAGACCTTGAGGTTGGCTCTCAACTAAGAGCGTCTACTGATGACGGAGAGCAGACTGTTATCGTAATTGATATCAGCGACGATGAAATCACAGTAGATGGCAATCACCCTCTGGCAGGCATCGACTTAAACTTTGATGTTGAAATTATCGAAGTGAGAGATGCCACAGAAGAAGAATTGGCACATGGCCATGTACATGGCGAAGGCGGCTGTGGCCACGATCACTAATTTTTAGCAATGTGAGTGATATAAACAGCTGAATAATCAAGGGAAGGCATTATGCCTTCCTTTTTTATACCCAAATTAAATAGCGCAGGCCTATTAGGCTATTGCAGCATTAACTTTTGCCAATACCTGTTGGAATCGGTGCAATTCTAACTGCGCAAACCCTCGCATTTTCTTCGCTTTAATTTTAGTAAACAAAGGTGCAGTGAGACCTGTTAAAAATTTGGCAAACAAAGTATGAGACGCGTTTAGTTCTGACGCTTGCTCGACAGCCTGTTTAAACTCCTGATAGATTTCGGCCAATTCCAAATCGGCAATATCAACATTCATATTCGTCTGGGTAAGTAATACCCTACCATTTCGACAAGCAGAACAATGACCACAATGCGCCGGTGCATTATCATCATCAAAATAACCACACAAGGCTGCGGTCAAACATGAGTCATTACCTAAAAATGAAATCATTTCGTTGATTCTGTTTATTTCCGCTTGCTCTTTGTGGGCAAAGTAGTCTGCAAGCTCTGTTACCAGCCCATGCTGGCTAAGTAAATCAGTGTTTACGCGATAAACTTCTGTGCTGCCTTTCGCACTCAACTCAATTAACCCTTGATTATCAAGATATTCTAGCGCAGCAATGGCTCTTTCACGTTCTGAAAACTGTACTTGGGTATTAGCACCTAAAGGTGGCTCACACCATACTTTTTTGCAAACAGACTGCTCAAATAGCATTGTTAGAAAGTGTTGACGCTCTTGATTAAAACGCTGAAGAATCTCTGACTTGTCTTCTAAGAATTTGTAACGATATTCTGCAAAGTAACTATACATGGGTTCAACAACACCATGTAATTCTAATGCAACCAGTAAAGTCTTAAGCGGCAATTGTCTAATGTTAGACAGCGTACTTAATGCCATTCCTTGGTATTCCCACTGTCCATTGCACGTGTTGGCAACTATATGCTCTAACGCCAACTTAATGCTTTGTGGCTCAGGTGTGTCACCATAAATGAAATTTTCTAGTGTTGATACGCCTGAAAGATCTCCAAGAACAACGCATCTCGATGCTCCGCCGTTACGCCCTGCACGGCCAATTTCCTGACTATAATTTTCGATCGATTTAGGCAGGTCATAATGAATAACTTGGCTGATATTAGATTTGTCTATTCCCATGCCAAAGGCAATTGTTGCGACCACCACGCTCAATTCATCGTTCATAAATCGAGATTGCACTAACTGGCGATAATCACTCGCTAAACCAGCATGGTATGCAGCTGCTTTAACGCCAGCATTTATAAGAGCTTGCGCGACATGTTCAGCAGACTGTTGCAGCGTAACATAAACAATAGTGGGACAAGCATTACTATGGACAATTTCAATAAGACGTTGCTGTTTGCTTTCAGATTCTACAGCCTCAACAGCAATATCTAGATTTGAGCGATAAAAGCCTGTTTGTACTACATGCTTATCTTGAATGTTAAATTTTTCCTGGACATCCTTTTTAACTTTCACTGGCGCAGTAGCGGTCAGTAGTAGCGCTTGAGGAATATTAAGCGCTTTCATGTAATGTGGTAACTTAAGGTAATCAGGCCGAAAATTATGACCCCACTCTGAAATACAATGCGCTTCGTCTACTACCAGCAGCGAAATGGCAACATGCTCAATGAACTGTCTGAATCGTTCGTTTTTAAAACGTTCGACTGAAATCATCAGAATTTTGAGCCGCCCGCTACGTACATCTTCCATCACTTGTGCATACGCTTCTCTCGACAGGCTCGAGTCTAAACTCGCTGCGGGAATTCCCTTTTCATGCAAAAACGATAACTGATCGTGCATTAGCGAAAGTAGCGGCGACACCACTAATGTTAAGTGAGGTAAATTTAATGCACTCAATTGATAACATAACGACTTTCCAGAGCCCGTCGGGAAAATAGCTAATGCTGAATGTCCAGCAAGAATATATTCTATGGTTTCCTGCTGACCTGTTCTAAATTTCGGATAACCAAAATACTGTTGTAACTGCACTGTTAAATTCATTTATCAAATATCCTAGTTACTCATTTGCTAACGTATCAGTCTGATAAAACTGCACATCGAGGCGCTGACAGTACGCGACGAGATTATCAAAGGTTCTTGCGCTTTGGTTAAATTCGTTATCAATATCCGAAATAATAAATTGCGCAAGTGTTGAGTAGGCTATCGCATCAAAACTCGACAGCTTATCACCAAAAAAATAAGTGCTATTTCCTAATAGTGTCGACAGGCTGCTAAAATAACTCGAGGTTAAACTTAAGATTTCGTCTTCTGAATGTCTGCCTGTCCCCTGTGCAATAAGATTCTTTTTCACCCCTCTTTGCAACATGGCAGGTACAAACCATTTTAAAGGAATGGGCAGAGCGCCAAAGAAAGTGTTTTTAATAAGAGGCCAAGTGCTTGGATGCACCCATCTAGAATAAACTAAACACCAATATAATCCTTCATCAATAGCTTTCGTAAAAAGCTGCGCTTGCGCTTTTTGCTCTTGGGTTAAGTGCTCATCAAGCGTCAACTGATATTTGTCAGTTAAGTATTCTAGAATGAAGTGAGAGTCACCAATCGTTAAATTGCCATCGGTGATATACGGCAACTTATTTTTAGGCGCCGTTTTTAAATGGTTAACGTTAGCATCTGAAACAAACGGTAATTCGTTCATACGCATAAATAAGTCCACTTTCACTACAAATGGACTTGGATCTATCAAGCCAAATCCTTGGCCAAAGCTATGCAATTTAATCATACTCAAGATTTTTCCCTGTCTAAATTTGAAGTGTTGAGTATAACCAAACAAAAAACACTGTCAATTTTTACAGTATTTTAAATTGAAATATCGGACTGTCACTTAAGTGCTGCGACAACAGAGATTTCGACCAGCAAAACATCTCTAGCCATTGCTGCTTGTACGCATGCTCTAGCTGGCGCATGGCCTTCAGGTACCCATGCATCCCAAACATCATTCATTTTGGCAAAATCAGCCATGGTTTTGAGATAAATGGTGGCAGAAAGCATATGTTCTTTTGAACTACCGGCCTGCTCCAATAACGACTCTACTTTTGCTAGCATGGTTTGCGTCTGACCTGTAATATCATCAATCGCATCCTCGCATACTTGCCCACAGAGATAAACTGTACCGTTATGCTTAACGATTTTGCTCATTCTAGCTTTAGTTTCTATCCGTTCAATCATTATTCTTTTTCCTTACAATACGAAAGAAAAAGCCCCTTTACCTCACGGTAAAGGGGCTTTCTAATTTAGAAAGGGTTATTCCCATTCAATGGTAGCAGGAGGCTTACCAGAAATATCGTAAACCACACGTGAAATACCGTCGATTTCATTGATGATACGGTTTGAAACCAATCCTAGGAAATCATAAGGTAAATGTGCCCAATGTGCGGTCATGAAATCGATAGTTTCAACTGCACGTAAGCTAACCACCCAATCGTATTTACGTCCATCGCCCATCACGCCTACAGAGCGAACAGGTAAGAATACCGTAAATGCCTGACTCACTTTGTGATATAAGTCAGCTTTATGCAGTTCTTCAATAAAGATAGCGTCTGCGCGACGAAGTAAATCACAGTATTCTTTTTTCACTTCACCTAGTACACGTACACCTAAACCTGGCCCTGGGAACGGGTGGCGATATAACATGTCGTAAGGTAAGCCTAGCTCAAGACCAATTTTGCGCACTTCATCTTTAAAAAGTTCACGCAATGGTTCTACAAGACCCAATTCCATATCTTCTGGCAAACCACCTACATTGTGGTGAGATTTGATGACATGTGCTTTACCTGTTTTAGATGCTGCTGATTCAATTACATCAGGATAAATAGTGCCTTGTGCCAACCATTTAGCATTTTTCAATTTGCTCGCTTCTTCATCGAAGACTTCAACAAACACGTTACCAATGATCTTGCGTTTAGCTTCAGGCTCATCGACACCTGCCAGACGATCGAGGAAACGATCTTCTGCGCTTACATGAATAATGTTTAAACCAAAATGGTCGCCAAACATTTCCATAACCTGCTGGCCTTCGTTCAAACGTAATAAGCCATTGTCAACAAAAACACAGGTCAACTTGTCGCCAATTGCGCGGTGTAATAGCATCGCTACAACAGATGAATCAACACCACCAGATAAGCCTAATACTACCTCGTCATCGCCAACTTGCGCCTTCATTTTGGCGATCGCATCTTCAATAATTGACGCAGATGTCCAAAGCTTCTCACATTGACAAATATCAACAACAAAGTGTTCTAGAATACGCATACCTTGTTTAGTATGCGTAACTTCTGGGTGAAATTGCACACCATAGAAATTCTTTTCTTCGTTTGCCATTGCCGCATATTTACAGCTTGATGTTTGCGCAACAGTAACAAAACCTTCAGGAATTTCTGACACTTTATCGCCATGACTCATCCATACGTCTAACAGTGGGTTACCGTTAGTACCTAAATGATCTTCAATGTTCTTGAATAATGGAGACTGAGAAACCACTTCAACTGCTGCGTAACCAAATTCTTTGTGATCAGAACATTCAACACCACCGCCTAACTGCTCGGCCATGGTTTGCATGCCGTAACAGATACCTAGTACAGGTACATTGGCATTAAAAACATACTCTGGCGCACGAGGTGAATTTTCTTCAGTAACACTTTCTGGACCACCCGCAAGAATAATACCTGTTGGGTTAAACTCTTTAATTTGTTCTTCAGTTACATCCCACGCCCATAATTCACAATAAACGCCAATTTCTCGAACACGACGAGCAATTAACTGTGTATATTGCGAACCAAAATCTAATATGAGTATTCGGGAATCATGGATATCTTTGCTCATAGCAAACCCTATGTAATGTTAAAAAACAGCAGGCTGATTATCTTAATCAGCCTGCTCGTTATGTTTAATAGCTAAGTTACCTATATAGAGCTTAGCCCATTCGGTAATTTGGTGCTTCTTTAGTAATAGTTACGTCATGTACATGCGACTCGCCCATACCTGCCGCAGTAATCTTCATGAATTCTGGCTTTGTGCGCATTTCATCAATGGTTGCACAACCGGTTAAGCCCATAGATGAACGTAGGCCGCCCATTTGCTGGTGAACAATAGCCGATACAGGTCCTTTATAAGCTACACGTCCTTCAATACCTTCAGGTACCAGTTTGTCTGCCTCGTTTGATTTTTGGAAATAACGGTCACTTGAACCTTCTTTTTGGTTCATTGCACCTAATGAGCCCATACCACGGTATGATTTATAGTAACGACCTTGATATAGCTCTACTTCACCAGGCGCTTCTTCTGTACCAGCAAGCATACTACCCACCATTACACAGTGTGCGCCAGCCACTAATGCTTTAGCAATGTCACCTGAGAAACGAATGCCGCCATCAGCAATAACTGGAATATCACGTCCTTTCAACGCCTCAACCGCATTTGAAATTGCCGTCAATTGTGGCACACCTACACCAGTAACAATACGCGTTGTACAAATTGAACCAGGGCCAATACCTACTTTCACCGCATCAGCACCGGCATCAGCTAATGCAGTTGCGCCAGCTGCAGTAGCTACGTTACCCGCAACTATCTGTAAATCAGGGTATTTAGCACGCGTTGCTTTTACGCGATCAATTACGCCTTGAGAATGACCGTGAGAAGTATCGATAAGCAAAATGTCTACACCAGCTGCAACAAGCGCATCAATACGCTCATCAGTGCCAGCACCAACTCCTACCGCAGCACCTACACGTAAACGACCAAATTCATCTTTACATGCATTAGGCTTGCTTTCAGCTTTTTGAAAGTCTTTAACCGTGATCATGCCTGTCAGTTTAAAGGCGTCATCTACCATCAGAATTTTTTCAATGCGGTGCTCATGCATTAAACTTAGAATTGCTTCGCGCTCAGCACCTTCTTTTACTGTGACTAGCTCATCTTTGCCCGTCATTAATTCAGCTACTGTCTTTTTGAGGTCTGTTTCGAAACGTAAATCACGCCCCGTAATGATACCAACTAAATTATTGTGAGCATCTACGACAGGAAATCCAGAAAAGCCAAGTTCTTTCGCCAAGCTGATAACAGATTCAATAGGTGCATCAGGCGAAACAGTAACGGGATCTGTCACAATACCACTTTCAAACTTTTTCACTTGAGAAACATTTTTTGCTTGCTCCTCAGCGGTCATGTTCTTGTGAATAAAGCCGATACCACCTTCTTGCGCTAAGGTAATTGCAAGTGGTGCTTCGGTAACCGTGTCCATAGACGCAGATACCATAGGAACGTTAAGCTTAATTTTACGCGTTAATTGCGTTGATAAGTCAGCCGTATGAGGAAGTACCGTCGAATGAGCAGGTACTAATAGAACATCGTCGAAAGTTAGAGCTTCTTGAGCAATTCGTAGCATCGCAACATCTCACAAAAAGTTGGGTTCAGGAGGAAATATTGCGGCAGAATTTTAACCGTTTTATTAAATCAGGTAAACTTAATTTTGTAAAAATCTACGAATAAAATAGTTCTTTCAGATATTCTTTGATTCAATGCCATGATTTATTTGTATATCTTAGTTAGAATCACTTAATTCTGGCACAAAGAAAACCACATAGATTAAACTGAAATGTGCTGAATTATGCCTTTTTCCACCAATAAACCAACTTAAGAAACTCAACAATGAGCCAACAACATGTAATGCAGGTCAGTGAGTTGACCAAGAAAGTCCGTTTTTTACTTGAGAGCGAAATGCGCACAGTTTGGCTTTGCGGTGAAATTTCTAACTTTATGGCGGCAGGCTCTGGTCATTGGTATCTGACACTTAAAGACCAATTCTCACAAGTAAAGTGTGCCATGTTTAAGGGCAATAATCGTTCTGTACGCATTAAACCTGCTAATGGTCAACAAGTGCTGGTGAAAGCGCGCGTTTCTCTATACGAGCCAAGGGGAGACTTTCAGCTCATTATTGAACAAATGGATGACGCAGGTGTCGGCCTCTTACAACAACAATTCGAACGACTTAAAGCAAAATTGC
This sequence comes from Thalassotalea fusca, assembly GCF_053485835.1. Lineage (NCBI taxonomy): Bacteria > Pseudomonadati > Pseudomonadota > Gammaproteobacteria > Alteromonadales > Colwelliaceae > Thalassotalea > Thalassotalea fusca. Next base: position 71,968 of record NZ_JBQRUN010000008.1, read on the forward strand.
TGGCCGAAGGGGTATTTGACCAACGATACAAACAACCTCTGCCAAATGTGGTAAATACAGTCGGCGTTGTTACCTCAGCAACAGGCGCTGCAATACACGATATTCTCACGGTATTTAAACGTCGTAGCCCACAAACACGCATTGTAATTTACCCTACCCTAGTTCAAGGCGAACTAGCAGCAGTCGATATCGTAAAACAAATCGAAACTGCCAATCTTAGACAAGAATGTGATGTACTTATTGTTGGTCGTGGTGGTGGCTCGCTTGAGGATCTATGGTGTTTTAACGAAGAAGTTGTTGTGCGTGCGATCTTTAATAGTGAGTTGCCCATCCTTAGCGCAGTAGGTCATGAGGTCGATACTACGCTTGCAGACTATGTCGCAGACTATCGCGCACCGACACCATCTGCTGCGGCTGAAATCCTATCACAGGATATGCTAGAGATTATCAAGCGCATAGATAAACTTGCTTGGCAATGCAAGCAAGCACTTTTGCGTGAGGTAAAAAACAAAGCTCTTAACTGGCAGACGCTAACACAACGATTGAATCGACTAGAGCCAACCAGACAAATACAAGTTAATCAACAACGAGCAGACGAGTTAACTAGTCGCTTACTGCGACAACAACAGCTAACAATGTCCAACTCCCAACTTCGCCTTAGGCATTTAGCCCAAAGGCTCCACCAAAGTTCTCCTGCAAGAGCTGTCGAGCAAGGAAAAATCGAACTGAGTAGGCTCACTGAACGTCTATTACATCAGATTCACAGATACCAAGAACGAAAAACTCAGAGGTTTGTTAATGCTGTAGAGCAACTTCACATGGTGAGTCCGTTGGCAACACTCGCGCGTGGTTACAGCGTTACTCGTAATAGCGCAGGCAAAATTATTAACAACAGCCAATGCGTGAAAGTTGGAGAGGAAATTTCGATTCAATTGCACAAAGGTAACATCGTTGCCAAAGTACAACAAACTCAGTAGTCTCCCCATATAATTGAGAGCAGTAACATTCTTATGATAACACTCAGAGAATTCAAACAAGAAGATACATCAGATTTAGTCCAAATCTTAAACAACGCCAATGTCACCAAATTTTTATCAGCGAAAATACCCACGCCGTATACCGAGCAAGACGCTCAATGGTGGATTACCACTGGCAGCCAGATTGGTATAACTCGCGCGATCGAGTATCAAGGTCAATTAGTTGGTTGCATCAGTGTAGATCGCGGAGAGTTTGAATACAGTCGCTCAGGCGAGCTAGGGTATTGGATAGCGCAGGACTATTGGCGCAAAGGCATCGCAACTCGTGCGATTAATGAATTTACGTCATATATATTTGAGAACACTGATATTGTTAGAGTATTTGCAGCAGTATTTTCGGCTAATACGCCATCGGCAAATGTACTAAAAAAATGCGGTTATTCGCTCGAAGCGATACACAAACAGGCTATGTTTAAGAGCAACAAATTTTATGACAATCATATATATTGCAAGCTCAAAATACCTGATGCTGATGTTGCTTAAAACTGTGCATTATACCAATCATAAGTTAATTGAAAATGAAAAACCCAGCAACATTATTGGTTGTAAGTAATTTACAAGCCTCAAAAAAGTTCTACCTAGATGTTTTGAATTTCGAGCTAGTGGAAGAATTCACCCATAGCCTAAAAATGAAATTAGGAAACCACACATTTATTATTTTCCAAGGCTCTAAAGACGCTGCTGATTATGAGCATGGATACAACGCCAGCTCCACTGTCGTTTTTCCTGTAGAGAACATAGACGAAGCAATAAATAGACTTAGCGCTAATAAAGTGGAATTTATTCACTCTTCGCCCAATCAAAACCAATGGGGTCGCTACATCGCGTTTAAAGATCCTTCAGGCATTGTTTTTGAGGTGATGGAATGGTTTGCTTAGTTATCACTTTAATAACTTGAACAGATTGAGTGGATTCATTAACAGTAATCTACACCGTCCTAGAGTAAATTAAGCATCGACTTTAGTCCTATAACTTCTTTTCTTTTGAGGTTTTTATCATTGCTCAGAAGTGACAATATGATTAAGTAATTTTTCTGTAGCTTCTTTTGTGCCTTCCACAAATTTCACACCTATGGTTACACCTTTATAGCTAGGCTTAACCGAGCAAATATTTGCTTTGATTTTAATATTGGAAATCTCGTCAAAATCTTCAATTACAATTTCGATGTCTTTGTCTTTGACCAAAGCTAACGAGTCGCCATTATCAACAGATAACTGACAACCACTAATCGAAATATCTGTGATATGTGACGCCCAATATTCATTAGAGATATTAAGCTTGGCGGAAATGTCGGTATCAATACGAAGTGACGCTCTTAATTGCTGCAAACTAACTGATTTAGGAAACGCTAATGCAATTAATTTAGAAGGCAGTTGTAAGGTCTGTTTAATGTGTGACGCAAATGCGACGATTGATCCCTCATGACCTTCAATGAGTCCACGAACCGTTACATTGGTACCTTGTTTAATATGCTGAGAAAAGCTACCCATTTTGCTAGCATCTGGGTATTGAACCAGTACATATTGCTTGGGTAGATACCCAACAAATATCGATTTAAACTTTGCCCTTTGCCCGGCCGGAGTTGCAATATCCAGTGTCACCACTGAACCAGCCTGTAATAGCCCTAAATTTCGGCTTAATCTGTCAGAAGTATCGACTTTTATTGGGCCACGAGGCATGACATCCCTTAAAGCTATGAATTCGTTATTGAATAATACCAATTGGTATAATCGAATAATACCAACGTAAATGCAAATAAACACATAAAAAAAGCCAACGACAGTTGGCTTTAGTATTTTTCGCGGGAATGAAAATCAAATTTGTAATGATACTCTTACCGAGACTAAGCTGTATCAGTCAATTTAATCGTCTTTTTTATATCCCTGCGTTTTGCGCGCCAGTTTCTTTTGTTCAGTATAGCTTAGTTTCTTTTTCCCAGAGAACGGGTTAGAAGTTTCTCGAAACTCGATACGAATTGGCGTTCCCATGATCTTGAGCGACTTGCGATAATAGTTCATCAAATATCGCTTATATGATATAGGCAAATGCTTCACTTGATTACCATGAATAACGATAATAGGCGGGTTATAACCACCGGCATGAGCATATTTCAATTTAATACGGCGGCCATTGTGCATAGGCGGTTGATGATCAAATACTGCCATATCTAATATTTTCGTTACCATCGACGTTGAAATTCGCTTAGTCGCCGATACAAAGGCTTCTTCAACTGAATCATAAAGATGGCCTACACCTGTACCGTGTAACGCTGAGATAAAGTGAATTCTGGCAAAGTCGATAAAACCTAAACGACGATCAATCTCACTTTTTATTTTTTCTTTCACATACTCGTCAATACCATCCCATTTATTGACGGCTAGCACTAATGAACGACCAGCTTCAAGAATAAAACCAAGCAGACTCAAGTCCTGATCGGTAATGCCTTCACGAGCATCGATAATCAATAAACAAACATTGGCATCTTCAATGGCTCGTAGTGTTTTGATAACTGAGTACTTTTCCACTACATCAGATACGTTTTTACGACGACGAATACCTGCCGTATCAATTAACGTATACTCTCGGCCATTTCTCTCCATTGGAATGTACACGCTATCGCGGGTTGTTCCTGGCATATCGTAAACAACAACCCTTTCTTCCCCTAAAATACGGTTTGTCAGGGTTGACTTACCAACATTGGGCTTGCCAATAATAGCCAACTTTATCTTGTCACTTTCTTCTGGTGCTTGGGCAATATTTTCTTCGTCAGACTGCTCGAGCGCTTCGCTTACGTCAGTATTTGCTTCGTCATCACTTGTTTCGCGTTCTTGCCCCAACGCTTCGATATGAGGCGCAAGTGCAAGCGTTAATAATTGTGTAACGCCTCGCCCATGAGCCGCCGCTATTTGATGAACTTGATCGCCCAATGCTAGTGCATAAAACTCAGCAACCGCACTATCTGCATCTATACCGTCTACTTTGTTTGCGACTAAGAACACAGTTTTGTTTTGTTTTCTCAGGTAGTCAGCAATCCCTTCGTCAGCCGATGTCAGGCCTGCACGCGCATCAACCATAAATAGAACAGCATCAGCTTCATCAATTGCCATTAACGACTGTTCAGCCATCAAAGCATCAATGCCGGTTTCGTCACCCACAATTCCGCCCGTATCGATGACGATAAACGGATGTTCATCTACATAGGCTTGGCCATATTGGCGATCACGCGTTAAACCTGGATAGTCCGCAACCAATGCGTCCCGGCTTCGTGTTAACCGATTAAATAATGTAGATTTTCCAACATTTGGACGCCCAACAAGTGCGACAACAGGAAGCATGAACACCTCTAAATTTTCTTTCAAATAACAAACAACGGCTCCTAAGCTAAACGCTTAAGAGCCGTTAATAATTCTAGCCTATAATTCTTAAGGCGTCTTGATTGCGGTTAGTTCACCGTCTCTCGTCTGTACATAAATCACGTCATCATGCACAACTGGCGTAGCATAAATACCACTGCTATCCACCTGCATTCGCGCGACAAACTGACCCGTTTCTTCATCTAGCCAGTGCAAGTAACCGTCTAAATCACCAACAATCACTTTGTTTTTAACCACGACAGGACCCGTTACATTGCGATTGGTTAGCGCAAGTTGACTCCATTTTTCCAGCCCATTCAAACGGTCAATCGCATATACATGACCTTTAATGTCGGTAAGGAAAATCATGTTTCCTTCTACTGCAATGTTTTCGTATGACGAATATTGGCGTTTCCACAATACTCGTCCAGTACGTAAATCCATGGCAGCAATATGTCCGCGAGACGATACCGCATATACCTTATCGCCAAAGATGACTGGTGTTGAATCTACGTCGATAACACGCATGAGTTCGGTAGAACCAGCAGGCTCACCAATTTCAGCGGTCCAGCCTTGTTGACCATTTTCAAGAATGTAAACAGTTACAGTACCTTCAGCCGTACCAACAATTGCGCCACCAGCTGCCACTACAGGTGCACTGATACCTCTTAGCGATAAAGGTGGTACGTCTTGCTCTATTTGCCAAACATCTTCACCATTAGACGCATTAAAAGCTTTCAATACACCAGACGCAGAGTTAACGACTAATGTTCCTGCTTCGTGCCCCGGTGCGGCTATAACCTCACCTTTGATTTTTCCTTGCCACGATAAACTGCCAGTTTCAGCTTCAAACGCATAAACCTTACCGTGCTCAGAGCCAATAAAGACTTTTTCAATACCTGTAGACGGGCCACCTGCTAACTTTGCAGAAGGTCGACTAGAGAAAAAGCTGGATTCAGTTGTCTCATCACGAACGTCAATTTCCCAGACTGTCTTACCGGTTTGAACATCCAACGCAACAATTTCACCTTCTCGGCTAGCCGAATATAGCTTGCCATAAGCAATTGTTGGTTGTAGTCGAGAGAAGTAATCTTCAACACCATCGCCGACAGAGCTGTCCCATATAACTTTGGGTTCGAACTGCTGTTGTATTTCTGTGAGCTCCGCAACCAACGTTTCTTCATCTTCTTCATCCGTTGATGAACAAGCGCTGATCCCCAAAGCTAATACGCAAGCAAGCGCAAGTTTGTTTGTTATTCTAGTTTTTCTAAAGATTGGCAATTTTAGCTCCGCTTATGTGAATTTTTTAACAACGCAAGTACGACCACAGTATTACCTAAAGGTTTACACTTTCAGCGAGATCATCCAATTTCATTTGTAACGCTTGATTGCCAGCTTGGCTTTCAACACCCAACGCTGCTTGGTATGCGTTTCTCGCAAGCTCTTTCTTATCTTGCGCTAGATATACATCACCTTTTAATTCTTCAACAGCTGCAGTAAACGACGCTGCCATCGGCTTAGCTAACACATCAAGAGCTTCGGTGTACTTTTCCTGTTGAATCAAAACACGCGCTAAACGTACCAATGCGATACTCTTAATACCTTCTGCTTGCGCCTTTTCTGCTGCCAACGTTAATTGCTTAGCTGCTTCTGGCCAATCTTTCGCATCAGCCGCAGTTTTTGCAAGTGCTAGCGCCGTCAATGAGACATAGCCAGAATCACCGTTAGCATCAATAAATTCACGAGCTGACTGAGTAAAAGTGCTGCTATCTTCCGCCGCTTTCTCAACGACAGCTTGATAAGCATCAGCAATTGCCGTTTCTTGCTCAAGTTTATGATCTTGATATAGGTTGTAGCCAACAAAGCCACCTAAACCAATCACTACTCCAGCGATTATCGAATTACCATTTTCATGCCAAAACTTTTTAATAGCTTCAACTTGTTGTTCTTCTGTTTGATTAATATCCACAACTAACCCTTTATTAAACTTGCTAGTAAGTCTGGCACTTGCGAAAAGGCCATACTCTGTTGTTCTTGCTGGCCACGTAAATATTTTACCGTGACTTCTTGTTTTGCTAATTCATCTTCACCCAAAATGATGGCAACATGTGCGCCTGATTTGTCAGCACGCTTAATTTGCTTTTTCATGTTACCGCCACCGCAATGATTTTGAATGCGACTTTCAGGTACCGCATCACGCCACTGCTCAGCGAGCATCAACGCGTGAGTATCAACGCCTTCACCTAAACTGATCACATACGCTTCAACAGGTGGACGTACGAAACCAGTTTTTTCTAGGCTAGTCAGCATCAACACTAAACGTTCAATGCCTAAAGCAAAGCCAAATGCTGGCGTAGACTTGCCGCCGAGTTGCTCAACCAACCCATCGTAGCGCCCACCCGCACAAACTGTACCTTGAGCGCCTAAACTATCTGTTACCCATTCGAACACCGTACGATTGTAGTAATCAAGACCGCGCACTAGCTTATCATTTAATCGATATGCAATACCCGCGGTTTCTAATCGTTGACATACGCCAGCAAAATGCGCCTGTGACTCTTCACCAAAATATTCACTAAGCTTTGGAGCACCTTCTAAGGCTTGTTGTACATCAGGGTTTTTGCTGTCCAATACACGCAATGGGTTGGTATGCATTCGACGTTTACTGTCTTCGTCTAATAGATCTTCTTTCTCTTTTAGAAATGCCACTAACGCATCACGATAAGCCGCACGCTCTTCATTCGACCCTAGAGAATTTAACTCTAATGTGACATGTTCAGCAATACCTAATTCTTTCCATAATCGAGCGGTAAGCATAATAACTTCTGCGTCAATATCTGGTGTCGCAATACCAAATGCTTCAATGCCAAATTGGTGGAACTGACGATAACGCCCTTTTTGAGGACGCTCATGGCGAAACATCGGCCCCATATACCAAAGTCTTTGTTCTTGGTTATATAGCAAGCCGTGCTGGTTACCTGCACGAACACATGATGCAGTGCCTTCTGGGCGTAACGTTAGACTATCGCCGTTACGATCATCAAAAGTGTACATTTCCTTTTCAACGATGTCGGTAACTTCGCCGATTGACCGTTTAAACAATGCCGTTGACTCAACAATTGGCATGCGTATTTCAGAAAAGCCGTAGTTACTCGCCACACGACGTAAAATAGACTCTACTTTTTGCCATATATTGGTATCAGATGGCAGGCAATCGTTCATGCCTCGTACGGCCTGAATAGCTTTACTCACTTAAGAAACTCTCTTTACAAAATAGTCATAATTTGGAAATGCAGGGCGCATTATAGGCAGATTAGGAGAAAACGTAAACAATGTCGACGTTTCCTCGATGACTGTGCCAACCTTTACCTATTCAACTTCTTTCACGTCAATTTTATTTTTGCTGTCAAGCAATTTAGCCTTGGCACGAATACGCTCTTCTAATTGGTTCACTAGGTTGTCATTATCAAACCGTTCTTTTTGACGAATGCCATCCAAGTAAAAGCCGCTTTTTTTACTACTACCTGTAAGGCCAAGATCGGATACTGTCGCCTCGCCAGGCCCATTAACAATACAACCAATAATAGAAACATCCATAGGCGTTAAAATATCTTCAACTCGCTGTTCCAGTTCATTAACAGTAGAGATAACATCAAACTCTTGTCGTGAGCAGCTAGGACAAGCGATAAAGTTAATACCACGACTACGCAGTTTTAACGATTTTAAAATATCAAAACCGACTTTGATTTCCTCAACCGGATCAGCTGCCAAAGAAACACGCAACGTATCACCTATCCCTTCTGAAAGAAGAATTCCCAGACCGACAGATGATTTTACTGAGCCAGAGCGAAGTCCACCAGCTTCAGTGATGCCAAGATGGAGTGGATTATCAATTTGTTTAGCTAACAAACGATATGCCCCTACAGCAAGAAAAACATCTGACGCTTTCACGCTTACTTTGAAGTCATGGAAGTTAAGACGATCTAAAATTTCAACATGACGCATAGCTGATTCTAATAAAGCTTCAGGGGTCGGTTCCGTATACTTTTCTTGAATGTCTTTTTCCAAGGAACCGCCATTGACACCGATACGTATCGGTATGCCTTTATCGCGAGCAGACTCTACTACCGCACGAATTCGCTCTTCTTTACCAATATTCCCAGGATTAATACGTAAGCAATCAGCGCCGTATTCTGCAACTTTCAAAGCAATGCGATAATCAAAGTGAATATCGGTCACTAGCGGAATATTTACTTGTTGCTTGATTTGTTTAAACGCTTCGGCTGCATCCATTGTCGGTACGCTTACGCGAACAATATCTGCGCCAACAGCTTCAAGTGACTTGATTTGTTTAACCGTTGCTTCGACATCCGTTGTTAGCGTGTTGGTCATTGACTGCACAGCAATAGGTGCATCTCCGCCTACGGGAACATTACCAACCATGATTTGGCGTGATTTACGGCGGATAATTGGAGATTCTTTAAACATAACTTCTCACTACTATTACTTACAAAATAGACGATTATGATTCACTAAATGGCAATGTGAACTTAGCAATGTTGCCTTTGCTAAAGGCAGATAAATCAACCGGACTACCTTGGAAATTAATCGAAACTAACTCTGGCTTGCCCAATGTAATTTGAAACGGCGCAACCCCTTCAATTTTCATTTCATAACCAGATTTTTTAACGCCCCAGGCAACACGTTCGCCCGTGGCATCATATATATTAACCCAACAATCACCACTAAAATTAAACACCACTAACGTAGGGGAAGTACTATCAACCGATGTGCCAGAACTGGCGTTATCGTTTGTATTAATTTCCACTTGCTCGGTATTAGTTTGTGGTTTAAGCGTATCCGCTAAAGTAACTATTTCTGTGTCACTATCAACAATTGCAGGTTGTTCAACATTGTCGTTCGCGTCGGTTAATTCCGAGTCAGTCTCTGAGGATGCTGTACTTGCTTCAACCACCGCCTCATTTGATGCTAATAAATCTTGTTCAATCGCCGGCTCACTTGTTACTTCGGGTGCGACTGATGTACTGGGAACAACTGGCTCAACCGTGCCATCATTTTGAAAATACCACAACAGTGTTAATCCGAACAATGCAGCCAATATCAGGTAACTAACCCACATGATGCGATTATGTTGTGCTTGTTTTTCCGTGCCTTTAGAAAAGCTTTGCAATTTAGCATTTTGCTTTTCTTCGTCTTCTAACAACTCATAGCTTGCCAACACTTCATCGATATTTATACCTACAAGCTTGGCATAATTCTTTAAATAACCTCGATTAAATGTTGCTGGTAAACTGCGATCAAATACATCATTTTCGATGTCTTTAACAAGCGTACTTCTAAAGTTTAGCTTCTCTGCAACTTGTTCTTGTGTGAACCCTAACAGCTCTCTTCCTTGCGCCAATAAACGACCTGGGCTCTTTACTTCAATATCTTCGACAGACTCACTTGTCATTACTTCTTGACTCATCTTTCTCACTCTTGCGTGGCAGCTGACTGGTTAGGATCTGCCAGATAGATAATGTCACCAATACTTAGGACGTCATTTCGACTAATATGGTTCCACTTCTCTAGTGTTTTCATTTGAATATTGTACATGACTGAGATCGCGAACAAACTTTGACCTTTTTCAACCGTGTGCATCGGTACCTTAACAATGTTGTCACTTGCATTTGCTTGAGACGATTGCTTCATCTCGATATTTTTCTTGGCTGTGATTGTCTCAGCACTTTTGGGCTTATCTAATTGACGTTGAGATTCTGAACGCTCAGCTGGTAAAGGTTCACTGTTTGTTTTAGGCGCTAAGCGCACAACACGCTTCTTTTTATCTTTTGCATCATGTAATGTTGCTCGATAAATCTTTGCAACTTCATCTGCTTCAATTTCTTCTAATTCATTTAACAAATATTGTTTCGCCTGAAAAGAGGCGGGAAACATTTTGACCATCATCGTCGCGTAGTTTTTGGCGGTCTTTTTATCAAACTGTTTTTGATGAATTTTATAGCCCAAAGTTAATCCTTCGGCAGAAAAGCGACGCGTCGCCTTTTCATAGCGTTTAAAGTACAGCTTTGCTTGCTCGTAATCACCTTTTATATATTGAAGACGTGCCATTTGATACAGCGCCGTAGCACTAGAAGGACTATGCTGAATCGCTTTTACCAAATATTGTTCGGCTTTTTCAAATTTGTGTGCCTTTAACTGACAAAGTGCCAAGTTTTGATAACTTTGTGACACAAGCAAATAACTTGGAACCGCAATCGCTTTTAGAAATTGTCGCTCAGCTTCTTGGTAGTTTTCTTGTTTACATAAGAAAACCCCATAATTGTTCAGCGTGTCTGCATCATCATTTTTCAACGACAAAGCCTTTTCATAAGACGCTATCGCCAACTCCGTCTCACTTACCGTGTCGTAATAATGAGCAAAAGCTGTGTACACTTGCACCAAGTTTGGTGCAAACCGCTTTGCCTTTTCCAAATTTAGCTTAGCTTGGGTAGTGTTTCCCATTTTCAAATAACCCAACCCGAGTGAAATTCGAGTCATGGCTATTTCATTGTTGGTCGCTTCATTTTGTATAACTGGAGTAGAGTTATCATTTTCATAGCTCTGCGTAACACATCCAGTTGCTGCAAATAAAATAGCAGCAATTGCTACTGGCTTAAATGAGTTGGTATCCATATACTCTCCAAGTTATATTAAGGTGTTTAAACTATTTTTACTGATATTTCCTCAGCTTTCACCTGTTTTTTTCCTGCGATTATTTGCGTACGTTTAGTTCTATCCAAAACGTCACCCGCTAATTGGCCGCAAGCCGCATCAATATCATCTCCACGAGTGCGTCGTGTGATTACAGTTAAGCCATAACTTTGAAGCACTTTATCAAAACGATCAATGCGCGAATTGCTCGAACGTTTGTACGGTGACCCAGGATACGGATTAAATGGGATCAAGTTAATCTTGCTTGGCGTATCTTTAAGTGCATGTGCAAGTTCATGTGCTTGATCTGTGCTGTCATTTACATGATCTATCATCACGTACTCAACCGTCACTTGTTTGTTAGCTTTAGAACCATCAATGTAACGACGTGACGCAGCTAAGAAGTCTTCAAGTGGATATTTTTTGTTAATTGGTACTAATTCATCACGTAATTCATTATTAGGTGCATGCACAGAAATAGCCAATGCACAGTCAATTTTTTCTTTTAGCATGTCTAGCGCAGGTACCACACCTGAAGTACTCACCGTTACACGTCGTTTAGACAACCCATACCCTAAATCGTTTAGCATGGTGTCGAGCGCAGGGATCAAATTTTTCATATTGAGCAAAGGTTCTCCCATGCCCATCATGACAATATTCGTAATTGGGCGCGTACCGGCAATACGAGTTGCACCGATATCATTTGCAACACGCCAAACCTGACCAATAATTTCTGCCATTGATAAATTACGGTTAAAACCCTGTTGTGCGGTTGAACAGAAGCTACACTCCAACGCACAGCCCACTTGCGATGAAACACACAAAGTAGCGCGATTATTCTCAGGTATCCAAACCGTCTCAACTTCCTGACCACCTTCAAGCTTTAATGCATACTTAATTGTGCCATCATTCGATACTTGCTTCTTCGAAATTTCGGGGGCTTTGATTTCACAGTTACGCTCTAATTTCTCACGCAACTTTTTATTGAGGTTAGTCATTTTTTCGAAATCGTCATAACCAAAGTGATAGATCCACTTCATCACTTGATCAGCACGAAACGGCTTTTCACCAATTGAGGCAAAAAACTCACGCATCATTTGATGATCTAAATTCAGTAAATTCACTTTTGAATCTGTCGATTGTACAACGTCGGTCATGCAGAAAATCTCAAAAAACTAATAACACTAAAAATCTGGGGCGCAAATTGTACACTTTTCAACCAAAGGTAACAAATGCAAAATGCGTTTATTCAAACGAACACTTAAAGGTTCAAACAAAGCAATTATCTAATCACTTGAATAAAAACACTAATTAATAGAAAAGGATTTTGCCCGAAAAGCAAAATCCTTTCTTTGTACTGTTCCACATACCCATCTTAAGTATGCAAACAAAGCGTATTATTTAAATACGCGTACCGTAAATTAACGAGTACGTGGGCAGATTTCTTCGTCGCTGAAGAAGTATGCGATTTCACGTGCTGCTGATTCAACTGCGTCTGAACCGTGAACAGCATTTTCGTCAATTGAATTAGCGTAATCAGCACGTAAAGTACCAGCTAATGCTTCAGCAGGGTTTGTAGCACCCATGATTTCACGGTTTTTCAATACAGCGTTTTCACCTTCTAGTACTTGAACCATTACTGGACCAGAAGTCATGAATTCAACTAAAGCACCAAAGAAAGGACGCTCGCTGTGCTCAGCGTAGAAACCTTCGGCTTGTTCTTTAGAAAGGTGAACCATTTTTGATGCAATGATTTTAAGACCAGCAGTTTCGAAACGGTTGTAGATTTGACCGATTACATTTTTAGCAACTGCATCTGGTTTTACGATAGAAAAAGTACGTTCGATAGCCATTTTAAGCCCTCTTTAAACTCGAAATAATTTAACAATAAAATTTTGGGCGCGATTATAGACCAATTAGTCACAAAAGCCTACTGTTATACCAATTGAAAGGTTGAATTACTGTAAGAAGTGCCATCAACGCAAAAGTTGTTGGCACTTAATAATCTGAAGTGATAGCGCGATTAAATGCTGATACGCTTATATTGGCGATATTCTGGATGCCAGAAATTACGGTCTATTTTGGCAACAAGGCTTTCATCATCAATCTGTAATGCTAGCCCTTGTTCAATGGCGACTTTTGCAACGGCAAAAGCAATCTTTTTGCTCAAGTTTGCAATCTCCGTAATCGGTGGTAGTAATTCACCTTCTCCCTTGTTGGCAAGCGGCGATGCTTCTGCAAGCGTTTTGCTCGCCACCATCAACATTTCATCGGTAATACGATTAACATTAGCGGCAACTACGCCTAAACCCAATCCTGGGAAGATATAACTGTTGTTACACTGTGCAATCGCATATAACTTACCTTTAAACTCTACAGGCTCGAACGGGCTACCTGTCGCAACAATAACTTCGCCGTCAGTCCAGCTAATAACTTGCTCAGGGGTTGCCTCCACTTGCCTTACCGGATTGCTTAATGGAAAAACAATCGGCATTTGACAATGAGATTTCATCGCACGGATAACTTCTTCGGTAAAGAGTCCTGCAACGCCAGACACCCCAATAAGAATATCTGGCTTAGCATTATTCATTACTTCTAGTAACGACGCATATTCACCATCAACTGACCAATTCGCGACACTGGCTTTACTTTGAACTAGGCGCTGTTGAAAGTCTCTTAAGTTTTCCATGCCTTCGGTAAGCAATCCATGACGGTCAATCATGTACACCTGGCTACGAGCCTGTTCAGCTGAAATACCTTCACTAACCATTTGTGAAATGATTTGCTCTGCAATGCCGCAGCCAGCAGATCCTGCGCCAACAAATGTGACACGTTGACTAGACAGTTTTACGCCTTTAGTGCGACACGCTGCAAGTAGTGTCCCCACAGTGACAGACGCTGTCCCTTGAATATCATCATTAAAGCAGCAAATTTCGTCTCGATACTTTTCCAATAATGGTGTGGCATTTGGCTGTGCAAAATCTTCAAACTGAAGCATGACATGAGGCCAGCGACGTTTAACAGCCTGAATAAACATGTCAACGAACTCGTTGTACTCTTCTTGCCCAATGCGAGGATGACGCCATCCCATATACATAGGGTCATTGAGTAGCTTCTCGTTATTAGTACCCACATCTAGCATTACAGGCAGTGTATACGCAGGGCTAATGCCGCCACAAGCGGTATACAAAGACAATTTACCAATTGGAATGCCCATGCCGCCGATGCCTTGATCGCCCAAACCTAAAATACGTTCACCATCGGTAACAACGATTACTTTTACTTTATTTTTTGTGGCATTTCGCAATATGTCATCAAGCTGATGGCGTTCTTCATAAGAAACAAACAGTCCTCGCGAACTACGATATATATCAGAAAATTGTTCACAGGCATCGCCTACTGTAGGCGTATAAATGATCGGCATCATTTCTTCAATATGTGCCTGTACTAACTTGAAGAATAGTGTTTCATTATTATCATGAATCGCGCGTAAATAAATATGCTTATTCAAATTAGTATGAAAGCTACTGTATTGCATGTAAGCACGTTCAACCTGTTCTTCAATGGTTTCATAGCGCGGCGGCAGCAACCCGGTAAGGTTAAAGTCTTGGCGCTCTTTTGCTGAAAATGCACTGCCTTTGTTAAGTAGCGGCGTTTCTAATAAGGTTGGCCCCGCGTAGGGGATATAAAGAGGACGTTTTTTGTTGTTTGTCATAATATACGCTGTGTATGAAGTTTATGAATTTGATGAATATTGAAAATTCACCGCGTTAATAACCAAGAGTATAAGCCAAGCAGAGAATACAAAAAAGATGCTCTTCGTATATTGACGTAAAATCGAGTTAAAATAGATAATTATTCACCAAAATAAATAGCGGTTAATAACGCTTGTTAGTCCATTTCAGCAATCCAGGCCATTTGAATGGCTTCAAGTACCTTTTCACCACAATGTTTTGGATCATCATCAAAAGACTCAAGTGCCAGTACCCACTTCATCAATTCCGGAAAATGAAGTTTCATTGGATCAACTTCAGGATGTTCTTCCATCAAATCTAATGCTATTTCTAATGAATCTGTCCAGCGGTGTCCCATATATTTAACCTTTCAAGTAACGAGTTTCTTTACAATGTATATTAGCCAAAAATCTGGATAATTCACTTAAACAGAAGATGAAACCAAAAATAATCGGCGAGTAGCATTAACAACAACCACAAAAGTAATCGACGGGTTTTCAGACAGATGGCACAATCTGACTGCCACCATAATTGCAGCTTGTGATACCACTTACGCTCCTTCATTGCGTATTTTCTCCTTTTACCTGCACATAGTTTTCAGGATACACTAATCACCACTGAAAATTCAGCGGCTTTGCCCTAGCTAAATAATTAAACACCTGACATGACAATGATTTCACTCGACAACAAAGACAAACAGCACTTAATTCAATTATTACAGAGCTATTTCGAACAAGAACTAGACAGAGAGCTTGGCCAATTTGAAGCCGAATTTTTATTTGATTTTATCAGCGAAAAATTTGGCGCACACTTTTATAATCAAGGGCTCTATGATGCACAAGCGATGGTTGCCAACCGTGTAGACCTGATCACCGACGCAATTTACGAGCTAGAAAAGCCGTTATAAACGAGATCCCATACAATGAACACCGTATTTCTAGATGTGCAAACATTTTCCCCAAGCATCTCGCTCGCGTCAATTGAACAAGCAGCGACCAAGCTTACGACTTATGCACTAACCAACACGCGAGAACAAGTCATTGAACGCTGTGCTGATGCCGAAATAATTATCACCAACAAAGTGATCATTGACGCCCATATCATTCCTTATCTTAAACAACTCAAGTTAATTTGCGTCGCGGCAACGGGATACAACAACATCGATATTGAAAGTGCAAGAGCCCATGGTGTAGCAGTTACCAATGTTGCGGGCTACACAGGCACTGCCGTCGCCCAATATGTGTTCGCGCAGATATTAGAATATTACAGTCAAACGAGTCACCATCTCGCCAATACTACCGCTGGACTCTGGCAGGCACATCATTCTTTTTGCTTACACGGCAATGGCAGTAATGAACTTGCCGGACAAACGATAGGTATTATTGGTTACGGTCATCTAGGACAAAGTGTCGCCCGAATTGCGCGCGCCTTCGATATGAATGTACTAATTGCAGAACGTCATAACCAGCAGACTATCAGAGCCGATCGGCTACCACTCGAAGAAGTGCTAAAACAGTCGGACATCGTCAGTTTGCATTGTCCGCTTACTCCCGACACTAAGCATTTAATTAACAAGAAGACACTGTCGCTAATGAAGCCAAGCGCGACGTTAATCAATACGGCTCGTGGTGATATTATCAATCACATTGATTTAGTTAACGCCTTAGAACAGGGGCAGATTGCCTACGCCGTGCTTGATGTTTTAGAGCAGGAACCTCCGAGCGAAAGTCATCCCGTATTCAATACAAAAACCCACAACCTCAAGCTTACAGGTCACATTGCATGGGCAACTCAGCAATCACAACAACGCTTGATATCTGGTATTGCTGACAACATCGAGGCTTTTTGCCAAGGTCGAACGCTCAATAGAATTGATAAATAGTGACGTCGGCAGCATCATCCCCGCTTGCAGGCAATGTAGTTTAGCTGTTCCTACACTGCCTGTGGCATACCTACAGAAAATTTGAAGAAGACATCGCCAGATTTAAAAATAGTTGTCCTTAATCTTTCCGTAATGAAAATAGCCCCACTGCCCTACACGCCGTAACGGTGCGAATGGAAACTTCGGTAAAGCCTTATTAAAAAGTGGTAAATCAGGCACTGGCTTATCTGCCACTTTGTCTGCCAAGCGCTTTCCTGCTTGCACAGAGAAAGAAACACCGCTCCCACAGTAGCCCATGCTATAGAATACCTGATGCTTGTCGTCTTGGTATATGTGCGGTAAATCATCCAACGCCACGCAAATCCACCCTGACCAAGCAAATTGATAATTAATATCGGCAAGTGCAGGAAAGCTGGTTTTTAACACCTGTAACAATCGCTGCGCATAGTAGGGATTATTTGCCTCTTTACCTGTTATTGCGCCACGTCCTCCAAATAAAATTCTATTGTCAGGTAACTTACGGTAATAGTATTTTAGCGCTCTGGTATCCATCACGACATTGGATGTTAAAAAGTTGCAGGCATCTAGTTGTGCTGGGCTCAGTGGCTCAGTCACAATGATTTGAGACAGTACGGGTAACGTGCGATTATTAATGAGTGGATGAAACCCTTTCGGCGTGTAGCCATTAGTGGCTAGCACCACTTTGTCAGCTGTGATTCTTACTTTCGGAGTAGTGAGTACCTGCTTACCATTAATTTCTTCAATAGAAAGAATAGGCGTTCCACAATGAACTTTAGCACCTGCTTGTTGCGCCAACCTTTGATAACCAAATGCAAGTTTTAACGGGTTTAATCCATAACCATCCTGATAACGTATCGCGCCATATGCATTGCGATCATCCATGTATTGAAGTCGTAATGTATCTTGCTCGAGAATTTGAATGTCGTAGCCAAACATGCGTCTTTGCAACTCAGCCTGTGCCACCAGCTCTTTCATTTTAGATGCTTTGTGTGCAACCTTAATGTAGCCTTTTTCTTGCACATCACAGTCAATGCCTTCAGCAATTAACGAATTAACGGTAGCAACACCTGCACACATTTCATCGTAAATGCCCCGCATTACTTCTTCACCCCATTGCTGCTGCATGGCAGAAAAAGATTTACGGCCTGACGACTTCAATATGAATCCTGCATTGCGGCCACTGCATCCCCATGCCGCTTGATTGGCTTCAAATACATGCGCCTTAATCCCATGTTCGCGAGCCAAATGCAACGCACACGACAATCCAGTGTATCCGGCTCCCACTATTGCAACATCAACCTGCTTGTCTTGCTCTAACGGGCCATCATGTGGTGGTGGCGTGCCTGCGACACTTGCCCAATAACTGTCGGGATAAACTTCATTTTCACCAGGCGAGGTATCATGGAGGGGGTCGTACATCAAAGTTCTCTTATCATTGTTGTTGTATTCATTTATGCTACTATACCAATCCGTATAAAGAATTACCCACTTAGAATGACATGGGCGCCATTAGAACAAACGAAATAAGTGTAGATATAGTCGTTCTACATTAAGCTTATTTTGTGCAGTTATCATGTTGCCCATGCATTCCCAAAGGGCGAGTTTTAAAGGCTTATATGCTGCGTTATTGATTTAAACAAGGTTCCTACATGGATGTAGGATAGTAGGGCAACGCAGGACGCAGTTACCGAGAATTACCATTCTTTGCAATCAATGCCTTGCCTCTAAGCCTTTAAACTCTCGCTAAGTGAGCAATCTCTTATGCGGATTGGTATTAAGTCAGCAACAGCAATATTTCATAGAATAACCCGAATGACAATTGAAATTCGTTATCAAAAAATGTCGGAAGACGACTTTCCGGCAATAATTATTTTAGCCACAGAAGTGCATGGCAATGGCTATGTCGATGAACATAGTATTGTTGATTGGTTTAATAAAGGCATTAAAAATGGCGTAAACGCCAGCTATGTCGCATATCATGACGACAAGCTCGTTGGCTTTCGCATGACCTATGCGGCCGAGCAATGGCAAATCGACGAGTGGTGTAGTCCAGAGTTATGGCCGTTTTCACCGAATGAAGTCAGCTATTTTAAATGTAATACCGTCGATGAAAACTATAGAGGCCACGCCATTGGTGGCAAGTTGCTTTATCATTCAATTGCAGCTTTAAGACAGCAAGGCGCCAAAGCTGGCGTAAGTCACCTTTGGATGCAAAGTCCGGGTAACAGTGCGGTTCGCTATTTTACAAAATGTGGTGGAGAACTTATCAAAGTTCACCCTGACCGCTGGCATGAAATGAGTACTCAAGGCTATGACTGCCCGATTTGTCATCACGATTGTCATTGTTCAGCAGCTGAAATGTTGATTGATTTTAGTGAAGTAAAGTGAATTGATGAACACTCGGGTGCTAGTTGCACCCGAATATACTGTCAAATTAATGCTCAGCCATTAACCCAATAACCTTTTGAATAGCGATGTTTTAGGTGGCTGTTGTGCACTCAACGGGTCAAATGATGCCAAGTTAGGAAATGTTACATCGATTTTAGCGTGGGTAAAGTCGCCTGTTGCAGGATCAAAACGATAATCTTTACTCCATTCCTCTGCATGCTTTGTCACTTCATTTATGGCGTGAACTACATTAGTCACTTCTTTGTTTGACATGGTCGGATGGAAAGAAGCACGAATCCAGCCAGGCTTTTCAGCTAAGTCACCAGAATCAATCTTTTGGGTAATTTTCGACGAGGTCTCTTCATCAACATTCAATAAAATATGACCATAAGTACCGGCGCAAGAGCAACCGCCGCGCGTTTGCACACCAAACTTGTCGTTTAGTAAACGTACCACAAGGTTATGATGAACATTAGGCACATAAAACGAAACAATTGCCAAACGATCTCTCATCTGTGCTTCAAGCATTACTACGCGATCATTTTTGGCTAACTCGTCCATAACGTAATGCGTTATATCTGACTCGCGTTCAGCAATGTTTTCAACACCCATCGCATTTTTTAATTTTATGGCTAACGCAGTTTTGATACATTGCAAGAACCCTGGTGTACCGCCATCTTCCCGCATTTCAATATTACTGAAAAAACTATGTTTCCCCCATGGGTTGGTCCACGTTACTGTGCCACCGCCTGGGTGATCTGGCACACGGTTCTGATAAAGGGCTTTATTAAATACCAACACACCAGAAGACCCCGGCCCCCCTAAAAATTTATGCGGAGAAAAGAAAATTGCGTCTAATGCCTGCTTTGGATTAGCTGGATGCATATCGATGTCAACGTAAGGGGCTGACGCCGCAAAATCAACAAAACACACACCACCATGCTCGTGCATAAGCTCTGCCATTTGATAATAAGGCGTTTTAATTCCGGTCACATTTGAACACGCAGTAAATGAACCGATTTTTAATTTACGATCTTCGTATTTTTCAAGCAATGCTTGTAGATGTGTGAGTGAAGGTAAGCCATTTTCATCAGGCGCAACAATTTCCAATGTAACATCACATTCATACCAAGTTGTTTGGTTAGAATGGTGTTCCATATGGGTAATGAAAACTACGGGTTTTTCTTGATCTGCAAAATTCACTTGCCCTTGCATGCGCTCAGGTACACGCAAGCCTAAAATGCGAATGAACTTGTTGATTACCGCAGTCATACCTGCGCCAGCAGTGATTAACACATCGTTTTCGCTGGCATTAACGTGTTTTTTGATCACATGTTGTGCTTCATGGTACGCATGTGTCATTGCGCTACCCGTTAAGTTAGTTTCGGTATGTGTATTTGCCACATACGGACCTAACGTCGCACTTATGTAGTCTTCGATAGGTTGATATAGACGACCACTTGCAGTCCAATCCGCGTAAATGATATCTAACATTTGGTCGCCAATTTGATGGCTCAATTGCTGTCCAATGATGTGACGGCGAAAAGGTAAGAAGTGCGATTCTAATTTCATAAGACTATTTGCGATAAATTAAACTAGTTAGATTCTAGCAAATACGCAAACTGTCACAACACGAATCTACAATTTTAAAAAAACTAGCAATATAATTTCAAAAACGATAACAACACGAAAAAACCACACCTTTTCTAACATAGAACAAACAGCGAATTAAAATGCTATTTCACATTTTAAGAGAATTCAAAATCACATTGTTTTTGAGGCACAGAAATCGAAAAATAATTGTCGAATTCTTTTATAAGTTCATTTGCATTGGAGATAAACGCCAATCTATTTCTGGCTGCCCTTTGTTTTTTAGCCACTTGTTGGCCTTAGAAAAATGCTGGCAACCGAAAAAACCTCGATAAGCAGATAATGGTGAGGGATGCGGCCCGGAAACAACGAGATGTTTATTGTTGTTAATGTCTCGACCTTTTTTTTGAGCATGACTCCCCCAAAGAATAAATACACACCCTTGATTTTGTTCGTTTATTACTTCTATTAAGCGATCAGTAAATGTTTCCCATCCAAGCTTGGCATGTGAATGAGCTTGTCCCTGTTTTACGGTAAGCACTGTATTGAGTAAAAGTACGCCTTGCTTCGCCCAGTCAACTAAACAACCGTGATCGGGGATCTCGAAACCGTCAATATCTTGTTGTAATTCTTTGTATATATTTACCAGCGAAGGCGGCACTTTAACGCCATAAGGTACTGAAAACGCGAGGCCATGCGCCTGCCCTTCACCATGGTAGGGATCTTGACCTAAGATCACCACGCTGACTTGTTCAACATCGGTAAAACTGAGCGCATTAAATACATCTTGTTCTACCGGATAAATGACCTCGTCAGCCCGTCTTTGCTCCGAAATAATGGATTGCATTTGCTGATAGTAAGCTTTGCCAGCTTCCTGTTCGAGTATGTTGCGCCAGTTTGTTGAAGTCATAATTAGGTCATCATCAATAAAAAAGGCAGTATAAAACTGCCTTTAAATAATTCAAGCTTTAGCAACGCTACTTCAACAGGTAATCTCGCAATTGTGCAAAGTCTGGTGCCATGTCTTCAGATAAAATGGTTTCACTTGCACAATCTGCTAATTCTTTTGGCAACCCTATTGGCTGTCCCAACGTGCTTTCTACTACATCTTTAAACTTAGCTGGGTGCGCCGTTCCTAAGAAAACGCCAAACTCATGTTCTTTGGCCAAATAATACAACGCTTTATAGGCCACCGCTGCATGCGGCTCTGAAATATAACCCAACTTAGCCAAATGAATCATCGTCATTTGTGTTTGTTCCTCATCAATGGATACTGACGATACACAATCACTAGGGACAATTCCCGACGTCAACATATGTTCTACGCGTGGCCAGTTGTTAGGGTTACTCACGTCCATTGCATTCGACATCGTTGCAATGGTGTCATTAGGTGCCCACTGCTTTGTTTCCAAGTAGCGAGGTACAGTATCATTGGCATTAGTTGCCGCAATGAAACGTTGAATGGGCAAGCCCATCGCTTTAGCAAATAGGCCTGCGGTTAAATTGCCAAAATTGCCACTTGGCACAGAAAACACTAAATCCTGTAAGGCTGCTTTGCCTTTTTGGCGGTAGAGTTGTGCTACGGCTTCAAAGTAATAACAAATTTGCGCGAGCAAACGACTAATGTTGATAGAGTTAGCGGAATTCAAGCCAATAGTATCTTTGAGTTCCTGATCATCAAATGATGCTTTTACCAATGCCTGACAATCATCAAATGTGCCATCAACCGCCAGTGTTTCGATATTTCCGCCCAACGTCGTAAACATCTTTTCCTGCAACAAGCTGATTTTACCTTTAGGGTACATGATAACCACGCGAATGTTTTCGATACCGTGAAATGCATGTGCAACCGCAGCGCCCGTATCTCCGGAAGTTGCAGTGAGAATAGTAAGCTTTTTATTTTGGTTAAATGTCTGTAGGCATCGCGCCATAAAACGCGCACCAAAATCTTTAAACGCCAACGTTGGTCCATGAAATAGTTCCAATATGGCACGGTTTTCTGAAATAGGCTGAACCTGTGCAGGAAAGTTAAATGCTTCAGTGACAATATCGCTAAGCTGAGCACGAGAAAGATCGCCTTCAACAAACGGGTATAAAATCGTAACGCTACGCTCCACTAGCGGCATAGCTAATAACGCTTCAACATCTTCAAATTGAGGGATCTCTTGTGGAAAGAAAAGCCCCTGACTTCTTCCAAGCCCTTGTTTTACAGCACCGGAAAAACTGACAACTTCACTACTATCTTTTAGATTATAAAAATTCACTACTTACTTCCTATTAATTCTTCTATTGTGCACTAGCTTCGATTAACACTGCACCAGCTGCATCTGCTTTGCATACATGAACAAAGCCATCTCCATGACCCTCAGCATCGCTAACTAAATAATTGTCGGCTAACCAAGCTGCATATTGCTCTGCTTTATCTTGGTTGTCGGTCACGCAAAATAATGTTGGTCCCGAACCAGAGATCCCCACAGCTAAACACTGTTCCGCAGTAAGGTAATCACACGCTTCTTTAAAGCCAGGTAAAAGGTTTTGACGATAAGGTTCTGCGATAACATCTTTCAATACCGAAAATGCTTGCTGTTTATCTTGTCGATGACACGCATCAACAAATGTCGCTAGATTTTGACCAAAGGCAATTACATCGCTTTTAGGATAGGCGTCTGGTAATACCTCTCTTGCCGCTTTGGTAGAGACATTAATACCGGGGTATGCCATCACAAAAAAGCAATCTTCAAAAATAGGCAGTGCTCTGGCTATCACGTTATCATTTGGCACCATTAGCTGTAAGCCACCAAGAAAACAAGGCGCGACATTATCATAATGTAAACTGCCACTAATTTGCGCTTCCATTTCTCCCATCATCCGCAGTAGGGTTTGCTGGTCAAAACTCACATCATAATATTGGCGGTAAAACTCGTTTAGTGCCTTAATTGCGCCAACAACAGAGCAGGCACTAGATCCAAGCCCACTGCCAACAGGCATTTTTTTATCTAGCGTAATTGCTACAGGCACTGTGCGATGCCCTGCGAGTGCTAAATGTCGGTTAAATAGCAATAAACAATCCCAAACGATGTTCTGTTTGTTTTCCTTTGGGAGTTTATCGGCAAATGCACCAGTTACTGTTAACTGATCTAGTTCAGCTTTTTCTACCGATATTACGTCACCGAGAAACGTACCATCGACAGGTTTAACTGCCAGCCCCAACACATCAAAACCGACATTAACATTGCCGATTGATGCTGGGGCAAATACTGAAACACTCATTAATGTTGTTGCTCCCAAGCTAATGTTCTTAATAAATCACCAAATACCCCAGCAGCCGTTACTGCAGCACCAGCCCCATAACCACGCAATACAAATGGTAGTGGCTGATAATAGCGACTATGTATTGCAAGTGCATTCTCGCCATCTTTCACTGCAAACAATGGATGTGACTTGTCTACCGCTTCTATAGATACTTTACATTGGCCATCAACGATTGTGCCTACATACCGCAACACTTTGCCTTGCTCTTTGGCGAGCTCAACGCGCGTTTTAAATTGTTCGTCTAGCTGTTTCAAGTTTTCCATGAACGTGCCAACATCACCACTAGCATCAAATTCCGCAGGTAATACTGATTCAATGTCGATGTCACTTAACTCTAGTTGCATGCCTGACTCGCGCGCCATAATTAATAGTTTACGGGCAACATCCATACCGCTTAAATCATCACGAGGATCTGGTTCAGTGAAACCATTTTCTTTCGCTACTGCCGTTGCGTCAGACAATGACATACCTTCTTCCAATTTGCCAAATATATATGATAAAGACCCTGAAAGAATCCCTTCAAATTGCAATAGTTCATCGCCAGCTTTTATCAAGCCTTGTAATGTATCGATAACAGGTAAACCTGCGCCAACAGTTGTTTCATAGAGAAAACGACGATTGGTTTCACGCATTGCCTTACGCAATGCTTGATAGTACTCCCATGAATCTGTATTGGCCTTTTTGTTTGGAGTCACCACGTGGAAGCCTTCTTCGATAAAATCGATATAACTCATTGCCAACCGTTCATCGGACGTACAATCTACCAACACAGGGTTGATGAGATGGTTATCTCGCACAAACGCTTTTACGTTGGCTGCATTTACTTCAACAGCATTGTGGCCTAATTTTGAACGCCAGTTGTCAAGATCGATACCATTTTCATCAAATACCATACCTTGTGAATTGGCGACGCCGTATACTCGCAACGCTATTTGTTCAGACTTAAGTTTTGGCTGTTGACGTGCAATCTGGTCAATTAGTTCACTCCCTACTACGCCACAACCGACAATAAACACGTCGATCGCTGGTTTGTGTGAGAAGAAGTTTTGATGGCTGACCTTCATCGCGTCTGTGCATTTACGTTGCTCAACCACTACTGAAATACTGCGCTCTGATGAATCTTGTGCAATCGCTACAACATTCACTCTAGCCTGTGCCAAGGAGCTAAAAAATTTCGCCGCAACCCCCTGTTGATGATGCATGCCGTCACCGACCAATGAAACGATTGACAGTTCACTCACTAAATCAACGGGCTCTAATAAGCCATTAAGTAATTCTAATTCAAACTCTTGATTAAGGCTTTGTGCAGCGCATGCAGCATCTGCGGAATGAATACAAAAGCTGATACAGTATTCACTTGACGACTGGCTAATTAGAACGATGGATATATTTTCACGACTCATTGTCGCAAAAACTCGGCTCGCCATGCCCACCATGCCTTTCATGCCAGGGCCTGACACATTGATCATTGTAAGGTTATCAAGGTTTGAAATCGCCTTAACCTGCTTTTTCTGATCATTTTCGTTGGCAATAAGTGTGCCTGGCGCACTTGGATTACCCGTATTCTTGATTAAACAAGGAATGTGAAACTGTGCAATTGGTCCAATTGTCTTTGGGTGCAAAACGCTAGCGCCAAAATACGATAGTTCCATCGCTTCCTGGTAAGACAAGTAATCGAGTAATTTTGCATCTTTGATCATACGCGGGTCGGCATTGTAAACGCCATCAACATCTGTCCAAATTTCACAGCATTCAGCTTCGGCACAAACGGCTAGAACTGCCGCGGAATAGTCTGAACCATTTCGGCCAAGAGTAGTAACCTGACCAGCTTTATTCACGCCAATAAACCCTGGCATTAAGGCAATTTTGGCTAGTTGCGGATAAGCTTTTTGAAAACGTGATTTGCAAACAGTCAATTCGGCCACGGCATTAAGTGAAGAGTCATTAGTTTGCAAGAAGTTCTCCGGTGCAAGCAATGACACATCTTGTTGTTTAGCGGCAAATAAAGCGTTGAGCATAGCTACACTTAAGCGCTCGCCAATACTGATAATGATTGCACGTATATGATCTGGGCAGTAAGTTAGCATGTTGGCACCATGCAAATATCGGCTCAACTGTTCGCGCCAGTGGGCTAATGTAGCAACCACATCGCTTGCCTTAAAGCCCACAACACTTTGCTCAAGGTCTGAGATTATGCTTTCTATGGCTGATGTAAAATGCGCTAAGTCTAGTTGCAATTTGGCTTCATCTGTAATGTTTTCTGCCATTGCAACCAAATGATTAGTCACCCCTTGCGGTGCTGACACCACGACCGCTACCGATGATTCTTCACTCGCTTGACAGACGATATCGGCAACTTGCCTAAATCGATCAGCATTGGCTAATGATGAGCCCCCAAACTTCAATACACGCATTTTTTATTCCCCTAAAAACGAAAAAAGCCCGTGACCTTTTTATGGGTCACGGGCTTTGAAAAATCTGTTTATTTTACACGTCAGCCAGCAACCACCATCCCAATAAGGGTGGTAGTGGTAATAATGGTGATTTGACGAGAAAATGTATTCATGGCTATTAAAATGCCTGATAGAGAAATAGCTGTCAACCGTTTATTTTGCATAAACGCGCTTCGTAGTGAATAACTAAAGAACAAAATTGAATAATCAAACAGGATTTGGAATAACAGGCAATAACCACTTTCATTTGCTATTGCCCTTTATCATAAGTAAAAAGCTGATGTGTTCGCCCTACTTAACTAATTCCTCAATGAGTGAAGGGGCCAAACAAACTTGATTCCTGCCAGCAGCTTTAGCCGTATAAAGTGCGGTATCTGCTTGGCTAATTAAATCTTCGTAACGTGATTGATCATCACGCAAAACAGCAACGCCAACACTGGCTGATAATCTGATTTCATGATGCTGATACTTTATGACTAACTTTTCAATGGCGTTACGGATACGTTCAGCAACATCACTCGCACCAGTAAGATCAGTTTCAGGCAATATCACGGCAAATTCTTCACCGCCATATCGGCCAAATAAATCGCATAACCGTAACAACGACTTGATCGCATTTGCTGTTTCAAGCAACACAGTGTCGCCACATAAATGCCCATAGTTGTCGTTTAATTTTTTGAAGTGGTCTAAATCAAACATCACAAGCGCTAACCCATGCGAGTATCGACGCGCCCTTGAAAACTCTTTTGCTAAACACTCTTCCCAATGTTTGCGATTAAAGATTTGCGTTAATCCATCAATACGATTGGCTTGTGCTAAATCATCAAGTACTTTACCGAGTCGCGTTTGGTAATGACAAACGTCAGTAGCGTCTTCAATCATGATGCAAATATGAGTTGTTTCACCATTTTTTTGTACAGGTAAAAATGTACAATTTTGCGCCATAAAATGGCTGTCTGTAGTGATAGGACGTGTATGGGGTAGCTCAAATAAATGGTGACGCTGCTCCCAAGAACAAAATGACTGAGTGTTTAACTGAACAACACTACTTAACTTTCGCTCAAACCATCGTTGTGGTAATTCAGGAAATACACTAAAGATGCTCTTGCCAATAGCGTCTTTCGGCGACTTGTTGGCATGAATTTCTAAGAAACGATTCCATGTAACGATTTTATATTCTAAGTCAACAATCAACACTCCGGTGTTAATTTGATTGTTGATTATGTTGCAAAATTCGTCGTTTACCATCAGAACTCTTCTAGTATACGGTCTATCACCGTTTTAATATTAACAATGGCAGATTCAGGGATAAGTAATATCATGTCACAATTGAATGAATAATCAGTCACTTGATAGCTTATTTTTACTTTCAATGCCAAATCCCAATTAAATGCTTGCTGCGCCAAATGCTGAGACAATGTCAATTCCGATGCTGAAATGAGTCGCGGTGCGCTATATGACATTTGATTATCAATTTGACTCGCAAACACATTTAAGAATGTCGTTGTAAGTATCGAGCTTAAATCAATAATTTGTTCTTCAGTCGAAATCTCATTTGGCTCATACCCCAGAATATCTGCAAGTTTGTCAGAATCTTCTGGCTGGTACATCAATAAAGCTTCACCGCGAATGCCTTCATAACCAAAAAAGCCTTGGCTGACCACTGCTACTTCACACTCTTCTGAAAACAAAGTATTGGTCAAGGACTCAGAATCTACTTGCTCAATACTGGGCACACGAAGATAAACAAACGTATCCAAATAGCGAGCTAGTTGATCACTCGCTTGCCCCATCGCGACATTAATTATTTCTTGCAAACAATCTTGCTGATCTTCATTAAGATTAAGAGAGTTCATAGAAATCCATTTTGCTGTAACTGACTAGTTAAAACATCTAATTGAACAGGTTTTCTTAGAAAAGCTTTCGCACCTAAGTCGAGCACTTTACTCTGCATTTCGGGCTGAATGTCTGCAGAAATAACAAAAACACTGACATCAATGTTATTTGCTTTAATACCTTCAAGCACTCCGACACCATCTAATATAGGCATAGTTAAATCGAGAAATAAGAGGTCGACGGAGTTGTTTTTGAGAACTTCTAATGCTTCTTCACCATTAGTAGCAAGCTGGGCATTAGAAGATAATGATTCCGGGAGGCTTCTTAAGACTTGCTTACGAGCCAAATTAGAGTCATCGCAAATTAAGACTGACAGACTCATCGTGGGGGTAGTCCTTGCAATTATTATTATTATTGATTGCCTTAATTTACCTTAAATTTACGAAAGTGTTAATGAAAAATCGAACAAATTACACACTTTTTTGTAAAAGTTGCGCTATTTAGGGTTAGCTTGCTGTCAAATTTGCGCAAAATAGCTTATTTGGATTTTTGCCGCTAGCAATCTAGTTTGAATTGCATAACGTATGCCGATGAAAAGTAGCCGATGAAAATTTCACTGTGAAATGAAGAGATAAAATGAAGAGAGGAACAAATAGGTTAAACAAAAGCGTCCTTGCTTCACTTTTGAACATCGCTCGTTGGTATTATTAGATAATGCTAAGTTTAAATTTATATACATACCTATGCACCTAGCAAGATGTTCAACGACACCAACGAAAGCATTGCAGAAAACATATATAATCCCGCAATTTTAAGGCTATCACTGTTAATCTTCATAACTTCCCCCTCACATTATTT
Source organism: Thalassotalea fusca (assembly GCF_053485835.1). Classification (NCBI taxonomy): domain Bacteria; kingdom Pseudomonadati; phylum Pseudomonadota; class Gammaproteobacteria; order Alteromonadales; family Colwelliaceae; genus Thalassotalea; species Thalassotalea fusca. Next base: position 101,143 of record NZ_JBQRUN010000008.1, read on the forward strand.
GGTAAATCGTCAATAAACAGACACTTACCCTATTCAGATAAGATCAAACAATATTTATGCCAAACATGAAAAATGTTTATTTGCTATTGCTTTAACGTCACCATGCTAGCCAATATTAATAGCAGATGTGATGCTATGTCTGCGGCTGAATCGTTAAATTCAGTATTAATGTGTAATTTGAAAAGGGTGAGACAGGGGCTTAAGTAGGGGTTGTATTGATCAAGACCAGTTTAATGGGGTTCGATGAGTACGAAACCAGTCTTTAGCCTCTTGATAATTGGGGTAATATTCAGCGACTTTTTGCCAAAACTTCTGACTATGATTTAAATAGAACCGATGCGCGAGTTCATGCACTATAACGTAGTCGACTACCCACGCGGGTGTCATCATCAGCAGATAGTTAAAACTCAATACCCCTTGATTGCTGCAACTACCCCAGCGGGCACTGTATTTACGAATCCGGATTTCACGATAGTTTGTTGACATACTCTTGGCAAATGCGTCTACCCTTGAAGGGATATAATCTTCGGCCTTTTTTCGCAGAAATCGTTCGAGTAGCTTTTTGATCTTCTCCTTATCAAGACTCGTTTCATTTGACCGAATAAATACGGTTACTTCTGAAGCTAATTCAATAACATTTGATTTGTTAGCCCGTTGAATACGGAGAGTTTTGAAAATACCGGCAACAAGTATTGAATCACCATCACAGAAATTGCAATACAGATGTGAATTTTGGCTCTGTGACTTAAGGTGTTGCTCTATCCATCGGCGCTTTTTTGCCACCAACGTGGCAATATAGGCGTCACTTATACTGACTGGCGTCCGCACAAAAATCTGCTGGTTGCGTACTTGAATAGCAATGCTCTTACGCCGAGCACTACGAACAATTTGATATTCCATTAAGTGGTAAATTGAATGCGCGAGTTAAGCCGCATCTTCTTTATCAGTTTCTTGCTCTGTACCTGATACTGCCGCTTTTTTCTTTACTGGTTTTTTGACAACTTTTGGCTTTTTAGCTTGTAAAGCGATCAAAACATCTTCCCTATGTTTCGCTAAATAAATACTCAGTTCTTCTCGAGCACTCTCAGTCAACTCAATCGGAGCAGACTCAAACATTTCAGACAAATTGTCCGCCATATCGAGCATTTTATCGTATTCATCTGCGGCTTTCTTGTCCATAAATGTTTCAACCTCCACACCATGTCTAATTACGACAAATCGACTTTCAACTGCCATGCTTTTCCCTTACTAAATTTCACCAGGATCAATGCTCAGCGCAAACACCAGAGCTGTATACAAATACAGTATGATACTGCATTTAGTAAATAGTGCAAGTGTTGTGTGTAAAATTCGTACGGACTGCCATGTTGGCCATGCGTTCAAAGCCACATATCTAGCAAAAAATCATGTCAAAATATTTCTATTTTGCGCTAGATGTAAAAGCTCGTAACGGCCTTAATTTTCCCTTTCTCAGATTTACTAGTTTATTCAAGCACTCCCTGAATTTATAAGCAAACTAGGCATACATTAATGTTTACATTCAGCTGAATTTTTGATGTCACTTTTTCGCAGGAATGATCCACTATTACACTAGGACTCACGTAAGAAAACGCAGCATCTACTGCTAAGGTATCGACCATGAAAACTAAATTGACTTCTCTTATTATTGCGTCTGCATTTTTAGCTGGTGCTAGCTTCAATACATCAGCCGCAATGGATCCCTACTTAGAAAAATCTTTGATTGACGTCTGTAAAGCAGTCAAATCAAACAAACTAATAAAATATTCAACCACAATGCGTTCTTATAGGTTTAGGGATAAAATGATAGTGGATCGTCTTATGTGTAATGGCGATAACGTGATCGCTTTCGCAGAGAAACATAATGCTTTTAAAACAGCCGCAAGATTAAAACGCCGTGTTGGTAAAGTAACCATTACAGATATTGCCGCTTTAGACAAATGGTCTGTAAATTTCTAGATATACAAGATCAATTGATTCGAGCCAATCAAATACAATAATCGTATTTGATTGGCGTTACAACCAAGACGCAAGTGCTTGAGCAAACGCCGATGGATGTTCCAACGGCAGCATATGTCCGCATTGAGCCACTGTGAGCACTTGATGCACTTGATAACACTCAACGCTTTCAACCAACTCCCTGCGATTAACCAGCGGATCGTCATTTCCTAGCAAAAAAGTCAAATCAATCGTTTTCTGGCAGACTGCTTCTAAAATGTTTGACCGCTCAGTAGAAACCGACAACTGATGTTTAAAAACTTTAGCGCCTAATGCTTTATCCATAGCTTTCATACAATCAATAATAGACTGTTCTTCTGCGCAATCTGAATGGAGTTGCCCCGCAATGCGCTTAGACGTTACCCCACGATATTCATTTTCTTCCATCCAATCGAGCACATTACGCCGTATCTCTATTTCTTTAACGGGTAAAGCTTTAAGGGAGTTAGAAACTATCATCAATTTTTCAATGGCATCTGCAAATTGTAACGCCAGCATCCCGGCGATATAACCACCTAATGAAAAGCCAACAACATAACCTGGAGCATGGTTAAGCTGAGCGCCTAGCCTATCGATAACCTCTGCTAGCGATCCTTTATCTGGAATGGGCAAATGAATGAAGTCATATTCTCGGTAAATTTGGTTATCAAGTAACCCCCACGATTGTGTCCATAGCTGTTTCGTACACATGGTGCCAGGAATAAAATAGACCCTTTTTTTCATATTACTCATATGATTGTTAGCACATATGTGGCCCAAACATCTCGACATTGACCTGAGAGCCAGCTTCAATCCGCCCCTGCTCAGCTTCAATTACTATATAACACTCGCCATACGCCAAACTCGTCATGATTCCAGAACCTTGACTACCGGTCGCAGTGACTAGGAGATCGCCAGTTTCATTTTTGTGTAGTGTAGCGCGTTGATACTCCTTTCGCCCTTTCCCTCGCTTGATGTCGTGTGTTGTAATCGCTGACAGTAGCAAAGGCTCAGCCTTATTTTGCCCTTGCAACTTCTGCAACGCTGGCAAAACAATTTTGTCGGTAGTGACTAGCGCAGACACAGGGTTACCAGGCAAACCGAAGAAATAACTATTCGTCAGCTGACCACAAGAGAACGGCTTACCAGGTTTAATAGCTACCTTCCAGAAAGCAATATTACCTATTTTATCTAAAACGGCTTTGGTGTAATCAGCATCCCCTACAGAGACACCGCCAGAGGAAACAACAATATCGGCCTTGGCATCTGCTTCAACAAATGCTCGTTCTATCGCATCAGGATCATCTGGAATAATGCCAAAATCAAACACCTCACACTGGCATTGCTTAAAATAAGCAATTAACGCATAGCTATTACTCTCATAAATGGCACCTTCTGCAAGCGCTTCTCCCACTGGCGTAAGCTCATCTCCGGTTGAGATTACAGCGACTCTAACACGACGAATAACGTTAACTTCGGCTATCCCTAATGAAGCCAATACACCAATATCAGCGGCTTTAAGCTGACGGCCTTGAGTAAAGACAACTTGTCCATGTGAAATATCTTCGCCAGCCAGGCGTACATTGCTGCCATTTTTTGTAGGAAGCTCCAACGAAATCATCTGGCCATTTGCCTGACACTTTTCTTGCATTTGCACGGTGTCGCAATCTGCTGGCATTTTCGCCCCAGTCATAATTCTTATGCACTGCCCGTGCTGTACAACCCCATCAAATGGTTGACCTGCAAGTGACGTGCCTACCATTTCAAGTGGCTGATCAGCTGTTAACGAATCAAATGCAAACGCATAACCGTCCATCGCTGAATTATGGTAAGGCGGCACATTGACTTGACTTACAACGTCTGTGGCCAGCGTTCTACCTAAGGCATTAGCAATTGACACATTTTCAACATCAGATAGCGGTTTAATAATACTTAGTAGCTGCTCTACAGCAACTTCGTGGGGCATCAAACTCCCGTAGGAACAACAATCACTCATATGCTTTATTACTTAATCCAAGAACGAATAATATTATTGGCTAAAGCATACGCCGATTACAGGGCAATTCCTACGTTTAGTGATCTAAATCAACTAATTCGCAATTGGTCAGCAAAGCATTCGCTTTTACTATGAAATTTAGGTATAAAAACCCTACGCTGTAGTGTCTTGTTGCTTTATTACTTGATTTATGAAGCACAGTCTACTATGTAAAGATAATGACGCCGAGCTTCTGTCGCTAAACTGATTGTCAGCATGTGGCTTTAGCCGCAACAATAACTTTAATTAGGGGTTGTTGAGCTTTGAGGTACAAAAATGTACAGCAAAGTTCAACAACCGCTAACGTGTTGCCAGGGTTATAGGTGGAAACGCCTTAGCCTCCCGATATTTGGAAAGGTGAGATGTTAACTGACAATTTTGGTCGCAGGTTTTATTACCTCCGGCTTTCGATTACTGATGTTTGTAACTTCAAGTGTAATTACTGTTTGCCTGACGGCTATCAGTGCACTAATGACCGCGAGTTTCTTTCTCTTGATGAAATTAAGTGTTTAGCAAGCTCATTTGCAGGATTAGGCACAGAAAAGATTCGCATCACCGGTGGCGAACCGTCACTGCGCAAAGACTTACCGGAAATTATTTCAGCTTGTAAGCAAACCACTGGCATCAAGACAGTTGCGCTTACAAGCAATGGTTACAAGTTGCCGTACCACTTGCCACATTGGATTGATGCAGGTTTAGATGCCTTAAATATTAGCATTGACAGTCTAGATGCACGCCAATTTCACGCCATTACAGGCCAAGATAAGCTGGCCACAATTATGAAGGGCATTGACTTAGCGTTACGTAATGATTTTACGCGTATCAAAGTTAATACCGTTTTGCTTAAGCAACACAACAGCAATCAAATTGACCAGTTTATTGATTGGATAAAAGACACACCAATTACGCTTCGCTTTATCGAACTGATGGAGACAGGGGACAATGCTATATTTTTTGACCAGCAGCATGTGTCAGGCCAAAGTATCAAAGCAAAGTTACTCAATGAAGGCTGGCTACCGTGTATTAGAGATCGCGCTTCAGGGCCGGCTCAAGAATTTTATCACCCCAACTACGCTGGTAAAATCGGTTTGATCATGCCGTACGACAAGAATTTTTGCCAAACATGTAATCGCTTACGCGTGAGTTCACTGGGCAAACTTCATCTTTGTTTGTTTTCCGAAAATGGCATTTCATTGAAAGAAGCTTTAGCGTCTAATGACCCCCTACAAGTTCAAGCTGCTATTACCGAGCTTATGTCCAACAAAAAAGCAACTCACTTCCTACAACAGCGTATGACTGGCGCAACATCGAATTTGTCGATGCTAGGAGGTTAGTAACATGGCAGATTGTTTAGGCGTCGTCCTTGCTGGCGGATTATCCAGTCGCATGGGAACCAATAAAGCCAACTTACAACTTGGTAAGCAAACTCTGCTTGAACGTGCTTCAGCGCTTTTGCATGACTGTGGGTTGGGCAAAGTTGTCATCAGTAGCAAAGATCAAGTAAGCGATCTTTATGATCATCAAGGCCCTGTTGGCGGAATATACAGCGTATTCAAACAGTGTCGCCCTCATTCCATGCTTATCGTGCCTGTCGATTTACCTTTATTAACAGCAACAGATATCGGCCAACTAAAAACGATTGGTGAGCTAAGCAATAAAGCAGTTTGTTTCCAAGGTCATAGTTTGCCTTTGTACCTACCAATTAACGGATTTGTTGAAAACTTTTTTGCCAAACAGAGTCTATTTTCGCAAGAGAAAGGCCCGTCAATTAGAATGATGTTAGGGCAAATTCCCAGTCAAGCGATTGAAATTACGCAGCCTAAATCGCTAACTAATGTCAATACGCCATCTCAGTGGCAACAAATTCAAACGCATTTTAACGACAAGAGGATTTAACGCATGTCGATGCCAATTTCAGACTTTAAACCGCTTTCAATCGCAGTATTAACAGTTTCTGATACTCGAGACGAATCTACTGACACATCGGGACAATTACTGATAGACGAACTTACTACGGCAGGCCATCATTTGTATGAAAGGAAACTTGTCATCGATGATGTTTACCAAATTAGAGCGGTCACTTCGCAATGGATTGCTGACCCTGCCGTTAATGTCATCATTTCAACTGGCGGAACGGGTTTCACTGCCAGAGATAATACACCAGAAGCTATGTCCCCACTGTTTGATAAAGCGATAGAAGGCTTTGGTGAAGTATTTCGCACAGTATCGCTCGATGAAATAGGCACATCGACGATGCAATCACGTGCATTAGCAGGCATGGCTAATAAAACTGTTATTTTCTGTGTGCCTGGCTCAACAAATGCCTGTCGTACGGCGTGGCAAAAAGTAATTCAAGAGCAACTAGACGCTAGTCATCGCCCATGTAACTTTGTTCCACATTTAAACTTGGCTAAGGGTTAGTAATGGCTGCTGGTAACAAACTCACCCACTTAAATGAACAAGGTGATGCCAATATGGTTGACGTCACCACCAAAGCTGTTACTTCTCGCACAGCAACTGCTATGGGCACGATTACCATGACAACAGAAACACTTAAGCTAGTCGTTGAAGGTAGTCATAAGAAAGGTGACGTATTTGCCGTTGCGCGTATTGCGGGGATTCAAGCGGCCAAGAAGTGCAGTGACTTGATCCCCTTGTGTCACCCGCTCATGTTATCAAAAGTGGCCATCGACTTTGAAGTTGACCACGATAACAACCAGATTCATGTGTTGAGTCTATGTAAACTTTCGGGCCAGACAGGCGTGGAAATGGAAGCATTAACAGCAGTTTCTGTTGCCTGCTTAACACTTTACGACATGTGTAAAGCAGTCGATCCTCACATGACAATAAGTAACATTCACGTAACCAGTAAAGCTGGAGGTAAATCTGGCGACTGGCAGCTTGACCAGCAATAAGTCGGAGTTTGACTATGATCACAGTTCACTTTTTCGCGCTATTTAGGGAACAACTAAATTGCGATCGCATCGAGCTAGACGCACAAGAGCTCAGTACCGTTGCCGATATTTCAGCGCATTTGGCAGAAAAGTTTGACGACTGGCACAAGTTAACAAGCACGTATCAAGTGTTAGCTGCCGTAAATCAAACAATGGTAGATGTAAATACGCCCGTAAAATCAGGTGATGAAGTTGCATTTTTTCCACCCGTTACAGGAGGCTAATGTGCAAACAACCGTAGAGATCCAAACAGCCAACTTTGATCAAAGCGAGCTATACAAAGAGCTACAACAAGGTAATGTCGCAGACGGCGCCATAGTGACATTCACAGGCCAAGTAAGACAACGAAACCTCGGTGATGATGTCGTTGGTCTCTCACTTGAACATTACCCCGGCATGACCGAAAAAACGATTGCAGATATAGTGTCGTTAGCAAGACAAAAATGGGCAATTGGCAAAGTCATTGTCATTCACCGAGTTGGCGATTTGAAGGTCGGTGAGAACATTGTATTTGTTGGCGTTACTGGCCCTCATAGGGGCGACTGCTATGCAGCCAACGAATTCATCATGGATTTTCTGAAGATCAAAGCGCCCTTTTGGAAGAAGGAAATCACCACAGCTGGTACACGTTGGTTAGATGCCAAATCGACAGATCATAAAAAAGCACAACAATGGGAAAACTAACTAAGTCATGCTGACACATCAGGAAAAACTTCGTTATAGCCGTCAAACAATCGTAGAACAAATAGGTGAAGACGGACAACTTGCTCTTAGAGACGCCAGCGTGCTAATCGTTGGCTTGGGCGGTTTAGGCAACCCCGTCAGCATGTATTTGGCGGCAGCTGGCATTGGAAGGCTATTTTTGGCAGATGGCGATTCCGTTGATTTGTCAAACTTACAACGGCAAGTGCTATTTTCCCCCGAAGATATCGGCCAAAACAAGGCTCAGCAAGTTAGCGAGCGTTTACTACAAAACAATCCTGATGTAGAAATAGAAGTTATTGACGAAATGCTTGATGATGAGTCTATGGCTTACTACGTTGATCAAGTGGACATTGTCGTTGATTGCACCGATAACATTGAAGCGCGCTACCTAATGAATCGTGCCTGTGTTGAGCTGCAGACTCCTTTAGTTATTGGGGCGGCTACTGGGTTTGATGGCCAGCAAATTGTTATAGATCCTCGAGAAACAACAAATGCCTGTTATCAATGTTTATTTCCTAAAGCTGAGAAACGTCCGGTAACAAACTGCAAAACACACGGTATTGTAGGCCCTGTCCTACCCATAATAGCAGGTATGCAGGCGCTGCAAACCATTAAGCTAATATGTCAAATTCCTGCACAAGCGAACCAATTGCAACTGTATGATGGATTACAAAATCAATGGCGCAGCTTCGCAGTGAACAAGCAAAGTGATTGCCCCGTTTGTCATAGATAATAGTTTTAGCGACTAATACCAATCCGTATAATATCAATTGAACTAAATATTCATTTCAATTGGTACAAATACAACAAAACCCTTTTAAAAGGGTTTTGTTGCTATATATATATTAGAAATAATGGCAATTAGAATTAGCGTGTGTGAATTACTTATAAAGCCCCATACTTCGATCTGTCATTGCTTCTCGCCAGCCACCTAACCACTCTGACTTAGCATTATTGTTTCCTTGATAAGGGCAGTGTTCTCTATTCTTACCAGACAGTCCGGCTTGATAGCCATTCGAATAAGCTCTATCTAACCGATCTCTTTTTTGTCTTCTCATAAGCGAGTCTCCATATATTATTGATAAGTATAAATTTATTAGAAACTTGACGGTCGTTTGTTATAAACATTCGACAACTCATTTAAGAACAATTGAAAAGTCATTGCAAGCGAAAAAGTGTCATCCAAATGTCATAAAATGTCGTTATAATAATTGGAACACCAGTTCAAAATTCATACAATTCTATAATACGTATACAAAACAGATCGTTAATTATTTTGCTATAGATCGCATCTAAATAAACCGCATTTTTTATATAAAAAATTGGTTTAAAAACAACCAATCATTTTATGGTGACAGCAAAGGCATTAGCATTTTTTCTAATCCATTGCGTTTAATTTCATACACTAGCGCTAATTGCTGGCCTAGAGGTCCTTCAGGAAAGCCTTTTTGCTTGAACCACACTAAATAAGGTTCAGGTAAGGTGAGTAACTTTTGCCCTGCATACTTGCCAAATGGCATGACTTGGTTAATGGCTAATAACATTTTTTGTTGGTCTAATTCCATAATACTGCTTGACGAATCGCTATTTATTACTTTACAACTACACTTAACGCTATAGATACATACGAATTTTACAGGTTTGGCTTAAAGACTCAAACGCTAATATTTAAATGGGTAAATTACTTTTATGTTAATGAAACGATTACTGCAGTTAAGATCTATTTCATTCATATTGTTATTAGTTATCGCGCCTGTAACAAAAGGGCAATCTATCTCTGCCAAGTTGACAGATCTAGAAAAAATAGCCTATCAAGATGCGGGACGAGCATTTAACGAGCTGAACAACTTAGCCGATGAAATAAAAACTAGTAACCGTACAACGAAACTGCGTTGGCTGTTACTTATGCTCACGGCCGCTTATGATCACAGTAATTATCAAGGCGTACTAACACTAGCTGATACAGTTCCCAACTTGCTGTCGACAAATGAAAAAGGCGACAAGTATTGGATTGAATTGCTTCAAATGCAACAACAGCTCATTGAAGGAAAATTTGCAGACATTCTCCCTGTTCTACAATCTTTCGAAAAAGAAATCATTGCAGTGAATGAGCCCTTTCTGACAGCTTTTTTTCATAATATGCTATTTTTCATTTACTCAGTAAATGGTATGCCTGATTTTGCTTTAGATATGGCAATCGTTAACCGAAAAGAATGGATTCAGTTAGAACAATATTACTATGCATTGGAAGTACTTGTTCGCATAGCTCGCTACCGTCTTAATCTCTCAGATTTAGAAGGCGCATCAGAAGCCGTAGACATGGCTAAACTAGAAGCTGAAAAGCTAGAAGCAGCCAATATGAATATTGGTATTATCGAACTAAAGTCTGACATTCTACTTGCACAAGAAAAACACAGAGAAGCCTTTGATATCCTTAATGATTTGTTAGTTAGCAATACCATCACGCCAGATCACGACAAATATCAGAGCGTATTAAATAACACCGCCTATGCTGCCTTTAATGCAGATGAATTTCAACGAACGATAGATCTCGCACAGGAAAGCCTGAATCTCCCCGTGCAGAAAACACCAGGATTATCTGCTTATTTAATGTCAATGATGGCCAAGGCACACAATGAACTGGGTAATCACGAGCAAGCAGAAGCATTAATCAAACAAAGTAGAGAAATATATGACGGAATGAACAATCAATTTGGATTGTTTGAAACCGAGCAGGTACTCATTGATATTTTCTATAATAAGAAAGACATCGAAAAGCTATATCAAACCACAAAAGAGCTCATTGATCGCATCACTAACTATGATGATAACCAAGGCAAGCGACGGGTGGAACGCTCAGCCAAAATTGCTCATGCTGAAGAGCAATCTAAAGTGGTAGAAGAGCTTGCACAAGAGAATATTGAGAAATCGGAAGCATTAGATACATCGAATCAATTACTCACGGCTAAGAATCAATATTTACGGATTTTAGCCGTATTTTGTGTATTGCTTGTGGTATTAATGGTTTGGTCGCTATACCTGTTAAAAAGAAATAAACGCCTAGCCAATAGAGATGCATTAACGGGCATTCATAACAGACGATGTGGTCTGAAAAAAGCTGAAAAGCTCGCTAAAAAGGCACTAGCCAAAAATGTATCTATTGGCGTTTCTATATTGGACCTTGATCATTTCAAACGAATAAATGACACCTTTGGCCACGATGTTGGTGATTCGGTACTCATAGAGACAGCAGCAGAAATAAGCAAAGTAATCGGCAAAGATGATGTGTTTTGTCGCATGGGCGGGGAAGAATTTTTAATAGCAAGTGCCAGCAACGATCACCAGTCGATCAATTCGCTAATGCAAACAGTTATCGACAAAATTAGTCAGATTCCTGTTTCACGATTACGTACCGATAAACCCGTTACAGCGAGTGCAGGACTAAGAATTGTTTCTTCAGAAGATGGCGTCTCGTTGAAATCACAAATCATTGATGCTGATTTTGCGCTATATCATGCCAAAGAAAACGGCCGCAATCGCTTATCAAGTTTTAGTCCTGAAATGGTGTTCTAATTCACACAAACCCTCGCTTTGGTTATCCATGACATAAATCTGTCACGCTTCACTTCTATAATTCCCGAAAAATTGAAATGAACTGACAAATGCAGGATAACCACATGTCTATTGTACGTAAGCGCAGTGCTGCACATAAGGCGTACTTGCCAACAAATGCACGCGATAATCAATATCTACTTGCCGAATTTGAAATTACTGATGAACTCATTCAACGTATTTCACCTTCTTTTTCGCTCGACCATAATCAGGCCTACTTCCACTTTTACCAAAGTCTCTCGCAGCTTCTAACCACTCTTTGTAATGACTACAATATTCAAAGCAGCGTATTCGTCGCCAACGACAAGTTGGTACGTGTTCGATATAGTCAGGAAATGCACCAATGGCAAACCAGTCAGCAAATACTGTTCTATTACGATCCACATACACATTGCCTACAAAACTCGTTTTTTGATGCAAATATCAAAGCAAAAAAAATTTCTATGTTATTTTTGGCAACTGGCGATGACATTCGTGTCAATGCGGCGTCTTTCCACCAAAGAGTTCGCAATTTAGTACAAGATTACCGTCAGCAGCTCGGGCTATCTAAGGGTGATATTCGTTTAAGAGACCATCAGCACATTACCTATGATTTATTTGCCAAACATAAAGGCTGTTTAGGCACTCATGCCTATAAAATGCGACCAATTAAAGAACGGTATGCCAGCCAAAAAACGCAATTACCCGAGCAACATTCAGCCATAACCTATGCGGTTATTAATCTAGCCGTAAACAACCGTATTTTAGATATGGTTGAAATTGATCCGCATTCGAGTGATCCATACAACCCTTTGTATACTTTTCTTACCGACTCGTTTTCAATGGCGGCCAAGCGATTCAACCTAAATAATGGTGCTTTGATTGCCAACGGATTAGTTCCAATTGTACGTTTTAGTGAGCAAGAAACTGTTTCACGGGTTGGTGAACTACAAATGTTGGGTTATAACCCGGCTGCAAGCCCTTGTGGCCTTGTAAGCAAATGGCAAGCAAATGTACTAGTAGACAATATTCAGCTGATATTCGTCGCCACCACTGAAAACAGTGACGACTATGGGTATGGCCGCTTTCTTAATCAAATTGAACAAGCGGTGCGTTTAATGGCTACTGAACTGGAAATGTCGGCAACCAGAGAGGAACTCACATTGCGATTTCATCAACATATTGCTTACGATATCTAGTCACGCTTATTTGCCCTTTTGCTACATTGCAGCCAAAACTGGCTGTAATGTAGCTTTACTCATGCTCATTTATTTGAACGATTTTTTTTATTTTAGAGGTCTTCTTTTTTCAAACGAAGAACCGCTCGAACATGAGTTAGGATTTTCAACAACTAAAGTAATTGTAGCCTTGGAGAATCGACGCTATAGTGCTTAAATTCTCAAATACAGCGTAGTTTAATCGCTAAGCTCTGCGGAAAAAAAAGCACAATTGCTAGCAACCACTTTAGGAACACTTAAATGAATGACACAATAACACTTGGCGCCGGTTGTTTTTGGTGTGTAGAAAATATTTTTAATCGCATAAATGGTGTGCAAAGCGCTATAAGTGGTTATGCCGGTGGCACTAACGAAAACCCAACCTATGAACAGGTGTGCTCAGGTGCAACTCATCACGCAGAAGTAGTTCAAATTACTTTTGATCCAGCGGTGGTTTCACTGGACACCTTGTTAACAGTGTTTTTCGCTATTCATGATCCCACATCCTTAAATAAGCAGGGTGACGATGTTGGCACACAATATCGTTCTACTATAATGCCGCACAATGAGCAACAATTAGCATTAGTACAAGTAGCGCTGGAAAAGGAAAAAAATGCAACTAAATATGACCGCCCTGTGGTTACAACAATTGAGCCGTTAACTCAGTTTTACGCTGCTGAAGACTATCATCAGGAGTATTATGACAATAACCCTGAAAACCGATACTGCCAGTTGGTTGTTGCAAAGAAAATTCAAAAGTTCTTGGCGACCTATTCACATTTATTAAAGCCTGAATAACAATTGTAATACTTGGCCTAATGAGAGCTTTTTAGCAATTTAGGCGTAACCATATTAGCTAATTTGAAGGTTGCGTCTTCTGCTTCTCGCCATTCTCTAATATCGCTCGTAAGTGTAATAAATGAGCAAGTGGGTACATGCGCTATGTTTTGCCCTGTAAGAAGGTAAAGAATATCGCTAATGGCAGGGTTATGCCCCACTATTACTACTTGTGCCACGGCGTTGTCTATACGCTTGATTACTTGCTTTAATTGTTCAGCATCAAAGGTATACAAAGCCGCTAAGGTTTGGCTTTGCTTGGCGGCTTGGTTGACTCCAATTAAGTGCGAATAAATGAGAGACCACGTTTGTTGTGCGCGTTTAGCAGGGCTCAATAGCACCAGCGCACTCCCTATAGAAATGCCAGTGAGATAGTTGCCAACGGTATGACAAGCGTCTTTGCCCCGCTGACTGAGCGGCCTGTCAATGTCGTTTAGTTGCTTATCTTTCCAGCTAGATTTAGCATGTCGGAGTAAATGGAGTGTTTTCATAGCGAATCACAGCTTTTGAGCTAGTTAATAGTGTTGGCGCAATAGCTCTATCGTTTGCCTATCGAGCGTGCCATTAAAAAATAGTGCTAAAGCCTGTTTAGTATCTTCAACTATTTCGCGATTGCCGTCATAATCTTCAGCTTCCGCAGCAATGGAAAACAACGACATGCAAGAGTGAAATTTCAATTCATCAGGCCAACCAAATATATCGCTAACTCGTTTGTTGCCATGTTGATTCGTTAATCCAATACATTCTTTAAGCCGCGTCCCTAACATGTTGTGATTTAAGTATGCCTGCGCTTCAGCTAGTGAACTGATCCCGTAAAACTGTGATACTTCACTTCTTCCTAATTGTTTCAGCTGAGGGAATATGTACCACATCCAATGAGATTGCTTACGTCCACGCGTTAACTCGGTAATTACTTGCTGATAGCAATCTTTTTGAGCTTGTTCAAACCGCACAAGGTTGAATGTATCGCCAGTCATGCTAACCCCGAACAAACAAGAGTATGTTAAGTATAATTAATTCTTTCTATTTTGTGTTTGAACTTATGAGGAATTTGAAGCAAGGGACACCTGAGTCTATTTTCATGCAATAAACTCAGGATTGAACGATATTGTCCAGTTAGTACATAAGGGTATATAGCTTTCTACGATATTGTTTTACTAGAGGGTCACTATCGGGTAGTGCTTTTAGCACATCAAGTAACTGCTGTTTGCTCGTGCCATCAGGGTCATTACTGGTGACTAAAGAAAACAACATCGATAACGCTTCTTCGTTGCGATTCACTTGATGATACTGCGCCGCTAGCTTTTGCTTGAGCACTACATCGTCAGGCGAGGCCGCCAATTGCTCTTCCAGCTGTTGAATCTCTGGTGAATCTGCGGCTTGTTCAGCCAGAGCAAGTTTAGCCACTAGCGCCTCATATTGGCTATCCTGATCAACCATCTTGATGGTAGCCAGTAATGCTTTAGCATCATCAATCTTGCCTAATTGAATATTAATATCAATTAACACCATAGCAATATCAGCACGTTGTTCGTCAATTTGATGCGCTTGTGTTATTGCCGCATACGCTTCATTGATTTGCCCGTTTGCCAATAACTCCTGCGCTTGGTTCAGCAAACCATCTTCAGGCTTAGGTAAATATTTTTCCAGAAAGCTCTTAATCGACTCATCTGTTTGTGGACCCGAAACTGCGTCGATTGGTTGACCATCTTTAACAACTACAGCGGTAGGTAAACCTTGAATACCAAATTGCATTGCGATTTGTTGTTGGCTTTGGCAATCGACAGTTGCCAGAACAAACTCACTCTCAAACGGTGCAAGAGCAACCGCTAGTTTATCGCGAAGCTCGACACTCTCAGGCACTTGGTCAGCCCAAAAATCAACAAATACAAGTTTGCTTTTCGATTCCTCCAGCACTACTTGCTGAAAGTTCTCTAACGTTAATGCGATGGTATTATTTGCCACAAGTTTTTCCTAAATTATCTATATGTCATTTAATTTTGGGATGAAATAAACAAAAACAAGTCGCAATAATAAATACACAGCAAAAATCAGAACTTATCACTTGAGTACAAACATACCATAAGGTATGGTATGTTTGTACTCAACATCGATTTAGGGAATGTGATGAAACGAATAAAGAGCATGACACCACCCACTCAGGATTATTTAGCCTCGGTTTCCCGTTCACCATTCTTTAGAGATGCTATTTGCATAACACCAAAAAAATCAGTCACTAAACCAGATCAAGCACAGCTGGCGATATTTGGACATATGCCGAAATGGGTATCAGCCATGATGCGCGTAAGAAATACCCTCGTAAAAAGCTTTGGTTTTGAAGTAGGTCAACTCAATGTTAAACCCGTTAATAATGTACTTAATGTCGGTGATCAGGTGGGCTTCATGCGTGTGATTAAAAAAAGTGACACTGAAATTATTAGTTATGCTGAAGATAGGCACATGGCATTTTATCTATCGACCAAAATCGACAACGATGCCATTGTATTATCGACGCTCGTTAATAAGAAAACCTTCATCGGTCGCTGCTATGTCAACTTTATCATTCCATTTCACTACTTCATTGCCCGAGCAGTGATCAAAGACGCCTTAACTAATAACCGGATATAACGGCCATTAATCTACAGAAGACCTTAGTATGGAAAAAAATAGCAGATTTACACGAGAAGATTGGCTGGACTTTGCCCTTAAGCAATTAGTCAGTTTTGGCCCCTCGGTGTTAACCATCGCCAAATTATGCGAACAACTTAAGGTAACTAAAGGTTCCTTTTACCATCACTTTAGCAATAGAAACGACTTTATCAGCCAATTGATGGCGCATTGGTATCAAACTACGACGCTTGATTTCATCAAAATCGCCAATGAAGGCAGCTCTCCGCTAGAGCGACTGCAACGATTAGATCAAGTGATAGCTGCAAGTAATATTGACGCTGAACGCCATATTAGGGCTTGGGCATTGCGCGAGCCCTCGATTGTTATTCATCTTGAACAAATCGATGAGCAACGTTGTCAGTATTTGGCTCAGTGTTATCAAGGACTAGGCTTTGACGCAGAAAAAGCGTGCGATATCGCAACCCTGACATATTCAAATTTTCTCGGCATGTTGTTTATTTACCCACAGCCAAGCATCGACACCGCACTACGAATTTCAGCTTTAGCTAGCAAAAAATTAATAGGAAATTTAGGAGATATAGAATGAAGACATCAAAATATGCAGGACACGCATTAATCGCAATCGCTATCATACACAGCACGCTAGGTATTGTCCTTGGTTGGCCAATACTAACCGCTATGCATCATGATGGCTGGCTTGCCAGTACGATGGTAAACGGAAAGCTTGATATGAGCCGTGAAGCGATAACTTGGTTTTTATTATCTGGCTACTTTTGGTTATTGCTAGGTGCGCTAATGATCACCTTAGTTAAGCATGGGGTTGAGCTACCACGTTATTTAGGCTGGAATTTCTTAGGAATGGCCGCCGTGATGATTATCATCATGCCGGTTTCTGGCGCTTATTTGTTTATCGTTGTAAGCCTGATGATTCTCTATTCGAGAAATGAAACTAAAGAACAAGCACTTTCCCAACCATAGAGCATTAAATCGACAAAGAAATAGTAACAGAATAAGAAAAAAGCCAACTCGAATGAGTTGGCTTTATCACAGAATAATTACCGCATTACATATAAATAAACCACAGCAACACGCCGCCTAACGCTAGGCGATAGATAACAAACGGCATCATACCTACACGTGCGACCAAGATAAGGAAGTAATGGATGCACGCATAGGCACCAATAAATGATAATACGCTGCCAATTGCAATCGCATTCCAATCAAAAGCTTCAGTAGAAGTTATTGCTTTTAACGTAAGGTACCCACCAGCCATGGCAACAGCAGGAATTGATAACAAGAACGAAAATCGAGCTGCATTCTCACGGCTCAATCCTAACATTAAACCTAGTGTCATGGTTGCGCCTGAGCGTGACGTCCCCGGAATTATCGCCAACATCTGCGCGAAACCTATCATCATAGCGCCCTTAAAGCCAAGTTGTTCAACAGACACATTTTCTTTAGCTTTTACGTCAGCAATGCCTAATAACACACCGAACAGTAATGTAGTAATTGCTATTACGCCCGCAGTGCGAAGATTAGCTTCAATAAAGTCGGCGCTCAAATAGCCAAATAACCCTAAAGGAATTGACGCTAACAAGATCCACCACGCTAACTGCCCGTCGAAAGTTGGTTTATTTTTAGCTGGCCCTATGTTCATAGTGCCTAACCAAGCAACTAGCATACTACCTACTTCTTTACGAAAATAAATCATCACAGCCAGTAACGTACCAACATGCACTGCAACGTCGAAACTTAAACCTTGATCAGTCCATCCCAAAATAGCCGAAGGCAGTATTAAGTGTGCAGAACTTGAAACAGGTAGGAACTCAGTTAATCCTTGGATTAGCGCTAGTAAAAAAATCTCTAATATACTCATAATGCAAAGGTTAATTTTTGACATCGATTGATGTTAAAAATTGAACGGTATTTTCCTTAATTTTTGTGTTGATTTATCAAATACTTGCCACATTGACTGTAGGGTTAATTGGGTAGTTGGGTGTTTTAACTCCGGAGCAATTTCAGCTAAAGGCCACAGCACAAAGGCATTAAAACAGATTTCTTCTCTGGGAAGTGTAATGGGCGTCTGACAAACGGTATTACCAAACAATAAAATATCTAAATCTAACGTACGTGAGCTGAACTTTTGTGCCTGTTTTGGACGGCCATGCGCAAATTCAATCTCACGGAGTTGCTTGGCCACGTGTTCAAGTGTTTGCTCAGTGTGAAATAGCAACACCATGTTGTAAAAAGCGTCGCCCACAAAGCCAACTGGGTCACTTTCATATACAGAGGACAAAATCACGTCACCATATAATTGCTTGATTTGTGCAATTCCAGCACGCAGGTTGTTCTCTTTGTCGATATTTGAGCCCAATGAAACGTAGACAGGTGTGCTTAGAGACTGATTGCGATTAATCTGTTTCCCCTCCATTTCACAGATAGCCTGTTCGGCTTCAACTGCACACAATGACACAACTATTCTGCCCTACTGCGTTCAATTTCAACGCCCACAGATTGCGCATTATATACCGCACCAGGCTTTCCAATACGAAGCTTCAGCCAGCTAATCTGGTATTTGTCCATTAAATGACTTGCCGTTCGTTCGGCTAATGTTTCTAATAAGTCAACAGGATTAGCATTGGCGAATCGCTCTATTTCTTGAGAAACATCAGCGTAATCAAGTGTTTTCGCTAATTCATCATTTGCCGCAGCAGGACGAATGTCCCAGCCCAGTGACAAGTCAAAAATCAATGTTTGCTTGATTTCTTTTTCCCACGCATAAAATCCGATTGTTGTTTGTATGCTTAAACCTTGGATAAACACTTTATCCATTTTTTACTTCCTCAAATGGTCGCTGTTAGCTGATCAGGTCGACCAGATTGCACAAATTTGGCATTAATTTACAAATTAGTGCAGAGTTTACCTGTGTGAGAGTGGAAAAACTAGATTACATAACGATACAATACACAAAAATCCGAATTATCACCCGACCTGGAAGTTTTGATAGATGATAGTCTTTTTGACACTGGTTATGATTGTAGTTGCCTACCTCATTGGTTCAATTTCCAGTGCCATATTGATCTGTCGAATGTTGGGGCTGCCAGATCCCCGAACAACAGGCTCAAATAATCCCGGTGCAACCAATGTGTTGCGTATTAGCAATAAACTGACCGCTGCCAGCGTGTTAGCTTTCGATATATTAAAAGGCACCTTTCCTGTTTGGGGCGCATATTTCCTAGGTTTACCACCACTATCGCTAGGGTTAATTGCTCTTGCCGTTTGCTTAGGTCACATGTACCCAGTGTTTTTCAATTTTGAAGGGGGCAAAGCAGTCGCGACCGCCTTTGGTGTACTGTTACCAATCGGCTTAGATTTAGCAGGGTTGCTAGTATTAACTTGGATTCTTGTTGCCAAAACTTCTAGGTATTCAAGCTTAGCAGCCATAGTTACCGTTAGTTTAGCTCCTGTTTATACTTACCTGTTAAAACCGCTATATACGTATCCGGTATTGATGTTGTCAGCGCTCATCGTCGTTCGACATCGCGCCAATATTATGCGGTTACTTAAAGGCACCGAAACTAAAATTAAGTTTTCGCGTAAGACTTCGCCTAATGATGAGTCTTAATCATTAAACGATATATACAGAATTAAATGGCTTCAAGTGTATCGAGCGGCCAACGAGGCGTAGCTTTGAATGTCATATCTGCGCTCACACCTGCTTTTAAGCGTTGCACTCCCGCATAGGCGATCATCGCGCCATTGTCAGTACAAAATTCAGGACGTGGGTAGTAAACCTTGCCGCCCAATTTAGCTGTGATTTGTTCGAGTTTGACCCGCAAAGACGTATTTGCACTCACACCACCTGCAATGACTAACCGCTTTAAGCCACATTGCTCTAATGCGCGTCTACATTTAATGGCTAAGGTGTCAACAACAGCTTCTTGAAATGCGTATGCAACGTCAGCATGTGTTTGTTCACACATCTCCTCTTTGCGAATCGTATTTGCGGCAAAGGTCTTTAAACCGCTGAAACTAAAATCAAGTCCTGGCCTATCAGTCATTGGGCGCGGAAACTTAAACCGCCCTTTAGTGCCAGATTCAGCCATTTTAGCCAGTGCAGGACCGCCAGGATAATCCAACCCAAGCAGCTTAGCTGTTTTGTCAAACGCTTCGCCCGCCGCATCATCGACAGACTCGCCTAACAACTCATAATGCCCAATGCCGTCAACACGTACTAACATGGTGTGACCGCCTGATACTAATAACGCAACGAAAGGAAATTCAGGCACGTCATCTTCAAGCATTGGGGCAAGTAAATGTCCTTCCATGTGATGAACAGGCACGGCGGGTAAATCCCAACCATAAGCTAAACTTCGACCAATTGAACACCCAACGAGTAACGCACCAATAAGCCCTGGCCCAGCGGTGTAAGCTACGCCATCTAGGTCTTGAGGCGATAGCCCTGATTCAGCGAACACTTCTTTGATCAAAGGAATGGTTTTACGGACATGGTCGCGAGACGCAAGTTCAGGCACTACACCACCATAATCAGCATGAACGGCAATTTGACTATATAAGCGATGCGATAAAATCCCCTTATCTTCATCATAAATAGCAATACCCGTTTCATCACAAGATGTTTCGATACCTAAAATTCGCATATTTTTAATACCCCGGTTAATTTCGGCGGCGATTTTACCGTTGTTGTGAGTTTTTCGCCAGTAAAAACACATTAAGACTTTACAATAAACTATGATAGGAATAGAATGCGTCACCCATTTTTAATAGAGCGGGTGAATATTAGACAGTATAAGTAGTTTTTATGTTTAAAATATTCGCCGATTTATATAGATAAATTTCTAAGGTAAGAGGCAACATGCCAGTAATTAAAGTAAGAGAAAACGAACCATTTGACGTAGCACTACGTCGTTTCAAACGTTCATGTGAAAAAGCAGGTATTTTATCAGAAGTACGTCGTCGCGAATCATATGAAAAACCAACATGGGAACGTAAGCGTAAAAAAGCTGCTGCTGTTAAGCGCGCTGCTAAAAAGCTTTCTCGTGAAAACGCACGTCGCGTTCGTTTGTACTAATTTACCTTAGTAAATTTAGACAATTGATTGAGTCTGCAGCATGACACTGCTTGAACAACTCAAAGACGAAATGAAAAACGCTATGCGAGCTAAAGACAAAGAACGTCTTGGCGCTATTCGCATGGCGTTGTCTGCTATTAAGCAAGCTGAAATTGATAATAGAGTCGAAACAACCGACGAAAACGTTATTGCTGTTTTAACTAAAATGGTAAAACAACGTAAAGATTCAATCGCTATGTTTAATGAAGGTGGCCGTGAAGATATGGCTGCTAAAGAAGCGGCAGAAGTTGCAACATTGGAAGAATTTTTACCTTCGCCTTTAACCGATGATGAAATAGCGCAGCTCATTGCAGCGGCTATTGCTGAAACGGGTGCCCGTTCAATGGCTGAAATGGGCAAAGTTATGGGGATATTAAAACCTCAAATGCAAGGTAAAGCTGACTTAGGCGCGGTTAGCGGTTTAGTTCGTAAAGCACTAAATAGCTAAGTTCACAACCGTTGCAGCCAAAACGCGAGCCATTTGTGATGTCTCGCGTTTTTTGTGTCTGACATATAGCAAATTTAATCGGCTTGAATGAGTGCAATTACAAATATGATTGCGCATTATTTCAAGCTAATAGTAAACTTGTACTTTGTGCATTTTGATGTAGGTAGTTATTTTTAATGGCCGGAATGATCCCTCGACAGTTTATCGATGACTTGTTAGCAAGAGCTGATATCGTTGAAATTGTAGATAGTCGTGTGTCATTGAAAAAAGCCGGTAAGAATTATCAGGCATGTTGCCCCTTTCATACTGAAAAATCGCCTTCCTTTACTGTTAGCCAAGACAAACAGTTCTACCATTGCTTTGGCTGTGGCGCTCATGGCAATGCCATTTCGTTTTTAATGGAATTTGATCGTTTAGAATTTCCCGATGCTATTGAAGAACTTGCCTCTCTCTACAATTTAGAGGTGCCGCGTGAAAACAACCATCAAACACCTGCACAATTAAAACAGCAACAGCAAGTTTATCAGCAAAAGCAAGATGACTATGAAATCATGGCGAGCATCAGCAAATTTTATCAACAACAGTTAAAAACAGCTGAAGACAAACACGTTGCCATTGATTACTTAAAAGGCCGAGGATTAAGCGGCGAAATCGCGAAAACATTTGGAATAGGCTACATCAGCGACCAGTGGGACAACATGATGAAAGTGTTCGGTCGCACGCCTCAGCAATGTCAGCAGTTAGTAGACTTAGGCATGGCAATTCAAGGCGACAAAAACCGCCCCTATGATCGTTTTCGTGGGCGCATTATGTTTCCAATTCGCGACAAGCGTGGTCGCGTACTCGGTTTTGGTGGTCGTGTGTTGGGTGACGGCACGCCTAAATACCTCAACTCTCCAGAAACACGTATCTATCACAAAGGCCAAGAGCTTTATGGTCTGTATGAAGCTAAGCAAGCCAATAAACAATTAACGCGTTTGGTCGTAGTTGAAGGCTACATGGATGTTGTCGCGTTGGCACAACATGGCGTTAATTATGCTGTAGCTTCGCTAGGTACGTCTACGACCGAAGATCAGGTACAAGTGCTATTTCGTACCGTAAAAGAAGTGATTTGTTGCTACGATGGTGACCGTGCTGGCCGCGACGCAGCTTGGCGCGCAATGGAAAATGCCTTGCCGTTAATCAAAGACGGCATGTCATTGAAGTTTGTATTTCTACCTGACGGTGAAGATCCTGATTCTTTGATCAGGCAACAAGGGCAGCAAGCATTTGAACAGATATTAGACTCAGCAACACCACTTTCAAGGTTTTTGTTCGAGCACTTACTTGCACAAGTGGATATGAATTCCTTAGAAGGTAAAGCGGCACTCATTGAATCTTTCCAACCCTATTTAAATAAAATGCCAGACGGCACGCTAAAAGACGGCATTATCACCGAACTAGCCAATAATTTCGGTGCAGGCAGCGAAAAGCAACTTGCTAGACTAAGTCAGGCGACGCCCAGCCAGCCAGCGCAATTAGCAAATAAAAAACAACCCAAAGTAACGCCAATACGATTAGCTATTGCATTATTGCTAGAGTATCCCCATATAGTAAAGGCGTTACCCGATCCACGTGTGATCGCTGAACTTGATTTACCAGGCGTTCCCTTGCTAAATCAACTTATTACGCTTTGTTTGCAACACGAAAAGTTGAACAGCGGACAAATAATTGAATACTTTAGAGACAGTGAATATGGTAAGCACTTGTCAACATTACTGTGTTGGCAACACCACATTGTTGAAGAAGCCGCGGAAGGCGTCTTTCTAGATAGTATTGAAAAGCTTTTGGATAATTTCGTCGAGCAACGTACAGAAATATTATTACAAAAAGCGCGTACTGGGCAGATAACCCCAGTAGAAAAGCAAGAACTACAAGCGTTGTTAAACGCTTAAAGAGTCATACGCAACATAGGAATACTGCTATAATTGTTCCAAGCGTAAGATTAGATACTGCACTTTATTGCTGGTAATTTAATATGCATTTTGCTAAAATTTTCGGCTTTACTGTGCCAATTTTGAAAGTCAATTTAAGGTGGACACTCGTCAATGGATCAAGCCCCACAATCTAGACTCAAAGAGTTAATAACCAAAGGTAAAGAACAAGGTTATTTAACTTTTGCTGAAGTTAACGATCACCTCCCACAAGATATTATCGATTCTGATCAAGTTGAAGATATAATTCGCATGATCAACGATATGGGTATTCAGGTATTTGAAAATGCACCTGATAGCGACACTCTAATGATGAGTGAAGCAAATACCGATGAAGATGCCGCTGAAGCTGCCGCGCAAGCCCTTGCAACGGTTGAAAGCGAGATTGGGAGAACTACCGATCCTGTTCGAATGTATATGCGTGAAATGGGAACAGTTGAACTGTTAACCCGTAAAGGCGAAATCGTTATCGCTAAACGCATCGAAGAAGGTATCAAAGAAGTTCAGCGCTCAGTTGCTGAATATCCACCTGCCATCAACTACTTACTAGAGCAATGGGATAACTTTGAAGCAGAAGAAGGTCGCTTAAGCGATATTATTCTTGGTTTCCAAGATCCTGACGCTGAAGAAGACGAAATTCCAGCTGCTGCTACACATATCGGCTCTGAACTCTCTGAAGAAGATTTAGATGACGAAGACGATGATGCAGATAGCGATGACGATAGCGATAGTGATGAAGAGGAAGATACAGGTCCAGATCCAGAGCTAGCACGCGAGAAATTTACTGCGTTACGTGACAAATATGAAGCCGCCAACAAAATCATTGGTAATAAAGGCCGCGGTCATGCAGACGCCGAAAAAGCTATTGATGAATTAGCTGACGTCTTCAAAGAGTTTCGTTTAGTACCGAAAGTTTTCGACCGCCTTGTGAAGAACATGCGTGAGGTAATGGATCGTTTACGTGTTCAAGAACGTTTGATCATGAAGCACTGTGTTGTTGGTGCAGGTATGCCAAAAGCTACGTTCATCAAGATCTTCCCGGGCAATGAAACTTCGAAAGACTGGTTAGAAGCACAAATGGCTTCTGGCGAGCCTTATGCAAAACGCTTAGCAGATGTTGAACCAGAAATTGAGCGTTGTATTTACAAGTTGAACCAACTTGAACAAGAAACGTTCCTAAACGTACACGGTATTAAAGACATCAACCGTCGTATGTCAATTGGTGAAGCCAAAGCACGTCGTGCGAAGAAAGAAATGGTAGAGGCAAACTTACGTCTTGTAATTTCAATCGCCAAGAAATACACCAACCGTGGTTTACAATTTTTGGACTTAATCCAAGAAGGTAACATCGGCTTGATGAAAGCGGTAGACAAGTTTGAATATCGTCGCGGTTACAAATTCTCGACGTATGCAACATGGTGGATCCGTCAGGCAATTACTCGTTCGATTGCAGACCAGGCACGTACCATCCGTATACCTGTACACATGATTGAAACGATTAACAAATTGAATCGTATTTCTCGTCAAATGTTACAAGAAATGGGTCGTGAACCTACGCCAGAAGAATTAGCTGAGCGTATGGTAATGCCGGAAGACAAAATCCGTAAAGTACTTAAGATCGCCAAAGAGCCAATCTCAATGGAAACGCCAATTGGTGATGATGAAGATTCGCACTTAGGTGACTTCATTGAAGACGGCAGCGGTGAATTACCTGTAGATTCAGCAACGTCTGAAAACTTGAAGCACGCTACTCATGAAGTACTTGCTGGCCTAACTGCAAGAGAAGCGAAAGTGTTAAGAATGCGTTTTGGTATTGATATGAATACCGACCATACGCTAGAAGAAGTTGGTAAGCAGTTTGACGTAACACGTGAGCGTATCCGTCAAATCGAAGCAAAAGCGCTTCGTAAACTACGCCACCCTTCTCGTTCTGAACAACTTAAGAGTTTCTTAGACGGTGAGTAATTAGCGCTAAGCGTTACGATTATTAACAATAAAAATCCAGCCTTTGTGCTGGATTTTTTTATAATGGGATCTCATAGTTTACGAGCTTGTTATACAAGTTTACTTACCTAAGGATGCATGATGCAGAAAGGTTTATTACTATCGGCGATATTACTGTTAACCTCCACACAATCAATTGCGCAAACTGAATATGAAATAACGCCATTTGCAGGCTATCGTTTTGGTGGTGATTTCGACGTTAGCATTAACGGTGACACCTCAAGCTTAAACCTAGATGACCAATCCAGTTATGGTGTAGTTTTCGCGTGGCCATTCGATCAATCGCGTCAGGGCGAAATTTTATTTAGTCACAACAAAACGCCATTCGAAAAACAAGCGGCAATTGACACCGAGCTGAGCGTTAGTTACCTACACTTGGGCGGTAATGTCCCATTAACGACGGGTGACATTCCTATTTTGCTGTCGGGGGGAATTGGCGCGACATTTTTCTCTCCAAGTAACGATACTTATGACAGTGAAACGAAATTATCAGGCAATTTAGGGCTGTCAACCAAAGTTAAGCTTGCAGACAATCTCAACTTTGTTTTCGGTGGCCGTGTTTATGCAACCCTGTTTAATAATGAAGGAGAGTTTCTCTGTAACGAGTCTGAATGTAGCCTTTCAGTGACAGGGGATTTGTGGATTCAAAGTGAAGTATATTCCGGCATAAGCTTCACCTTTTAACACGTTATTGTAGAGCGCCGCTTATTGAGACGGCGCTTGAAATTTAACGTCCGTTAAAAATTGCTCATCCGTCAACGTATGCAGAAACGCCAACAAATCGGTTCTATCTTGTTCACTTAGCTCAAACCCTTTAACAAATTGACTTTTGAGCGCGTTTAGCTTGCCATCACCAGTCAATTCACCTGAGGAAACATCGCGCCCACCACGTGCGTACATGTCTATTACTTCACCCAAGGTAGCGATGCTACCATCATGCATATACGGTGCACTAACGGCGATATTTCTTAACGTAGGTGCACGAAAGCGTCCATTATCACGCGCTAAGGTACTGATTTCCGCTAAACCAATATCCTTTTTGGGGTACCCCGCCTCACCATTTTCATTAATAACATTGTATAAACCAGTATTGTGAAACGGCCTTCGGTCTAGTTGCTGTTTTTCATGACTCGTTGATTGCGTAAAATTAAAGCCGCCATGGCAATGGTGACACTCTAATTTTTCAGAGAAAAACAGGTTCATCCCCCTAAGTTCTGACGCATTAAGCGCATTGTCTTCACCGTAGTATGCATACCGATCGAATGGTGCATTAAGCGAGATAAGACTACGAACAAAACTGGCAAGCGACTTAACAATTAAATCGTAGCTAATGGCTTGATCAGCAAATGCTGCTTGGAACAGT
The DNA here is from genome assembly GCF_053485835.1 of Thalassotalea fusca. Taxonomy (NCBI): domain Bacteria; kingdom Pseudomonadati; phylum Pseudomonadota; class Gammaproteobacteria; order Alteromonadales; family Colwelliaceae; genus Thalassotalea; species Thalassotalea fusca. The sequence continues at coordinate 128,027 of NZ_JBQRUN010000008.1, forward strand.
GCTTGATATTCTGGACTATTGAAGCGCTGTAAAATTTCTGCTTCATGACCAGTAATGCCTAATTCAATCGGAGACTCACCAAACATGGGTAACAATATTTGTTGCTCAAGAGACGTGATGCCATCATGCGCCCACGTCAGTGTTTTGTTGTAGGCAATATTGACAAGCGCCTGAGCATTGCGGCGATGGGCTTGTCCGGTGCTACCTACCGAAGTAGGTTTATTCTCGCCAAAGCCAAATGCCTGTTCATGACAACTTGCGCAAGACTGCGTTTGATTAAATGATAGATTCTTGTCGTAAAAGAGATGACGCCCTAGTTCTATTTTTTCCAGCGTCATCGGGTTGTCAGCGGGTACTTGTGGTAGTGGAAAACCTTCAACTACCGGCCATTTATAAGGCGTTGGTGTTTTTTGTTCCGAGCACGCGCCAACAAATGCAATGCTTAGCACTGCCAACACACCCGCCAAGTACTTTTGTTTGGGCATACTAGCTTTCATTATCGGCAAGACTCGCGTGAGTATTCGTCGCTGGCGCGAGAGTTCCTATACTGAAAGCGCGTTGAACATTGCTAAACAATGCATGGCAACTTGCATTGTCCGGTTCAGACTGGCAACTATTGCGTTCATTTAACGGCATGTTTGACAATAAAGCATCCAATGCAAAATGGATGTTTATTGGCTCATGCGTGTTAGTTGCTATGTGATAACGAAAGCGGTTTGGCTGTCGACAAGATTCGACGGGCGATCTTACTGGGCTTGCCGAACTACAGCCGGTAGAGCCTAGATGAAACCACCAAGCATCGTTGCTATTGTTCATTTCAACGCGCATAAACTTATGCCCCGTACGCCAAACCCAAAACATGCTGGCTTCGTTCAATGGTGAAGGCTGCGTGAGCGGGTTTTGATGATTTAGGTCAAATGGTACCCCTAAATCAAACGCGATTTCGGATATATCAGCAGGCACAATATTGCTAGTAAGGGCCAATTGAAGGTTTTGTTCAGCAACATTTCCCTGCTCACACATCAGCGACAACAACGCAACATTTTCACTTTGAAATTGACCAGATTCAAATTCAAGCTGATGCCATTGATTGTGATGATCTTTGATAGACAAGTCGCTAATAAAAAACTGAATTTGCTCAACTTGCCAACCAGATTGACTATTTAACGCATCGCAAGTTAAGTTCTTCCCCTTATACGTCAACACCATAGGAATATCTGACTGTTTCTTATGAGTTTCACATGCCGCTAGCAAAACGGTGAGTACCACAATAATTGAATATACAAGAACTCTCACTCTGTACCTCTTATTTTGCATGAAACTAAGCAGCCAATTATGTTACCAGGCTAATTTTCAGACAATTTTTTGTATATTTGTTAAATGAATCTATGTTAATTTACACAAATATAACACTTAAATTTTATGAAAACAGCACCATTGCCACTATTTTATGCCAGTGCCGTTGACCGATTAGACAAGGATTTTGCCAATGAATAATGTTTTGAAGTTATCCATTTTAGCGCTTTCGCTGGGAGTAACTTTCAACTTATCCGCTCATTCTGAACACGACAAAGCACGATTTGTTGCTGAAAACGGGGTAGACAAAGGCGACTGCGACAATCCATTACGTCCATGTAAATCAATTGGCTACGCTGTACTTAGAGCAAATAAAGGTGACAAGGTACTAGTAAGCAGCGGTACATATAGCATTAATAATGTCGACGAAATATTTTACCTAAAGAGCAATATCGTACCTGTACGAGGAGGCTATAACCGATTTGATCACTTCCAAAGCCAAAGCCCTGCTTCTAACCGTACTACGCTTATTGGCGTACCAATGGATATGGCTAAAGAACTAAGTAATCAAGGTTTTAATGTAATCGCTGACGGTAAATCTCAAGAAACCGATAAGAAACTAGCGAAAAAACTCGCCAGCTATGCAAGCTTAAATGAAGCGCACACCAACATCGAATGTGTTGACGGCAAAGCCGATGTGTTTGATTGCAACAATGTCGATTTAATTAGCCATATGCCATTAAGTGCAATTAGCATAGCGCCAGCTGAAGCCAGTGACATTTGGGGTCACGTTGATCTCAATACTGGTAAAGAATATGCCATTATGGGACTTAGAAACGGTACAGTTGTTGTTGATGTTTCCGATCCAAGCTCGCCTCAAGAGGTCGGTGCAATCTCTGGTCAATCTGTAACTTGGCGCGATATTAAGGTTTATCAGTATTTCGATGAAAATCTTAATTTATGGCAAGCATATGCCTATGTGACCTTAGATGGCGCTAGCCCGAGTGTGACCGATCACGTCACTATCATTAACCTAAATAATTTGCCACATTCTATCAACGTAGTTGAAAACAATGAGACAGTGAATAATGCACACAATGTTTACATCTCTAATGTTGATTACACCTATAACATCGCCAGACCTAATGCGACCCCAGTACTACACCTTATAGGGACTGAACGCAATACCGGCCAATATCAAAATTATTCATTAGCAACGCCAAGCACGCTGACACCACTTTCTGACAATTACAACACAACCGTAGATACTGGTAATAGACCATACACTCATGATGGCGCATCAATCACCATAGATGACGAGCGCAAAAATCGTGACTGTGTAAATTCAAATAGCTCATGTACCGTGTTTATCGACTTCAACGAAACTGAGATGTTGTTATGGGATATCTCTGACACTGACAACGTTACCTCACTTGGTAGAGGCACCTACAGCAATCCTCAGTACGTGCATTCAGGATGGTCAACGGAAGATAACATGTTTGTTTTCTTGCATGATGAGCTCGATGAATCTCGCCTTGGGGTATCGACTACCGTTCGGGTATTTTCGATTGAAGATTTAAACACTCCTACACTTGTAGGCAGCTGGACGGGCACGTCAAGAGCTATTGATCACAACGGTTTTGTTCGCGGTAACCGTTACTATATGTCGAATTATCAAAAAGGCTTGACCATACTCGACATTACTGACCCAACAACACCTCAAACAATCGGTTACTTCGATACCTATACGCCGGGAAATAGTGCTGGCTTTGATGGTGCTTGGGGTACTTACCCATTCCTTCCATCAGGCAATATACTAGTAAGCGATATTGATAGTGGTTTATACATACTTAAAGATAACACGCACAACGATACGCAAGGTCACATCTCGTTTACCCAAAGCGAGATTGATAGCTTACCAGGTGAAGTACTTTCATTGCCTGTCATGCGCCAAAATGTTGATGCGAATGCCAGTTCAGTTTCAATTGGCTATGAAATCTTAGATGGCAGTGCCAAAGCCAATACTGATTACACACCGGTAACTGGACGACTAGATTGGCAAGATAACAGTAATGGTATCCAATCTATCAACATCGCATTGTTAGATAGCGGTGATCAAACCGCCAAAAAATTCTTTGTGCGCTTGTTTGACCCTAAAAGTGGCGCGTCTTTGTCGGCACCAAGTTATTTAACAGTCAATATTACCGGTGACGCCGACAACAGCTCGGTGAGCTTTGTTCAGCAGTCTATTACCGTCGCTGAAAATAGTGGCCAAACTACCATATCTGTAGCTCGCAACGGTAATACCAACAATACGATTTCGATTGATTACACCATCACTGCAGACAGTGCTACTCAAGGTGATGATTTTGTACTTGCATCAGGTAGTTTAGACTGGAACGCTAACGACAATAGCAACAAGAGCATTGTTATTGATCTGATAGACGATGAACTAGAAGAACAGCTGGAATCATTTACTATCAATTTAGCCAATCCGAGCTTAACTTCGATTGGCGCGATTTCATCAATAACGGTCAATATTGCTGATGACGATACCAATAATCCGCCGACTGTGACATTGAACGAAGACTTTTCTGTTAATACCACACAAACTGTCAATCTCACTGCACAAGCAAGCGACATGGACGGCGATGAACTTACTTTCCTTTGGCAACAAACCTCAGGACCAAGTGTTGACCTAACAGATGCAACGACATTAGATGCTAGCTTTGTTGCACCAAGTGAAGCCGCTACATTAACATTTGACTTCACTGCCACCGACTTTAGAGAAGCCAGTACAACAAAGAGCATTACCATCACTGTAGTGGCGCCTGTAACGCCCCCTACACCGACTGAACCACCTAATAACAATAGTGGTGGCAGCGGAGGTGGAAGCTTCGGCTATGGTGCGCTATTACTACTTGCAGGCCTATTCAGGTTTCGCCGGAAGTAACTAATCTGATATCCTGAGCACGCAACGTGCTCAGGATTGACTAACAATTAAGCGAACAAGCAAAATATCGATAATTTTTGATTTAACGCGCGTGACATCAAAATAAAAAATGCTTATACTGCTCGCCGTTTTGTACGATCTGTGCAGAATTTCTAAAATGGCCCTTTAGCTCAGTTGGTTAGAGCACCCGACTCATAATCGGTAGGTCCCCAGTTCAAGTCTGGGAGGGGCCACCATTTTTTCTTACGAACAATTATTAGCAGAATTAATATTTATAATAACTGCTTATTTTTTAACACATTTTCTTACATTTTTTCTACGAAACATTCTGACATATTCTAGTGACAGCTCACGTTTTATGTAACATTATTCTTAACATCGTTAAATATGATCGTTCAGGAGTGTTACATGCCCAAGATACCTAAACCACTTACTGATACCAAAATTAAATCAGCTAAACCCAAAGAAAAGGAATATAACCTTTCGGATGGTAACGGTTTATTTCTAAGGGTAATGCCTAATGGCAAAAAGCGATTCTTGTTTAACTACATTAAACCACTCACCAAATCTAGAACAAATATAGGCTTTGGTTGCTATCCCGAGATAACTTTAGCCCAAGCAAGACAAAAGAGGCAGGAGGCGAGATCTCTTTTAGCACAGAAGCTGGATCCAAAAGAACACTATTCAAAGCAAGAAAGCGAATTACTCGAAGCTCTCACCAATACATTTGGAGTATATGCGCTTAAATGGAAAGAGTTAAAACTAAAGCAAGTCAAACAAGAAACAATTGAGAAGCAATATCGCTCTTTAGAAAAGCACATATTAGAGCTTATTAAAGATGACTGCGACAAATAGACACAGAAATAATAAATTGATGTACTTCTACTTCATTAATTACTTCAAGTAAAAAATTCTCCGCTAGTTTAAACTAACAAATCAGGTTTAAATAAATTAAACATATCTGAACGTCGTTAAAATGCCAGCAGCACGTAATTGTAACTCCTCCTTTTGAGCAACTTGTTAAATAGCTTGTCTACGAACTCTTGCAAGCTCATCTTTATTTCTTAGCTGCCTAACTAAAAACTCAGCCCAACGCTTAGAGTATAAATAGCCATCAAATCCTTCAACATATGCAGCATATTCACCTTTATATGAAGTAACAAGTTCGCGTGGCCTCGCATTGTAATACTTCCAACATTTTGTATGTAATGTTGGATTAAAATCTTTAATTTTCTCTTTTACGATAGGAATAACTTTACTAGGTTTCAATTTAAATGGTGATTCAATTCCTTTAATAAAAGCTACCCCCTGTTCATAGTTAGCCATCTCATCATCGTTCAACTTATTAACATTAATGAATTCTACGGCCAAATCAGCGGATTTGGCATGATTCCCGAGTTTTGGAACTAAGAACGCTCTTATCCTGTATTTTTGACTTTCAAGTACTTCATCTGACAAATCATTTTTATATGTTTCCATGTATTCTCGCACGACTCGATAATTCTCAGTTTGAAATTGTTTTAACGCTTCCAGTTGAGCTTGTTCCGACGTTCGTGTTAATTGCATTGCAATAGCTAGCCTCGCCATTAGTGCGTAGCTATCTCCAAACTCTTCTACTAATAAGTTCTCAAAGTTGTTGAGCGCAGATTGACATTCACCACTAGTCGCAAGATCAACTGCCGGTAAGCTTCTATGTTCAATCTTATTTCTAAGTCCGATAAGAAAATTCAAATTCTTAGTTTCAGGGTTGGCTTGTCCCCCCCAATATTCAGAGCAACATCGAGATAACTCCCACGCCTTTTCTTCTCCGTCAATCAATCTTGGGTTACCATCATCATCAAGATAAAAATAGTTTTGTGATTTTTTTTCAAAAATCGCGTGAAATAACGCTGTATAGGCGATAACAATATTAACGATGAAGCCATAAGTCTTGAACTCTGTATACGGGTTGTTGTATGTAGATACTGCTAATAAAGCAAACTCTCTAGCCTTGTGAAGTAGTATGCTTTTTGATGAGAGTTTATTAGGGTCTTGAAGTTTTTGTGAGTGTATAAGGCTAAACTCTTCCAGACTAAGGTAGATAAGGCCTGTAGACGTATATTGGTTACCATCCCGTTGTACGAATTGGTGCCACCTTTTAGTTGGGTACGTTTGACAGCTACTTAGTGCCCAACCAGATGCTTCAACAAGTTCAGCCATAGTGAAAGCTTCTCCGGCTTTCTCCTTTGCTAGCATAAAATTAAAAGCTAGCTCTACTCTTTGATTCCGATTCAAGACAATACTCCATAAGCTATTAAACGCCTGCACAAGCGGGACAAAATGCTTGGCTAAACTAAGCGAAGCACGAGCACAAGCCAAGCTTTTTGTGTCCGTACTAAATGCGTTTGTTATAAGTAATTTATTCTGTTTTAGCTAGCTTTCCAATTTGCTCGTGATATGCACGTATATCTATATCAGTTTTAAATTCCACAATACTCATTTTCAAGCCGTAATAGAGAGCGAAGCTCATAATCATAAACCGATCGGATGGAGATATTGCTTTCCAAGACTTTCCTTCTGCGACCCACGAAAGTGTATTTACAGACGATGATTCAATAATGTCTTTTTTTTGTTTCTCATCAAATGTATCAAAAAAATTATTTACGATATTTTTATCAATTTTTAGATTAAGTTTATGAGCGAAATTATTGCGTATTGTGCCCAAAAAATTTAAGGGCTGTTTAAATTTTTCAGGTAACCCTAAAGATAAAGAAAGCTGAACTTTACCAAAATAATCTAATTTTAGTGGAGATAAATAATCTGGACATGGAGTGGCAAGATGTAAAAATTGATTTATCAAATTTTCGATATGTAAATGAGTCCGAATAACACGGCCGACCTCGTCTTCTTTCTGCAACGCAATTGATAACTCACTAATGTCAAACATTTTACACCGAATTTAAGATTACTTATAACGCTTGGCTGGCACAAAATAGCAGGCTAAACAAAGCGACGAATGAGCGCAGCCTTCTGTTTTGCGCCTCTTTGGTTTAGGCACTGGTTAGGTGCACTTATTTATTAGCACCATTATCTGCGCCAAAAGAGATGATTTTGGATTTACCCCATACCCGCTTATAACCCGCAGCCCCCGCAGCAGTTACGACAAGGGCAGCTCCAATCCAAGTGGAAACCTGTTCTCGGCCCTCTGGCGCGAAGATAAAGATTAAACAAGCAGCTAAGAGCAATACAGCTGAAAGTATTAAACTTAGCCGTTTGGTTTTCTCTTGTTCGATAATATACGCCTCATGAACTCGAGATCTTTCCGAAACAAAGAGGTTTGGATCAACTGGATTGTCTCTTGAAACTCGTGAAACCCCCTGCATGATATTTGAATTCCCCCAAGGGGCTGAAATGTAAAGACTAGATTCATCGTACTTATTTTTTTCGTCTTGTTTATCCATAACTAAGTCTCCTAATATTTGCGGAACTCAAAGGCACTAAAAGCTTGAATATTGTGTGAGCTTAGTTTGGCAATTTTATTGCGTTGTTTGCAACTAAAAATGAAAAACTTTAGTGAATCACAATTCATTCTCTTATTCGGTACTCATACTCTTAGAGTCAAACAATCCTACCCAGCGCCATATGAAATGATAAGGAGAATATGCGTCAAGTAAGTATGTTATCTGATATGTATTAGAACTACCCGTATGAGCTACTTCATTACGAACCTTCGACATCATATTTAGTGCCTGCCAACAGTTATCTGGATTGAACCAGTTATTCTCGAATAAGCATACATCTTGTTCAAATTTCGACAAATCAATATCAAGAAAATTTTTATATTTTTCATGGAGCTTTTGCAAGCTAGTGCCATTAGATAATTTACATACCGAATTGGCAATATTCTTATTTGTTACTTTCTTATGAATTAGTTCCTTAAATCTATTGACCAAATAGTACTCAACTGAAACAAAAGACGAAGTAACTATTTGTTCACAAATAGTTTTAATGTGTGGATCTTGGCGAAGCAAATCATTTTCTTCTTTAGACATATGAAAATACCACGCATTTACTAATGTACTATGACAATTATGGTCATTCATAATATTGTTGATTAACTCTAGATCTGCTTCTGTACCTTTAAGCTTTGCAAAAGCATGAATAGTATAAATATCGGCAGTCCTAATCAAATCTTGTATAGATTTGTAGTGCTTTTCAAAAATACTAAATGCTGATTCCATTTTATCTAGATACCTAAAAGTTGGATTAATAGTTGCGATGTCAACGAACTCCATTTACAACTTTAAGATGAACGCCTAAGTTCTCATTGCTGTTATTTTATGTAACAAGAGTCGTAACACATACACTTTAAGATAATAAAAATGCATTTACATTACAAATATTTAGCAGATAAACTCAAGTCTGGGAGGGGCCACCATTTTATTTCAAATATTTCTCAAAAACTTAAACTTAAAAAACGTTATAAAGATTCATTTATAGCTAATATTTGGACGCTTATTGGACGCTTTTCTAATTAGGAAGGCTTAATATACAACTTTTGGATAACTCTCTCCAAAGATCAATATAGTCTTGTCGATTTTTTAAATTATCGCTACAAACCTTCATTGATTCAGATAGTTTTTCAATTAATTTGTCTTGGTCCGGCATTCTTTCAGCATCAGCTAAGATACTGGTCAACATAGACTCAGGGACAGACTTACTAAAAGCTTTTGAAGATTTCCATATTGCGTCAAATTGCTCTACGCTAGTTTCATCTGAAATTGACGTGGACACATAAGCCATAACAATCGCTAGTTCAGCTCCTCGCGCAAGGTCTAACAACTGTTTTGATTGCACACTATTACTCCTCACTATATTTGCAGTAATTTTATAGATAGCAGAAAACTTACCCCAAGCTTCACTTTGACGATTTACATCTTTGATCTTTAAAAAGTTTTTTTCGCCTGAAAAATACGAAGTCTCATCGTATGTTTGGGCAAATGCTGTAAATAAAGAAATGCCCCAAAGATCATCAGTAAGTAGCCAATTTTATTTCATACTTTCTGACATGTAGGTATTCATACGTTGTACAATATGCTCTCTTGATAATTTACTACAGCAAACCGAGTTGGACAGAGCTATTTTGAGTTTAAGTGTTTTATTTGGGTTGTTTGGCATTTTCCTATAACTAAGTCCAACTATTAAATACGCCCAGCCTAGATCGGACACGCGACTTCTTCACAAACCTTTGTACAAGAAGAGGTGCGCGTCTCAGAATCCCATTCCCACTCACAGGTGGGCTGTACTTGGCATGAACGACCTAAATTCCAGTTAATGGGATCAGCTTCATTTTTTACCAGCCAATTGTTGGCACAATTAAAATAGTTTTTACAAAAGAAGTTAGATGAATGCGCTTTTGGCGAAGGGTGTCCACCTTCGAAAGTTTTGTGCAATTCATTTTTTACAGTACTCGCGTAGGCTTTGGCTTTACTACCCCAAAGGATAAAGGACATTGGCTGCTCTAACGTATCAATATAAGCCATCAAGTAGCCTGTAAAATCTTCCCACAGTGGGACATGTTTAGCTATTTTACAAAACCCATCTTTCGGACATGGGATTGTCAGCGCCATATTTAGCAATAACACATTATTTTCTGCCCACTGAGATGCGTCACCATCATTAAGATCAGTACAGATACCTTCATTGTTCGCTTCTAAAAATACCCGTTGGACAGATGCCACATCTGACGTTGGCGTGCCCTGTGGTAATGAAAAAGACAATCCTGTGGCCAGCCCTGGTTGCGGTGCTGGATCTTGTCCTAAAATGACAGCTTGAGCTAACGTTGGCGGTACCATATATAATGCTCTAAACGTCGCCCCGACACTTGGACTTATTTCCCAGCCGTCTTTAATTTGTTTATCCAATTCCTGAGAGATGGTTAATACCGACGCTTTTACTTCAGGTGTATTAAAAAAGTGCTCCCATCCCTTTGGCATACACGTATAGGTCACATCATAAAGTGAATATTTTTCCCAAGTTAGCCCATCAAGGTTGTGGCATAGAGAAGATTCTTTTTGGAGCGCTAGTGTATTATTAGTAACTGTGTTCGTTTGACTGGCGCAGCCGCCAACTAAAAAAATAGCGACGACTATGGTAACGCGTAATATATTCATGTGCTTTCCCTAGTATTGTTTGATCACGAATTCTTTGAATACCACAGTATTGCGTGGCGGCTCGGGATTTTTCTTTTTCCAGTGCTTAGCTGCCAAACGAATAAACACATCATCTGGGAGATTGGTCACGAGCATACTTCCTGAGCAAACCCACGCTTTGTTAAATTTATCGCGATAGTAAGTGTTAAACACCTCTTTATGTCGAACGAGGCGCAGGTAACCATCTGGTGAATCTATCTTGCCGTAACCAACATCCCTACCGTAGCAATTGTAAATGTTAGACGAATATGGCTCCCCCCAAAGGCTATAATCACTCCCTGAATTGGCAGCCGCTTTGATGTCGTCACTGGATAAAATAAAATTGGTTACTGACAAGCCATTGTTCCAGCCACAACGAAAGCCATCATCTTCATCTCTCTCGCTCGACGCATAAGGTGGCGCCCCGTGCACATCGAAGGTCAAGTTTGTTTTCTTGTAACTCGGATTAATCGATATTGCGGCCATCTCAAACGTCGTTCCCTGGTGAGGGTGCGCAACGCTAAAGCCAACTTGTGCATCAAAATCACCATGGGTTGGAATTTTCATCACCGCAGCGCCACCTGAATAATGTCCGCCCTGCTTAATATCTATCACTAACCCATCGTTTATCGAAATCTGTGTATCATCATTATCATGTGAGTAACCTAAAGCCCACTGTGTTGGGTTTACGGACGGACCATTGAAGTCTTCTGAAAAGACAGGACATGCTGGTGTTTGTTGCTCGACACTTGGCAGCGCCCCTTTTGCGACAAGCACATCGATAGGTAGTTTCCAAGCACTTAAATTTTCGTAAGCAATACGAGTTAACGCATAAGGCATATGATTACTCGTTACTTGTAAAGACTGATTGTTTACATAGAGGAGTTGCGCCAAGTCCTCTCGCTCAGCTGAGGTCAATGTGTCAAGTTGCTCGTATAAAATCCAAAAGCTGCGTATGGAAGTTGATTCATTTATTTGTGGCAAAATGGTATCACTGGTAAGGGCTGTAATATCAAGCACACATCGGCAATCTTTGGCTTGCATCGATATTTGTACTATCTGAGCCTGATTAGTAATAAGATTGATTCGATTAATTAAGCCAAATTGTTGTAGTAAAGGGATCAGGTGGTTTGCAATATTAGCGTCGTCAGCAAGCTTAAGCTGAAAATTTGTTCTTCGTCCAAAGGTTTGGAGCACCAGTGCTAATTCAGGGAAATAAACGCGTTGCCAATCATTAGGGGCTACCCAAGGGGTATCTTCTCCAACCGCGCCTGTTGGCTGTCCGTCTTTTAACTCGGTAGAGCGCCAAGTAGCCCCCGCATCTAATTTTTGGATATCTGCCAATGATGCGTCACTTATACAAACATCTTGGCCAGTATAATTAAGCAATTGCTCATCAGGTGCGCAAACAAGCTGATTATCACTAGTCAAATACACCGTTAGCGTTAAGCCATTAGCTCCTGCGCCAAGTGCTGACCAGCATGCCTCTATCGTACTTGCCGGTGTTGACCAACAATCCCCATTAAGCGCTGAAATGTTAAACATACAATGTCCTTATTCATGTGGTGTAAGAAGTTAATCGTCTCTATGCATTTCTAAAAACCATTCAATGACCATAGATACTCTACGTGGTGTAGCGTTACTTTTAGGTTGTACGATATAAATCCAGTTGGTCAATGGCCCTGTTTCACTAGGAAGAAAGATTTCTAGTTCACCGGAGTCGAGATATTGGCTAACACAATGTCGAGGGAATACAGAGAGCCCTACCCCTTTTTTAACCATGGTGATCGCCCCTTCAATAACATTGATCGCGCCAGCATAATAAAGGGAACGCGCCTTGGTAAACTTTTCATATGGTAAGAAATGATTTATCCAAAAATCAAAATACACATCCATACCAGGGTATGATACATATTTTTGTTCGGTCACATTATCTGAAGTCAATCCCGATACATATTCTGGTGAACCCACCAATACATATTCTTCTTGGCAAAATGGTTCATAGTGTAGTGCTGGATTATTAATACGCTCTGTCACAAAACCAAAATCTGCATGTGAACCTAGTACCAAATCAAAAATATCGTCATTTGGCATTAATTCAACATTGATTTCTAATTCAGGGAAGTCTTTGCGTTTATCGAGAATGATAGGGAAATGAGGGGATAATAGGCAACTGGGAGGCATCGCATACCGCACCTTTCCCCGATACCCTTCCCGCTCATTCTGTGCCTCGTCGTACAGTCTATCCAAGGAATCTAAATGCTGCTTTATTAGGTCAACAAAAGAATGTCCAATTTCTGTTAATTCGACCTCTTTTTGTGTTCGAATAAAAAGCTGCACGCCCAGTTGTTTTTCTAATTCACTGACATGTCGGCTAATACCACTTTGGGTTTTGTACAATACCTCAGCTGCCGTGGTAAAACTCTTATGCTCGGCAACGGCTAAAAAAGCGGGAAAGACACTTGGGTTGATACTTGAGAGCGGATTAACTTTCATGAACAATGATATCCCTATGTTTTAGTTAGTTATTGTATTTCTAACACATAAATTCGCTTGTTTCATCCATGAAATTCATTTACTGCTTTATGAACACAGTTACGCGATACCAACGTAACATAGATATTTTACTTGAGTGTTAATCAAGCTCTATGTGCTTAAGTCAAGCAAGCATTTCAACGTCTAGCGTGACCACATTGTTGATTTCAAAAAGGTGACTGTTGTTTAGTGTCATACAAAAATCACTGTCGACATCGTCTGTAGTTTGACAAGAAGTCATCAGACACCCATCAACCTTTGAACTGATTTCAATACCTATCAGAAAAGACGTTTGGATATCGCCATATTCAATGTCAACCGCAGCGCCCGCATTAATAGTTACAATGCGGGTTTCATTCATTTGAAATGAACCTTCACACAACGCTGCAATAAAAAGCGTCACCGTTACATCATCCTTGGTGTTATTAACAAAACATTTCGCGTTGTTTTTCAATTATTTCTCCTTATCGACATGGATTATAACAAGTATCTCTCAATGAACTTGTTTAAAACTGCATTCCGTCAATAGCATTCATATTCTGCTAATTGGCTTGCTAATGCCAATGAATATTTTGCATAGCATTATTTAGCATTCGCATTGCAAAGCGTGATAAAAGCGCACATGATTGAAGCGTCAGTATGTTTAGGAAGGAAGATGATGGCACACAAAAAATGCAAACCGACCGGCTTTAGAGTTTGGCAAGGCTACCGCTCAGAGGGGTATTTAAACCGGCGAGATGATTTTGTCGAAAAACTTGGCACCCTTTTTATTCCGGCAACCGTTCAAATGATGGAACCGTTAGGATTGATTGGTTATTTCCCTGCCATTTTGCCGGATACAGGTTTTAAGCTCCCAGATGAGATAGCACTTGTTTTGTATGGTTCTCAAGAGGATTACAAGACCGCATCCAGAGAATCAACTTCAGGGCGTGCCTATGGCGCTTTGCACGGGGCTGTATTTAATTTTTCACGTGGCGGTGAGATCCCGAAAAGTAAGTCTGCATTCCCTCAAAAGTACGAAGGTGAACTGGAATTAGGTACGCCATATTACTTAAGAGATGATGAGATAGATTGGCGTGACGGAAAAACAAAGGTGTATTGTGCCAGACGACATCCAGACATTTCATTGGCCGAATTTACAAAACATATAAAATCAGTCATTGATGCGTGGTCTAAGCAGAACGCTTTGGATATAGACGGCAGCATTTTAGTGTGTGAAGCAGACTATATTTTGTATTGGGAGCACTCCAAGTCTAGCAAATCACTCTTTCCTTATTTTGCTCCTGTGCTTAACTATCCCATGCTAGCGGATAAGCCTTTGTTAAGAAGTGTTCCCGAACTCAATACCGTACCTTATGAGGGGATTGACGTCCAAGCAGGCGATAATCTTGATGTACGTTTGCTAGCAAGTGTTAGCCGCCAGAATCAGTTAACGCCAGTGCACTTAAAGTTAATTAACGAGGTGTAGCTATTTCTGATAACTTCGGCGAACATGGTAATTTTCAGAGAAATCTTTGTCGGTATAGAGCAGCCACTCTTTTTGCAGCTCTTCTAACTCGACACGCTCGTCTTCTGAAATGGTGCCAACAATAAACATATCGGTGAGGAACTTGATCCGATCAAGTTGTGCGTCCGTCATATTGCAAATCCTTTTATAAGTGTATGTTTTTTGTACAGTCGTACATATTCTAAAGTATTTGAGGAAAAATACAAACTTTCGAAGTTATTAGCCACCATCTTGGCATAGCCTTAAATAAAAGGAAGACTACATTATATCTATCATGAAGATACAAATTGAAGGAAGAAAAATATTCCACTCCAGAGTTCCAAGCTGACACATTTGGGAGAGTTGTTTATTATCTTGCTTTAACAGTTAATACACAGAAAAATAGGGGCGTTGACACATGGTTCTCATTATCATTTCTCACAACCACTTTTAGCTATGTCTGCCAAAGAATCTGATAGAAAAAGGCTTGGGGACAAGTACATTTGTATATGTCCCCAATTTTCATCTACATGCTATTGGTGTGCTAGCACGATTGCGTGCATTTAGAGGTGAATTATCGAATCTGCATTGCCATCAGGGTCATTGTTCGCCTTTCCACTGGTGCTTGGATGGCCATTGGTCATCATAATTACGGCGCAGGCGTGTGGAGCTGCCATTGATGTGCCAGAAATGGTGTTGGTTCCACCTGATTTCCACAGTGAGAATATGCTAACGCCCGGTGCAGCATAATCGACTGGCGGATTTCCATAGTTTGACCAAGAAGCCATATTGTCATTGGAGTCCACTGCCGAAATAGTCCAAACCTTAGAACCATTGGCTCTTGCAGGCGAGTAATTGCCCGCGTGGCTGCCGTCGTTGCCCGCTGCCACAACAAAAAATGCGCCAGAAGCTTGAGATGCAGCAACTACGGCATCATCTAACGCGGAGCTTGCGCCACCACCTAAGCTCATATTTGCACAATCGCCAGGATTGGCATTCGCAGCAACATGATCAATGCCCGCAATTACGCCTGACGTACTCCCTGAACCGCGGCGGTCAAGCACGCGAACAGGCACAATAGTGGTATTAGGAGCAACACCCAACGCGCCAATCGAGTTATCAATTGCGCCGATAGTTCCCGCTACATGCGTTCCATGGCCATTTTGATCATCCATGCTACCGCGACTTATCGAACTGAAACCACGGCTTGCGTCGACATTGAGGTCTGGATGGTCTAGGTCAACGCCACTGTCGATAACCCATGCGGTGTAACCTGTGCCATCAACTGGACCACCTACGCGAGTGGTACCGTAAGATGCCTGTTGTGGACCACCACCCTTTACAGGCTTGCCTTTGCTTATAGAGACAATACTATCCGGTGTTAACGAGCTAATAGTGGCATCGTCACCAAACGCTTTTTCGGCTGCATGACACGGCATGTTGAGCGCAAAGCCTTTAATTGAATGCTTGTAAACGTGCTTAACATTTGCGTTTGCGCGAGCAGCCATAGCGCGCGCTAACCCTGTGACTTTTTCACCCTCTGTTGCGTCATCGAAACGAACGATGCAGCTATTTTGTATATCCATTAGATCTGCATTTGTTTGATAGGTGGGTTCACCGTCATCGGCATACAAGTTTCCTGAAATTGCGATAGCAATTGCCGATACGATAAAAGTTTTTTTACTGTTCATAGGTGTTGCTCCAAAATAATTGTTGTTATTTATCTGTGCTTTGTGCCATTAACAGCAGGCCTTTTAGAGTCTAGTCACGAGATTAAGGAGGGATTAAAGAGATTCCGACAGTTTTTCGAACGAGTGCGACATGACGTAACTTTTAACTAGGTTGAATGCCCTATCAGCCTCAATTGCGATATTTAAGTTAAAAATATTATTTAAAATAACCGTACTTGCGTAAGCCAATGGAATGGCACACACTTAATAACAATCCACCTATGAGGATATAGGTGAATCTCAACTAATTAGTGTATACAAAAGGATTTGAATATGACATTAAGTGCAATTGATAGCAGTCCACTATCAAAATCAGAAAATAAACCGAGCGCGTTAGTTCTTGGCCTAATTGACGAATGCCAGGCTATGGCTGAATTTTCAATGTCGTCAGGTATATCTATTGAACCGGCAAAAATTGAAGCCCTTCATCTTTTACTGTGTCGAGAAAACCATCAATACACGAACGATGAAATCAGGACACTTGGAACAATTCATAAAAAATTATCACGTGCTATCGCTCCCGCTACGCCCAATGGCATTTTGCAAATACAAAGAGAGAAAGCGCGAAAACACCCACTTAATTTTTTGGGACCAGTACCTTTGGTGCGCCACCTCACACTTACCTCTCTTTTATTATTGTTTTTGGTCATTGCTGTAGGACTTCACCCTGAGGTAAACGTAAATAATATCAACAAAGGATTTTTGAACTCACAAGGGCTCGAGCTCTTTTTAAACTTGTTGTTTATTCTCGCTTGCGCAGGGCTTGGCGGTTGTTTTTCAGCACTTTTTCGGCTTAATCGCTTCATCATCAACGCCAATTATGATCCGAAATTCGATTCAACTTATTGGATACGGCTATTACTTGGCGTAATTGCAGGGCTATTCATTGTGGAATTAATTCCACCGAGTATTTTTCAGGCGAATGGCAACAATGTACTCAATAGCTTTGGTAAGCCCGCTATTGCGATGTTAGGGGGATTTTCTGCCACCATGGTATATCGCATACTTCAACGATTTGTTGAGGCGGCTGAGTCACTGGTTAAAGGTGACCAACAAACACTTAAAAGAGCGGAAGCTCAACTTCAGCAACGGGAATTAGAGCAGCATAAGCAAACGATTCACGCCAATATAATTGGCGAATTAAAATCAATGGAAACGAGCTTAGCACTTGGTGACAGTGTAAAAGCACAACAACAGTTAACAAATACAATTGAAAAGATGAACAACAATATTGCTTAGCAGCAACGTATTCAGGTATTAGGCGTAAGAGTAAAGTTAGCACCATCCAACCATAAATTATTTTTATTGTTTATGGGTAATTGACGGTCGCTAATGAAATACAAAGAAAGATTAATGAGATAACTTTGGCGAGCATACAAAGCTATAGCAGTGAGTGCCACTAGTGCCGGCATTTCCCTGCGCCAAATTTAAATAAAAAAAATTTATAGAATTTCATTGAAAATCGATTTAGCAACTTGATATTTTTCAGCTACAATTTATCGGGAAAGCGCTAGATTTTATTCGCATTTTACTTTGCAAGCTCAAATGCAAACATGGAGGCCACAATGAAATTTAATCAGGAAGATTTAGCAAGCGCATTATCTCAAGCAAAACCCGCACTATTAAATAACGCAGACTTTGGCATCATCGAGTTGTCTTCTTCGGGTGAAGTGCTGTTTTACAATCAGCACGAACTGAAAAACACGGGACTATCGCAACGTGAAGTCAAAGATAAAAACCTGTTTACTCAGTTAGTTCCAAGTACCGATAACTATATGGTTTCTCACAAATACCGAGCAGTTGCAAATACCTGCCTGCCTATCGATGAAACCATAGACTATGTGCTTACCTATCAACTAAAACCAACGAGCGTTAAGCTACGATTACTTAAACAGGATGATCGACAGTGGCTTTGTGTAAAAGCTCAACATTAGTTAGTTCGTGTTAACAGTTCGCCATCAAGCGTCGGTAAATTAGTGTTTGTCTAGCCATACGCGATAGCCGCTGCTACGTAAATGAATTGGTAAACGCAATTCTAACTTTGAGCTGCTAGTTATTGAGCATAAGTGCCAGTTTACTCATTAATTACTTTCCAGGCGGTTGCTGAATGACAAGGTGAATCGAGCACCGCCGAGCTCACTATCATCCGCACTAATTAAACCGTCGTGCCGCTCAACAATTGCTTTGACTATCGCTAAGCCTAAACCATGCCCTCCTGAGTCACGCGAGCGACTAGGATCAAGCCGCATGAAGGGCTCGAATATATCGCTCGTTCTTCCCGGAGGTAATCCCTGCCCGTCATCTTCAATTTGAATAATGACCTTATCATCTGTGGTATGCCAATTAATACAACACTGTGATTTGGCGAAACGACCAGCATTACGCAAGATGTTCACCAACGCCAACACAATTAATGTTTCGTCGCAGTCAATACTACAATCAGCATCGTCTTGATGATGATAATTTATGTGAGGATAAAATGATTGCACTTTGTTTATGGAAGCATTGACCAATTCAAGCAAATTGTACGTTGAAAGTGACAATGGAGAATTATCATGCTTAAGGCGGGAGTATTTAAGTAATTGCTGTACAAGTTCGTCAAGTTCGTGGATTGATGTTTCGAGTTGCTTAGCTAATTTGGCGCGTTCAGCTTGATCAGCAGCAACTAACAATTCGATAGAAAACTCCATACGTGCTAACGGGCTTCTAAACTCATGCGCGACGCCATGCAATAAATCTCGCTGTGTCATTAACAATTGTTCGATGGATTGAGACTTTTGCTGCTGTTGCTTAACTAAGTTAGCTGCAAGTTCGACGATATCTTCTATCACCACCTCTCTTTGTAAAACATTAGCGCTAGAAACATTCAACTGAAATACGTCCGCTAATGCACGCAATTTCTTTTGATCTTGTCGATGAAAATAAACCACGACAATAATACTGATGAGAAAGCCAAGAAACCAAGCTGCCCCCTCTGATGCGTACGCAATCCAAGTATTACTCGATACACCATCAACAGTTAACACAAAGTTTTCTGAAACTGGGAAGTAGAGTTGCAGTGAAGAGGAGTCAATTAGCCCCGTCTTTGCACTTTCCAATCCGAAGTTTTCCAATTGCTCCAGTGTAAATGTATCTGTATTACGCCCATCAACGTAAACGGGAATACCTAATTCTACGGATAAGCGTGTTGAAATCTCATGCCAATCATCGTTTTTTCGCTGTTCTAAAGTTTCATTGACTTGTTCTTTAGCATCAATCAACTGCTGCTGAACATGTGCATAACTAACACGGTCTACAACATCGTACAAAAGCGTAAAACTTAGCAACGAAACAAACACAAACCCTAACGTTAACGTTGCCAACACTTTTACCAAATTAGTCATATACTCTCGCTATACTCAAACATTCCAAGCTAAATAGTAACCCGCTCTCACGCCGTAGAATATGCCCGTTGTCACTATCTAGCTTATTCGCTACGCTTTTTTCTGCTTACACAGCACAAAAATACGCTGATTATAAGATTTCATGTAAGCCACTTTTTCCTTTCTTTCTTGGCGCTGTTCAGGGGTTTTGATTACATCACCCGTGCCCTTCATGAATTTGATGCCACACTGCTCTACAGCAAAGCTTCTATCTTCACTGGATATCCCTGGAATTGTGATATTTCGGCCAGACGTTCCATACACCCGAAAATCATTATTCTTACGTGCCTGAAAAACCTCGGTGTCAACGGGCGATACCACAGCCGTCGTTTGACTCGGTGAACTGGGCTGACACGCAGTAATCAAAATCACAGACACTAATGCAGCTATGCGCTTGTTAAACATTGCGATTACCTCCTTTTACATTAAGGTATTTTTGCTGACGCATTCCACGTTGAAATAATCGTGACACACCTGCAAGTAGCAACAAGAAAACACCATAATATAATCCGCCACCTGAACTACTACTCGAAGAATTACCATTGCCCGAGTTTCCAGAAGCAGCATTTACCGTCACAACTAAGTTTGCATTGGCGGTAACAGTGCCGTCTGTCACAACATAATTTACTGTTTCCGTACCGGTAAACCCGCTTTGTGGGGTATACACTAACTTGTTATCACTTAATGACACGGTACCACTCGCATTAGTTGTAGCGCTTTGTATCGTTAATGTATCACCATCAACATCGCTATCATTTGCTAGTACGTCAACCGTATGGTTTTGCGTATCTTGTGTGATACTAAGCGAATCATTCTGTAAAACTGGCGCATCATTTACCGCATTGACCGAAACCTTAGCTGGGAATGGTTCGCTCTCGCGATCGCTAAATACTGCAGTTACATTTACAGTCAGCTCTCCATTGAAATTAGCGTCTGGTGTTACCAAAGTATTATCTACGGTATAGTTATTACCTGTTGCAACTTTGATCGATACTGCATCACCACTGATAATAAACAGTGCCTTTGTTAACTCAATTGAGTCATCTTCGTTCACGCTAATGGGTTGTTGACCAACAATACTATAAGAAACGTCTCCCGTTATATTACTGGTAAAAGTTCCTTTATTCATCGCGTAAAAGATGTTGTCGCTACACGACACCATAACGCGGCTCTGCGGGAAATTTCCTTCAGGATACTCAACTGCATGTTCACCATCATTAGCAACGCCATTCGCAAGTGAATGTTCAAACGATTGGCCATTGTTTGTCGACATTTTGATATCGACCGAAGCACAATTAATTGGTGCAATATTCGTATTAGCTACATCCCAAGTAATGTTTTGCGGGTTTGTAGTATAAGCTTCGTTGCCATTAGGCACGGTAACGGCGAACGCTGACCCAGTATCCACTACATTAATCTTCATTGCATCATCAGCTACGCCGCCCAATGCATCACGCACTATGAGTCTAAAATTCAACTCTCGCGATGTTGCGGGGTACGTTTCCCCGTAACTTACCTGATTCAATAAAACATCAGCTAATTTCGGTAAATAACGCACAGGTTCTGAAGTGGGCGACAGCGCTCTAAACAATGGTCCTTGGCCTGAATCCGTTTCGTCATCTGATTTCGTAGCAGTTGCAGGTCCAAGATCAAACTGTTCCCAACTATAACTCAAGGTAGCGTTGCTATCGGTATCGCTCCCTTGTCCAGTTAAAACAAATGGCGTAAGCGCTGGAATCGTATAATCATTACCTGCATCTACTGTCGGGACATTATTGGAAGAGTTCGATGTTGTGCCACATGACGCGCCGTCGCCTGAATTAATAAATGCAGACATCTGATCAATTGAATGAATATGGAAAAACGGATCAGAGTTATTTTGTAGGTTTTGTTCACCACAAATTCCCGCATAACCCATAATGGTTGACGCACTGCCAGGTTCATATGAAGAATCATTCGCTCTATTTCCGTCACATGCCCCTTGTTGACCATTGAACGTATGATCTGCACGCAATTGATGACCAATTTCGTGTGCAACGTAATCAATATGGAAGGCATCACCTACAGGGTTAGAGTCACCAGTCATACCATCGCCTTTGTAATTGGCATCACAAGCCACACCAAATGCAGCCAGTCCACCACCATCAGTATTGACTACATGGCCTAAGTCATAATTATCCACACCTATGGCATCATTAATGACGCCGGTATTTAACGAGCCATCATCACCATCGTTGTTAAATGGATCGGTATTCGCATCAGTAAATACGATAGCGTCATTGTTTGCCACAAGTTCAAACTGCAAAGACATATCTTGTAGATAAACTTGATTCAGTCGATTAACCATTGTAACAATGGCCGCTAATCCCGCTTCTTTCGTGCCTCCAAAAAATGCGGTATATTCTGCTGCTGCTGATATGGCAAGGCGGTATGTTTTTATTTGTTGAAGCGCCTTTTGACGGTGGTGTTTGTCACTCGTTTGAGCCACGTCTTTCAAGCTGCTATCTATCAGCTTTTTAGGTAAGTACTGCTTAAATGGTGCACTTGCCGACCCCAATGCGGCATTTTTTCGATAATAACTAACATAATTAGCACGGTCGCCTTGCTGTTGCGGGTCAACAAAGACTGTTTGTCCATCATGAGAAAACATGGCATGAAAACCATTCGGCGTTACATCAAATTGTCCAGAATTCTGAGGATTATCAACCTGAACACCACTAAACGTTCTAATACTTGGAAATTTACGTGCTAGTTCAGGTGACATTGCACTATTAGGCGTTAATGAAAATGTCACTAGTTGGCCATTAGGTAACGGGACATCTAGCTCAATATTACCGTCGAATGTCTGTAACAAAATAGCTAGTTGTCCTTCTGACAATCTCATCATAGCGCCTGACGATACTCTACTTTGTGCGTTAATTGCTGTTTTTGCTTGGAGTGCTTGCCATCCCAATTCAATTCCTTCATTGGCGAACGCCAAGAATGAACAGCCCGCTAAACCAACAATTCCTGTCATATTAAGCACTGATTTTTTCATACATATTTCTCACTTGCACCAATCGGTGTCGATTTCGATGATTTTCAATATGGAATAAGTGTATTAGAGAATGCCGATTAATTCTTATTCGAAAGGTATCAACATCCTATTTTTTGGATACAAACGGATACAATTAGCCCGAAGCCGCGATAATATCGCAGTTGTTAGGAATTCTTGCCAATAACAGTATCACTATATTTACGGCAGTCACAGTGTGTTACATTCTTATCCTCCCGTTTAGTTTCCATTTGTTTACAACTTGATTATTATTTTCTAACAACCCACCTCCAATCGTTCGTTTTATCAATGCCGGGGGCGCGTGTTCGTTCAAACATAATAAAGAGAACTTACTATGAAAAAGTTAAGCCAATTATTTGCCATTAGCGCAATTACACTCGCTGTACAAGGGTGCCTTAGCGATAACTCGGTAACGCAAACACAATTAACTCCTGTAACAGAAAACAGCCAAGTTCAATTTTCTATTCCATTTGAGAAGTATCAGTTAGCAAATGGACTAGAGGTTGTTTTACACCAAGACAAATCCGATCCAGTGGTCGCCGTTGCCATTCAATACCATGTTGGTTCAAACCGAGAAAAACAAGGTAAAACAGGCTTTGCACACTTTTTCGAACATATGTTGTTTCAGAATTCAGAAAATGTCGGCCCAGGTAACTTCATTAAAAACATCGGCGATATGGGTGGCACCTTGAATGGCGGTACATGGCAAGACGGCACCATTTACTATGAAGTAGTTCCGAGCGACGGTCTTGAAAGCGTGTTGTGGATGGAGTCAGATCGAATGGGTTACTTTATTAACACCGTAACGCAAGAAGGTCTAGAAAACGAAAAACAGGTGGTAAAAAACGAAAAGCGTCAAGGTGTCGACAACCGACCTTATGGCCACACAGACTATGTGGTGTTAAAAGCGCTATACCCTGAAAATCACCCATATAATTGGGATGTTATCGGAAGTTTGGAAGACTTACAAAATGCCACGTTGCAAGATGTACGAGACTTTTATCAGCAATGGTACGGGGTTAACAATGCAACTTTAGTTATCGCCGGTGATTTTGAAACAAAAGACACTAAAGCATGGGTAGAAAAATACTTTGGTGAGCTGCAACCACGTAATGAAATTAAAAAATTACCACCAATGCCAGCTGTATTGAAAGCAAATAAGTCTTTCTACCACGAAGACAATTTCGCGCAATTACCTGAGCTCACGCTCACTTTCCCTAGCATTGAGCAATATCATATAGATGCCTATGCATTAGACTTATTGGCTGAGTTATTAGTTGATGGCAAGAATAGTCCGCTGTACTCGTCTATCGTGATCAATGATAAATTGGCACCGAATGTTCGTGCTAGCAATCATAGTGCACAAATTGCAGGCACGTTCAGTATCACAGTACGCGCATTCCCAAATACGCCATTGGATAAGGTCAAGAGCAGCATTGAAAAGTCACTGCAAACAATTGAAGAAAATGCACTAACTGAAGGCATGTTAGCTCGCGCTAAGACTCGACGAGAAACAGAATTCTATCGCAATCTTACCAGTGTATTTAACAAAGCATCAGCTATCGCACAACACAATGAACTTGGCGGTGACCCAAGTTTAGTGACAAAAGAAATCGAACGCTATCAAGCTGTGACACTTGAAGACGTGGTGGCGGTCTATCAAAAATATGTGAAAAACAAACATTACGTTGCCACCAGTTTTGTTCCTAAAGGCCAAAAAGATCTTGCCCTAACTGGCGCGATTAAAGCTGATGTAGTGGAAGAAAAAATTGTTCAAGGCGCTGAGCAGCAAATGGCAGGAAACGCAGAGCAAGAGCCGCTAACACCAATTGCACAAGCGCCTTCTTCTTTTGATCGTTCAGTAATGCCTGCACCGGGTAAAAGTAAGGCTGTTGAACTGCCGGATATTTGGCAATCAAGCTTAGCTAATGGTGTACAAGTTCTAGGAATTGAGCATAACGAATTGCCGCTTGTCTCATTTTCTATTCGCGTGATGGGCGGACATTCACTTGACCCAGACAATAAGAATGGCGTCGCAAACTTGCTAACGTCTATCATGATGGAAGGAACAAAAGATAAGACGCCTGAGCAGCTAGAACAAGCGTTGGGCGATATTGGTGCTGAATTACATTTCTCAACCAACGGAGAATTCATCACCTTAGAAGGCAGTACTTTGTCAAAGAACTTTGGTAAAGCAGTTGCTTTAGCTCAAGAAGTGCTGCTATCACCGCGTTGGGATGAAGCGGAGTGGGATCGTGTAAAAGCTGAAACCGTTGCCCAGATACAACAAGCTCAAGCCAATCCTGGTGCAATCGCACATAACGTATATGCCAAGTTAATGTACGCCAATAGCAACAAGCTTAGCACGCCTGTAACAGGCAACATTGACGAAGTAAATAGCATTACACTTGACGATGTTAAGGCTTACTATCATGACAATATTATCGCTGACCTCACCACAGTTCATGTGGCTGGCGATATTAAACAACAAGAGGTAGTGAAGCAATTAAGCGCCTTAGGAAACAAGCTGAAAAATGGCAAAGTTGAACTACCGCTAGATGCAGGTGTACTCAGCTACGACAAGCCAACTCTTTACTTCGTTGATGTACCAGATGCCAAGCAATCGTTTATACGCATTGGTAGCCCAGCGATGAAAGCAAATGCCAAAGATTACTATAATGCGGTTGCGGTAAACCATAATTTAGGAGGAAGCTTTTCCGGACAGTTGTTCCAAATTTTACGTTTGCAGAAAGGATATACTTACGGCGCGTATTCAGGTCTAAATCGCAGTAATTTTGGCGGTACTTTCGTCGCTCGTTCAAGTGTTCGTGCCAATGTAACATTAGAATCGTTACAAACCTTTAGAGAAATCTTAGGTAACTACGGCAAGGCATTTGATGAGGACGCTCTGGAAAATACGAAATCTGTATTGAAAAAGTCTAATGCGCGAGCATTTGAAACCACAGGTAGCCTATTGAACGTGCTTGAAAATATCAGTAGCTATGACCTAAGCGAAGATTACGTTAAAGAGCAACAGCAGCAATTGCATGCGCTCACTATTGAAGAAGCACAGGCTGCAATTAATAATTACATCAACCCTGACAAGATGGTGTACTTAGTTGTTGGTGATGCTAAGACGCAATTACCTCGTATGCAGGAGTTAGGGCTAGGCGAGCCAATACTGCTCGACAATAATGGGAATCGTATCGAACAACCAATGACGACCCAATAGCAAGTTGTATGTTCCGTCCTGAAATGTGTTAACACTTTGAGGACAGGACAGTAAGCATATTAAAAGGGCTAACCAATTTAGTTAGCCCTTTGTCATTTTAGGAGGAAACAGCTAGACGTATGCTAAAAGCGCCAAACCCCCACTCGCCCATTGGCTCCAGCAGTTAGCAGAATTTGACCATCTGTAGCCGCTGTATAAAATCCTTTATCACCTTGTTTGTCTTCACTAGCGTCAAATGCTTGCCACGTTTTCCCTTGATCGTATGAAATGTCATTGCCTGTTTTTCCCGTTGCTAAGCATACATTAGGTAAACACGACATGGCCGTGCGTAGGCCACGATTACCGGCATTAACGGCCTGCCAATCATTCCCAGACAATGCCGCTATGTTGGCATAATTTTTAGGACGCTGTTGGTAATCACCACCGAGTACAAAAACTTGTTGTTGGCTATTAAGCGCCAAACCATAGCCACCAGCTGTTTGCGTTTCACTGTATAAGGGCACTGTTTGCCGCTGCCATGATTCACCATAGTCATGGCTCACATAGATAGATGCTGAAAATCCGCCTGTTGTGATCCAAGCGTTCCCTTTCTCACCAACAATTAAAGTATTGCCGCTTGCTGCGAAAGCCGCTTCTTTGTCTAACATTACAGGCAGTTTGGTTTTAGCAATGCGACGCCACGTTTTTCCACCGTCTTCAGTTTTTTCAACAACGTAGTAGCCGTCAACAGGGTCGCCTAACAACAATCCAACGTTTTCATCCCAAAAGCCAATTGAATCAAAAAAACCTTGGTCATTCGTATTTTGATAGAGTATCTGCCAACTTACACCACCATCTTTTGTTTCGAGTAATTTTGACGCATCTCCGGTACCCACCGACATCACAATTGCATGCTTATCACTAAATACTTCGATGTCACGAAAATCACTTCCCTCTGTTAGTTTAGGAGAGCGATTAATCCAGTTTTTTCCGCCATCATTGCTCACAAATACCGAATTTTTGCTACCTGTCACCCACATAGATTGTGCTGTCATCGCACTACCACGCAATGATGGTTCGCCGGGCAGTACAGACGTGTTCAATGTTGGGACGATGGGTTTGTTGTTCGCCTCGACCGCCATTGCCGTACAGCTTAACGCACCAGCTATGACTGCGCACCGTACTACTTGTCTATACCTTTGTTGAAAATTCATTAGCCAACCCTTTGACAATATTAAGAAAAACTAACTATTCAATAAATA
Source organism: Thalassotalea fusca (assembly GCF_053485835.1). Classification (NCBI taxonomy): domain Bacteria; kingdom Pseudomonadati; phylum Pseudomonadota; class Gammaproteobacteria; order Alteromonadales; family Colwelliaceae; genus Thalassotalea; species Thalassotalea fusca. The sequence continues at coordinate 155,147 of NZ_JBQRUN010000008.1, forward strand.
GTGTCATTTCACAAGTAAAAATAACTACTATCCCATTATGGTCAAGTATTAATCAGCTAAACATTGTATCTTGTCGCATAATCAGCGATAGTATTTGAAGAAACTTGAAACTGTTCCGAAGTTGGCCGATAAGTGGCTAATTGAATATTAACCTAGAAAAAATTTGTACCTATGTTAACTGTTGATGAAAAAGTACTCGCCGATATTGGCCGCGGGTTTTCGGTTCCACCTCAACCTAAATTGCTTTTAGAATTGCGCCAACTGATTACTAGCAAAGAGTCCGACATCAACAAGATTGCCGATACCATTGTCAAAGATGTATCGGTATCAGCCATGATTTTAAAAACCATAAACTCCCCCGTTTATGGACTATCTCGTTCTATTTCAGACATTCATAAAGCAACTCGCTATATAGGTATTCACGGCGTACTTTCATTGGTTACCAATACACTTATTAGACAAAGCTTTGATCAAAATGATTGCAGCATTGCTTTGGAAGAATTTTGGGATAACGCGACTAATATTGCTAATGCTTGTGTAACGGTTGGTAAAAGAGTGAAACAACCACTTTCTTCAGACAAGTTGTTTTCCATTGGGTTGTTTCATGATTGCGGGATTCCCGTCATGGCCAGTAAGTTTGCTGATTACACAGATACCTATGAGCATGCATTGCAAACACCTAGCGAAACGTTAACTGACATTGAAGAAAGTGTCTATCAGGTTAATCATGCCACAATCGGCTACTACGTAGCTTCTTCTTGGCGCCTGCCGAAAGATATTTGTCAAATAGTGCTAAGCCACCATGACCGACAATTTATTGATATCATCAACAATAAGCCTGAGCAACTCTACTTTGCCGTATTGAAGCTCGCTGAAAATATTGTCCACAATCACAAACATTTTCGTGATAGTGCTGATTGGTCTTATGTGAAAGATTCCGTGTTTACATTGCTCGATTTTGATGACGACGACTTGTGCGACTTGATGGAAGATTGTCTGGCAATTTAACGTAAAACATAGCCAGCAATAGTATCTATTTTAACGAAGCTTTTTGTGTACACAGTCACTCGTCAACTTTCAATCATTGGTGAACGAGTTTACGAATGCCGCCACCATCTAATCCCATATAAATATAGCCGTCCTGTCCCTGCATTAAGCTTCTTACTCTGCCTAAGCCTTTTAGTACTTGCGTTTGTTTAGTAATGCGTTTGCCGTCAACATCTAGCGCAACGATATAGCCAAACTTTAATGAACCTAACAAATACTTACCTTTGAGTTTGGGATATTTGTCACTGGTGACTTTTATCATGGCGGAAGGGGCGATTGATGGATCCCAATAAAGTGCAGGTTGTTCCATTCCTGCTTTATGCGTCAAATCCGTAAAACGTGTACCACTGTAATTTATTCCATAGCTAATCACAGGCCAGCCGTAGTTAGCACCTTCTTGGATAAGATTTACTTCATCACCACCTCGTGGTCCATGTTCATGTATCCATAACGTTTTGCTTTCATGATCAAATAACATGCCTTGCGGATTTCGATGACCAAAGGAGTATATGGCAGGCTTAGCTTTCGGCTGTTGTATAAAGGGGTTATCTTTAGGGATGCTACCGTCATCATGAAGTCGGTATATTTTGCCAGCGTCTTTAGTTATATCTTGCGGAAATTCATCTCGTTCACCACGATCACCAACAGAAAAATAGACAAACCCTTGGTCATCAAACGCAATTCTACTGCCAAAATGACGACTACTACCAGCCTCCACATCTGCCACGTAGAGCTGTTCCTGATTTATCAAGAGCATATTAGCAATGTCTAGTTTGGCACGCATCAATGCGGTATTCATACCTACATTTGTTTTAGTTACATAGGTGAAATACAACCAATGATTTTCAGCAAACTTAGGATGTAACGCTAAATCGAGTAACCCTCCTTGCCCTTGACTCTCAATATTAGGCAATCCTGCAACTTCTTCGGGTAATAATTGGTTGTCGCGAATCACACGCAACGCGCCACTACGCGCACTTACCAAAATATCATTGTTAGGTAATTGAACCATGGCCCACGGAACAACCACACCTTTTGCCACCAATTCGCTCGAATATGTGCGGCTAAGGCTACGAACATCTAATGGGTGAGAATCTCTAGCCTGTGCAGCGAAAAAAATGAACGACAATATCCCTAGGATGATTACTTGCTTCATGATTTTGGGTTTCCTTCCTGATATTGGATTACTTCTTTTTTACTTAAACCAAGTAAGTTAAGCAAGTCTTCCTTAATGAGGTAAAGCGCAGGGATGAGAAACAACGTGATTACTGTCGCAAATGCAATACCAAAACCCAATGATATCGCCATTGGGATAATAAACTGCGCTTGTAAACTCCCTTCAAAATACAGTGGAAAAATACCAAAGAAAGTCGTTAGTGAGGTTAATACAATCGCCCTAAACCTTTGTGTTGCGGCTTGTGCGACAACGTCAATCATCGCCATCCCTTTATCTTTCGCTTTGTTAATAAAATCTACCAATATGAGGCTGTCATTAACCACCACGCCAGTGAGGGCAATAAAACCATATATCGACATCATGTTAACCGTTCGTCCTAGTAACCAATGACCAACTATTGCCCCAATGACCCCAAAAGGAATGACTGACATAATCACTAATGGCTGCACATATGACTTAGTCGGGATCGCAATCAAACCATAAATCAGAAACAATGCGCCGATTGCTGCAATACCAATTTGTCGCATGAAATCTGCTTGCTCTTTCGACGCTCCCTCCATGCCATAACTAACGCTGGGGTAGTGACTTAGTATTTCAGGAATAAGGCGGTTGTTCATTTCTTCATTAACCAATCGTGTCTCAACCTTGTCTGGATCGATGTCTGCCGACACGGTGATAGTTCGTTTTTGATTGATACGGGTAATAGAAGAAAAACCTTGAGAAAAAGTAATGTCGGCCACGTCATAAAATGGGACTTTATTACCTTGAGCAGTCGTTATCCACATGCCCTCTAAATCGGTAACAGATAAACGATCTTCTTTAGGATAACGCACCATGACTTTAAGCTCGTCACGACCACGCTGAATTCGCTGGGCTTCTTCGCCATAAAATGCTTGTCGTACTTGTCGGGCTAAATCATTAAGTGTTAATCCCAGCGCTTCAGCTTCAGGTTTAATGGCTAAACGGATCTCCTGACTGCCCCGACTAAACGAATTACGAATATCATAAATACCGTCATACTCTGTTAGTCGTTGCTGAATTTCTTCTGCTGCGGCCTCTAGCTCCATATCGTTTTTACCGGACAGTTGAAACTCTAATGCGGCATCGCCTGAAATATTGGTGCCCGAATAAAAGCGCACTTCTTTTGTTCCGGGTATTTCACCTATTCGTTCACGCCACATTTTTTCAATATCAAACGCTGTTAACTTTCTATGCTCTGGTTTAACTAACTCTAGAATAAAGCTCGCTTGCGTATTCCCCGAGGTAAATACCATCGAATGCTTCAGAAAGCTTTCCCCTTGATGTTTATTTTCTTCTGCAATTGCCAACGCAGCCTGATAAATATGTTCAACCGCCTTGTTACGTTCCTTTGGCGCAGTGCCGTCAACCATTACTAGATTACCCTGAACAAAGTCACTGGGTACATTAGGAAACACCTCGGTTTTTACCAAAGAGCCCACTAACAAGGATATGGCTAAGATTAATATCGAAATAAAAATAGCAACCGTGTTGTAGCGCATCTTTAGCGCTTTCAGTAAGAATGGTTTGTATCGCTGATGAACAAATCGCTCAAACGCCTTTTGGAATCGCATTTGAAAACGTTCGAATGCGTTAGTATTTTCTTCAGTCAGTGGTTGATATTTCATATGCGCCAAATGCGCAGGTAGAATCCATTTTGACTCGATTAGCGAGAATATTAAGCAGTAGGTTACAACGAGCGATATCGCTCGGAAAAAGGAAGAAAATGTTGCATCAATAAACAACAACGGCGCAAATGCTGCGATGGTTGTCAGTACACCAAAGGTGGCAGGCATTGCAACACGCATCGTACCGCGAATAATATTTTCGGTTGAGTGGCCATATTGTTCTACTTCAGCATAAGCACTTTCACCAATAACGATGGCATCATCAACCACTATCCCCAGCACCATAATAAAGGCAAACAGGCTGAGCATGTTAATGGTGACGTTCCATTCTCCAAATAAGGGCATTAGTAGGAACGCGCCAAAAAAACTAATCGGAATGCCCAACATGACCCAGAAAGCGACACGAAGCCTTAAAAATAAGGCCAGAACAATAAACACAAGCACTGCGCCCATTAACAGATTGGTGAGCATCATGTCGAGCCGCGCAGCGAGGTAATAAGACGAATCTCCCCAGACATCGAGCTTGGCGCCGTCTGGTAATGATTGGTTACGCTCGGCAACAAATGCTTTTACTGCTTCCGCGATTTCCAAATCGTTCTGATCCCCTTTTGATTGCACCATTATACTAGAGGTATTCACACCGTCGAATCGAGCAAAGTCTTCTTGCTCAACAAAACCATCAACTACATTGGCCACATCAGACACCAAAATACGAGTGCCATCGGCCGCCGTTTTTAACACAATACTACCGTATTCCACTCCGGTATACGCCTGTCCTTCAGTGCGCAACAAAATGTCACCACCTTCAGTTTTGATGGTACCTCCGGGTAGGTCGATAGATGAATTGCGTACCACCCGAGCAACATCGTCGAATGTTAAGTTGTACTTAAGTAGCTTATGTTCTGAAACTTCAATACTGATTTCATAGTCTCGATTACCGACAACTTCAGCGTGATTGACACTCGGTAACGAGAGTATTTCATCGCGAATATTTTGGGCCAATTTTTGACGGGTACGGCGATCCATAGAACCGCTCAACGACAACCACAAAACTTGTGATTTGAATTCTAACTTGGTGATACTTGGTCGTTCCGTTTGTTCAGGAAAAGTTGTGATAGCACCAATTTCCATTTGTACTTCGTCGAGTTTTTCACCGAGCGAGACGCCCGATTGCAGCTCAAGTGTAACTATACCGACACCTTCATTTGCCACGGCAGTCATGCGCTTTATACCATCTAGGTCTTCTAACGCTTCTTCTACTTTGAGCAACACGCCTTCTTCAACTTCTTCAGGCGACGCACCAAGATGAGGTACAGTGATACGAATGCTATTAGGATTAAAGTCTGGAAATGCTTTTTTATTTAGGTTTTGGTATGAAATGAAACCACCAGCCAAAATAAAAACCATGAGTAAATTGGCTGCCACGCTATTACGCGCAAACCAAGCAATTATTCCCGTTAACGGTTGTTGTGTTTGCACGGTAACTATTCCTCTTGGTTTTTAGTATTTAAGGCTATTTGCTCGTTATCGTTTCCTTTTATACGAAGTGACATGCCTTCGACAGGCGTCTCAAGCTTGGTCATAACTAGTGGCATAGTTAAATCTAATGACTGTTCGGTATACAAATATTCGCTGTCACTGTAAACGCTTTCTATTAACGTTTTAACAAGCTTGTTATCGTGAGATACCTGATATATTTCGTTTGCGCCATAAATTGCATTGTGCGGAATAGCGACAATATCTTTGATCATCTTTCCCTTTATTTCGGCTTTGACAAAGCTGCCAATATGCAGTGGATGTTTAAAGTCGTCGCGCTTATAAGCGTATGGGTCATCAATTTTCGCAATGACGTAATGTACACGGCTCGATGTGTCTACTACACCTTCGTAGCGGGAAATATAAGAGATCCACTCACGCTTCTTGCCACCAACGTTCATTGACAAGGTGACTTCATCGCCCTTGTTATTTTCCTCGGAAAAATCAGGCAAATTAATATAAGGCATATCGTTTTGCTTGATAGGCAATCTGGCTTCAGCATAATCAATGGCAAATGTACCCGCCAATACGGAGCCTGGTGTTACGTACTGCCCTATGTCAGCTTGTTTAACCTTCACCATAGCATGGTAAGGTGATTTAATCGTCGTACGGGATAATTGCACCTGAGCTTTTTGTCGTTCAGCCTTGGCAGAATTAACGTCCGCCTGTGCTTTTTGCATTTGCGGTTTACGTAGTGCCATTATTGGGGCATCTTCAACTTGCTTTCCCGACAACAACCACTCTTCTCTTGCCTGTTCAGTACGTGCCTGCTCTTCAAGTAAATTCGCATTTGCCGTATCTAGTCTAGCTTCTGCCTGTTGTACTGCTAGTTCATAATCAGTCGGATCGATCTTAAGTAATACGTCTCCTTTACGAAAGAAACCACCTGCATTAAATTGTTCAGCGACAAAAATAATGCGCCCTGATACTTCAGCGACAATATTGGTTTCTGTGCGAGGCAAAATACTCCCTTGTGATTTCACGCGCAAAGTAACGTCTCCTCTAACGAGTTGTTTGATTTCGACAAGTGGCGCTTTTATATCAATGGGCTTTTTAGCTGGTTTAGGTGCAAAGGCACCGATAATAATTAGTACGGTGATCGCTGCAAAAATGAAGGCAAAGGGCATCAACACATATCGCAATGGTACCATGCGCTTTCCGCGTTTTTTGGGATGAATATTCGTGGAGGCGGGGTCGACTTTGTGTGTTGGCATTGTCATAGTGATCCTGTAACGAGGTAAGACAATAAAGAATATAGCAACTGAAATTAATAACTTACAGTAAAGAATTGTCAATTAACTAAGTAAAGCTTAGCACTTAATATTGTCTAAGACCTAGTAAATCGCGCCCAAGCTAAAAGCAGCTCTCTAAAATCATCAACACCACAAGAAGCACTCATATGCTCATCTACTGATAACTCGTTTTCAATAAGCTCATCCGGTATGCCTTGTACTCCGTTAAACAGTACGTTTGCTTGAACAACAACATCCCCCTCTTCTAAAGACAGGCTATATTCTCTGCCAGCAATAAGCACATCAAGCAGCTTGCCTTTTTCCACATCGTCTATTGCGGTAAGTATTTGTGTGAGTTTTTCAGTATCGTGTCCAATTTCTGTTTCCAGCCACGGGCCAATGGCCTGATGTTCAAACGAAAACTTTGCGCTGGCGTTTCCGGTAGTTGTATCATGAATAAATTCGTATTCCATGGGTAAACCAATTAGTCAATTCTTCTCTATTTATTATAGAAGAAAATTGTTTTAATCTCTTGTAAAATAAAGGGCTGGCGCAATTTTATACAGATATAATTAATTACGTTTTACGCCTGCTAATTTACCATATTTATTTCAATCCTTTATCGCTGTTACTGAGGGCAATTGAACTATTGAACGATAGCAAGGTCTATTGTGTGGAAATAAAAAACTAGGAGCCGCAGTTAAGTGCTTACAGGACGTTTTAACGCCATTATCATCTCGATTGTAATTCATGTATTGATTTTAATGTTTTTGGCAAAAACTACGATCGTTCCATCGCTAAGTACCGATGAAAAACCAGTACCGCTCAATAGTTACATTTATTCGCCTCCCCCCCGAATTGAGCCTGAGCCTCAACCAGAACAGCAACCTGACTCTGAAATCGAGCCTAACACCACACCGCAAGACGTAGCCGACTCTACCGTCTCGTCAATACAGCCGCCAAAGCCTTCAATGACTCAAGATGAAATAATAAGCAGTGATCAATCGAATGAGCCGGTCACGCACGAAGTAGCCGTTGAATCAACGCCACAAATTGAGAGTACATCGCAGCAACCTGTCAAAGAATCTAATGCTAATGCTAATGCTTGGCAAATGCTTGAAGCACTGAATGAAGAACAGGATAAGGCATACTTCCAATCTCAAGAATATAACCGCACTCGGCCGAATACAGGCTCGGTGATGCACGGTGAACCTACTTTCGTCCCACACTCAGTTGTTAGGCCAACACAAGAAGAAATAATCAACTCTCGCAGTCAGGATGTTGGCGGTGGAGCTACTGTTGTCAAAGGCGACAATGGCAGCTGTACGATTACACGCGACTTATCACACGTTGGTATGGCAGGCGTTACCTCTGTTGAAGGCTTTAGGTGTGGGCTAACAAAACAGGAAAAAGCCTTTAAAGCGCATATGGCCAAATTCAGGGAAAGGTATGGCAAAGCGAAATAGCAACCTATCTTCGACATCAATGATTACAATGACTCCCCCCAATAAAAAACGCCGCTAGTTAGCGGCGTTTTTACAATATTAGCTTTTAGTTAATATTCAAATAAGTTCAGCGATTAAGCTGGCTCTTGAATAATTACTTGTGCAGCTTTCTTCGTGTACTGTTCCATTTTGTGGAAGTTCAAGTAACGATATGTGTCAGCTGCTGTCGCATCAATCTCTTTCGCATACTTCATGTACTCTTCAACCGTTGGTAAACGACCTACGATTGCACCAACACCTGCAAGCTCTGCTGATGTTAGGTAAACGTTAGCACCTGTACCTAAACGGTTAGGGAAGTTACGCGTTGACGTAGAAAGAACCGTTGCTTTGTCAGCTACACGTGCTTGGTTACCCATACAAAGTGAACAACCCGGAGTTTCCATACGCGCACCCGCTTTACCGTAAATGCTGTAGTAACCTTCATCCGTTAGTTGGTCGCGGTCCATCTTAGTTGGCGGAGCAACCCACAAACGTGTTGGCAATACACCGCCAAAGTTATCGATCAATTTACCAGCAGCGCGGAAGTGGCCAATGTTAGTCATACAAGAACCAATGAATACTTCATCGATTTCTGTACCAGCAACGTCTGACAATAACTTCGCATCATCAGGGTCGTTTGGACAACAAACGATAGGCTCTTTAATTTCAGCCAAATCAATTTCGAGTACGTGAGCATATTCTGCATCTGCATCAGCTTCCATCAATGACGGGTTAGCCAACCACGCTTCCATCGCTTGAATACGACGTTCGATTGTACGTACATCACCGTAGCCTTCACTGATCATCCACTTAAGCATAACAATGTTAGACTCTAGGTATTCTTTAACAGCGTCATCTTCAAGCTTAATAGTACAACCAGCTGCAGAACGTTCAGCAGATGCGTCAGATAATTCAAACGCTTGCTCAACAGTTAAGCCTTTAAGACCTTCGATTTCTAACACACGGCCAGAAAATTCGTTGATTTTACCTGCTTTTTCAACAGTCAATAGACCGTTCTTGATGCCGTAGTAAGGAATTGCATGTACTAAGTCACGTAGGGTAATACCTGGCTGCATTTCACCTTTAAAGCGAACAAGCACTGACTCAGGCATGTCTAATGGCATAACACCTGTTGCAGCAGCAAATGCCACAAGGCCAGAACCTGCTGGGAATGAAATACCTAATGGGAAGCGCGTATGAGAGTCACCACCTGTACCAACTGTATCAGGCAATAACATACGGTTTAACCAAGAGTGAATAACACCGTCACCTGGACGAAGTGATACACCACCACGGTTCATAATGAAATCAGGTAATGTGTGATGCGTTTGTACATCAACTGGCTTCGGATAAGCAGATGTATGACAGAAAGACTGCATAGTTAAATCAGCTGAAAAGCCTAGACATGCTAAATCCTTCAACTCGTCACGTGTCATAGGTCCTGTTGTATCTTGCGAACCAACAGTCGTCATTCTAGGTTCACAGTACTGACCAGCACGTACACCAGCAACACCACACGCTTTACCGACCATCTTCTGAGCAAGCGTGTAACCTTTACCAGTGTCAACAGCGTCAACTGGTTTTGCAAATAAATCAGTTTCACCTAAACCTAATGCTTCACGTGCACGGCCTGTTAAGCCGCGACCAATGATTAATGGAATACGACCACCAGCACGTACTTCATCTAAAAGTACAGGGCTTAATTCAAACTCAGCGATAACCTCATCGCCTTTTTTAACAACACCTTCATATGGGTAAATGTCGATTACGTCGCCCATATTCATTTTTTGTACGTCTAACTCAATCGGTAACGCACCTGAGTCTTCCATAGTGTTATAGAAGATTGGCGCAATTTTACCGCCTAAACATACGCCACCAGAGCGTTTGTTTGGTACGCATGGAATGTCATCACCCATAAACCAAAGTACAGAGTTAGTTGCAGACTTACGAGAAGAACCAGTACCAACAACGTCACCAACGTAAGCTAATGGAATACCATCTTCTTGAAGTGCTTCTATTTGCTTAATTGGGCCAACGGCACCTGGCTCGTCAGGAGTAATTCCTTCACGCTCCATCTTAAGCATAGCTTTTGCATGTAATGGGATATCAGGACGTGACCAAGCGTCAGGTGCTGGCGATAAATCGTCAGTGTTAGTTTCACCTGTCACTTTGAACACTTTAACAGTGATTTTTTCAGCTACTGCTGGCTTAGACGTGAACCACTCAGCGTCAGCCCATGATTGCATCACGTTCTTTGCAGCTTCATTGCCTGCGTCAGCTTTTTCTTTGACATCGAAAAACGCATCAAACATTAGCAATGTATGTGATAGACCTTTTGCAGCAGTATTTGCAAGCTTGGCATCATCAAGAAGATCAATCATTGGTTGAATGTTATAGCCACCTAGCATAGTGCCTAATAGCTCAGTTGCTTTTTCAGTTGATAAAATCGGAGAGCTTGCTTCACCTTTAGCAACAGCGGCTAAAAATGCTGCTTTGACGTATGCAGCGTCATCAACACCCGCAGGGATACGGTTTGTTAATAAATCAATTAGGAGCTCTTCTTCACCTGCTGGCGGATTTTTTACCAATTCAACTAATGCAGCAGTTTGTGTTGCATCCAATGGTTTAGGTACAATTCCTTCAGCAGCACGTTCTTCTACGTGTTTACGATATTCTTGAAGCACGGCATTCACCTCTGTGATATGTGATTCCAACAAACCAAATAGCCCATTTAGCTCATTGAAAGTCATTGATTAGAAAATTTCGCCGAGATTATACGGCATTCACTTTTCAATTAGAATAAAACCGACAATCACACAACTTATAGTTGATATAAGGAATATGAATAGTCAATTAAATTCATACAATTACAACCTTGTTTTAAACAGCTGCCAATAAATCTTGCTCACGTCCCTCGATAGTTTCGTTTAAATACTAGTTTAAACTTCAGTCTAAATTTTTGACCGTTCGAGGATATCTATTAACCATAGTCTATTTTGACGGACACTCAACATTAGCAGCGAGTGATGGCATGATCATATTGGGTAAACCTTTGCGATCATCAATTTCTTCTATACCGCTCAATATTTCAATCTTGAAGCCGTATTGGTTACACAGTTTCATTGATTTGCGCACCAAGAAGGTAGCCAAGCGACTAAAATGTGTCTTGTCATTAGAAATAACCACTAAATGATATTTGTTCTCTGATAGTTTTTTCTGTTCAAAGCGTACTTCATGATCAAAATCCCATTCGCTTTGATTAGTTGAGATCGTAGGTGTTGCACAACCAACCAAAGTAAAAAGCACCGACAAAGCTAACAACTTATACATAAAAACACTCCTTAGTTAAATTATCTTAATTCTAGCACGCACTTATTCAAAAATAGCAGCAAAGAGTTGTTTGGTAGTATTGATTCATAATTTTATGAAGTGATTAGCGTTTGCGAGTATTCATACATCAAAATACGAACGCCAATCTACACTCATTTACAATACGTTTTGCCCCAAGCTGCTAAATCGTATTATTAGCAAATAGCAACCTTAATCAAAAAATTCAATATCCAAATCACGCAAGAAAGTTGAAAGAAAAAAGCCGACAGTATGTCGGCTAGCTTTATAACTATTCGCAATGTAACTTTATTCACCAAGGTGTTTTATTAAAAACTCCTCTAGCGCTTTAAAAGCCGCAAGTCGATTATCTCCTTCATCTAAAAAATGAGTTCCATGCTCAAATTCTATATACTCGACTGTCTTACCGCTGTTTTTCGCTAAATCGTAAAATTCAGATGACTGCGATACGCGTACCCGAGTATCGTAGCGACCATGTATTAATAACATTGGCGCCACAATTTTATCAATGTTATATGATGCGCTCAGTGATTTTAATTCTGACTCTATCTTCTCATCATTTGGATCACCAATCGTATTTACAATATGAGCCCGAATGTTACCTCTCCACTGATAATCATTGTCAGCTAGTTCGTATAAATCAGCTATGCCTGCAATACTGACGATACATTTAAATTCATTTGGACGCTGAAATGCAGCTGTTAGCGCCGCGTAACCACCGTAACTATAACCAGCAAAGCACATTTTGTTTGTGTCGATCAAATTCAGCGATTTAACATACTCTAAACCATCATAAACGTCCGTTTGCATTAGTTTGCCCCATTGACGATATCCGCTAGTTTCAAAGTCTGATCCAAAACCACCAGAGCCACGATAGTTCACCTGTAAAACAGCAAACCCTTTGCTCGCAAAAAATTGAACATATGGATCAAATGTTTGGTAATCTCGAACACCTATTGGTCCGCCATGCGGCCAAATAATCAACGGAGGCTTTTCATCAGCTTCGGTGTTAGGTAATGTTAAATATCCAGCTAACTTAGTGCCGTCCTTCGCGCTGAACTCAATTGGCGATACAGGTGGCAACACTTTGCCTTCTAGATATGGGTATTGGCTAAACCACATTCCCGCTTTTTTAGCAGTAAGATCCAGCCAGAAGAACTTAGTTGGACTGTTGTCACTTGAAGCAAGGATCAACATTCTTTTGTTATCTTTGCTTCTCGTATATATGCTAGTGTGATAATTCTTAAAACTATTTTTAACTAATATCGACGTTCTACTATGTTCTGCATTAAAATAATGATCCTTTTTATGATGATCATAATAAATTGCACCTATTACGTCATTCCGATCAGCATTGTAAATAACACCTTTAACGTCATACGTGTCGTGACCAAATAGTTTTTCTTTGAACTCCCCTGTCTTAATATTGTACTTCCAAAGCGATTGTCGACGAGTTTTATAGTCTGAAATAACGAACAACTCGTCACCTTTCACGAAAATTGGCGAGAAACTGTCAGATTGGAATGCTTTTTCCTTCCTGATTAGTTTCCAAGGAGCGTTACCTGATTCTCGTACCCATATGGTATTCACATCAGGTTCATGCTCATCAGTACCGTAGCCAAATGTTACTTCACCTTTATCATTGGCTACCCATGTATGCACATTGTATTTATTGGTGAATAATTTTGTGAACTTGTTTTCATAGACATTCACTTTAAAGACAGCTTGGCCTTGATCTCTACGATCAAAGACTTGCAATATAACGTGCTTATCATCCGATTTAAGAAGGGATGTTAACGTAATATCAGCAGATGCACGGCGCTCCCAGTCAGGAATTTGCTTAGGCATTTTATATTTCAGTTCAATGAGTTCTGAACCATCGGTGTTTACCGAGAAAATTCGATTTGTTCTAAATCTACGATCTGCAATGCGTTGAGAGTAACTAGCTGCGACTAATAGTCGTGTTGAATTTACCCAGTAGATGTACTCTATGCGGTCTTGTGATTTTTTCAGCTTAACAATGGTAGTTAATTCATCCGAACCAAAATCACTAAGCACAACGCTCGGCCCATCTGGCGAATTAAATACCGCTGCTATTTTATTACCGTCAGGGGAGATTACAGGAGATTGAATCATGGGCAAATGACCAAACTTTTCATATCCAAGCGACAAATTGGCAGCATTTGCGCAAGCAATTGATAACCACAAATAGGTGATTAGTAGAGTTAAGTATTTCATGTTAAATCCATTTTTATTAATTCGGGAGGTATTTTAAAGATTTATTTACAATTTTCTAGACATTGTTCAGAAATGACAAATTGCATAAGCTCCAATTAAAAACAGCATAAACGAAAAAGCCGGCTAATTTAGCCGGCTTCTTCAAATAACTTAGAAAAATTACTTCTTCTTTTTCATTGCTTTTGCATTTGGTAAATCAGTGATTGAACCTTCAAAGATTTCTGCTGCTAAGCCAATTGACTCATTCAACGTTGGGTGAGCATGAATCGTTAATGCAACGTCTTCAGCGTCAGCGCCCATTTCAACCGCTAAACAAACTTCACCAAGCATTTCACCAGCGTTGATACCAACTAATGCACCACCTAATACACGACCCGTTTCTTTTTCGAAGATTAATTTCGTTTTACCTTCAGTACGTGCAGAAGCAATCGCACGACCTGAAGCAGCCCATGGGAAGTTAGCTACTTCAATGTTTAAGCCTTGTTCTTTCGCTTCACGCTCAGTAACACCAACCCATGCCATTTCAGGGTCAGTATAAGCAATTGAAGGAATACAACGAGGGTCAAATACGTGTTTCTTACCAGCAATAACTTCAGCAGCTACGTGTGCTTCATGTACTGCTTTGTGTGCAAGCATTGGTTGACCAACAACATCACCAATCGCAAAAATGTGTGGAACGTTAGTACGTAATTCGTTAGTTACATTAATGAAACCACGCTCGTCAACATTAACACCTGCTTTGTCAGCGGCAACTAAGTGACCATTTGGCTTACGACCAACTGCAACTAAGATCTTGTCGTAACGAACCTGACCTTCAGGTGCGTTCTTACCTTCAAACGTTACGTATAAGCCGTCGTCTTTTGCGTCAACAGCAACCACTTTCGTAGAAAGCATGATGTTGAAACGCTTCTTAACGTGCTTAGTGTAGACTTTAACAATGTCAGCATCAGCCGCTGGAACTAGTTGGTCTGCGAACTCAACAACAGATACGTTAGAACCTAAAGAGCTGTATACCGTACCCATTTCTAAACCGATAATACCGCCACCAAGTACTAACATTTCTTCTGGTACGTCTTGAAGTTCAAGTGCACCTGTTGAGTCAATGATGCGAGGATCGTCATTTGGAATGAAAGGTAAATCAACCACTGAAGAACCACACGCAATGATTGCATTATCGAATGTGATTGTTGTTGTACCGTCTTCACCTTCAACTGCTAGTGTTTTGTCTGAAGTGAATTTACCAAAACCCGTAACAGTTTTTACTTTACGTTGCTTTGACATGCCAGCCAAACCACCAGTTAACTGACCAATTACGCTGTCTTTCCAGTCACGGATTTTATCTAAATCAATTTCAGGTGCACCGAATGTTACACCGTGTGATGCCATCTCTTTCGCATCATCAATAACTTTAGCAACGTGTAGTAATGCTTTTGAAGGGATACAACCCACATTCAAACATACACCACCTAATGTTTTACGGCTTTCTACCAATACAACATCTAAACCTAAATCTGCTGCTCGGAATGCTGCTGAATATCCGCCAGGACCTGCACCTAAAACTACTACCTGAGTTTTAATATCGTTGCTCATGCTAACCTCAAATTAATTTAGTTTATTTAGTGTTTGTTAAGAAAGAGCGCTAAACACTAAATTCGAATCATTTTTTATGGCACGAAGTTTACTCAAACTGAATAAAAATCGCTATCTTTTAATCAATTTATGTCGGTAATAATAGAAACTTACTTAGATGGTTTCATTATTACCGACATAATACAGCCTACGCTTGTTGTAACTTCTTGCTATAAGACTAATTTACGAATGTCAGTCATTACCGACGATAAATGTACTGAGAACCTTGCAGCGACTGCACCGTCAATCACACGGTGATCGTACGACAGTGACAATGGCAACATTAATCGAGGAACAAACTCTTTACCGTTCCACTTAGGTTTCATTTCAGATTTTGATACACCCAAAATAGCGACATCAGGCGCATTTACAATTGGTGTAAATGCTGTACCACCAATGCCACCTAAGCTCGAAATTGTGAAACAGCTGCCTTGCATATCAGCTGCTTTAAGCTTACCGTCACGAGCTTTAGCACTGATCTCTAGTAACTCTTTAGATAATTCGTAAATGCCTTTCTTGTCAACATCACGCACAACAGGTACAACCAAGCCATTTGGCGTATCCACCGCGACACCAATGTGGAAGTATTTCTTCATGATCAAGTGTTCGCCATCTTCGCTCAAGCTAGAGTTAAACACTGGATAAGCCGCTAATGCATTAGCTACAGCCTTCATGATGAATACTAATGGTGTGATCTTGAAGCCCATTTTTTGCTTTTCACAAATAACGTTCTGTTCTTTACGGAACGCTTCAACTTCAGTGATATCGGCTTCATCGAATTGTGTAACATGTGGAATCGTTACCCAGTTGCGATGTAAGTTAGGGCCAGAAATCTTTTGAATACGTGTTAATGCAACTTCTTCAACTTCACCGAATTTAGTAAAGTCTACTTTTGGTTGTGCAATAACTTGTAGGCCACCCGCGCCACCAGCAACAGAACTGCCAGCATTGGCTTTTGGACGAGACAATTCATATTTCACATATGATTGTACGTCTTCTTTTAGGATGCGTTTTTTGTGACCCGTGCCTTTTACTAGGCTTAAATCAACACCAAACTCACGCGCTAAGCGTCGAATTGATGGAGAAGCATAGATTTTACCCGACTTAAATTCACCCGCGTTTGGATGATGTGGTACTGGTGCGGATTTTGTCGGTGCAACAGGTGCTGGCGCTTCCACTTTGGCAGCCGCTGGTTTTTCAGCTGGGGCTGCTGGCTGCTCAATTGCCGCGGGGGCACCGCTGTTAGTTTCTAGTTTAATCACTAACGAGCCTTGCTTCACTTTATCGCCAGTTGAAACTAATACTTCTTTTACGATACCAGCATGTGAAGAAGGCACATCCATGGTTGCTTTATCCGTTTCAAGAGTTATCAGGCCATCTTCTTCTTGAATTTCGTCGCCAACGGCAATGAGTACATCGATAACATCTACTTCACCGTCTTCACCGATGTCAGGAACAACAACGTCAATCACTTCGCTGCCACCTGCTGGTGCTACTACTTGTGGAGCTGTTGGAGCATCAGGTTCAGGCTGTACATCTGCCGCTTCAGGCTCTGCTACTGGTGCAGGTTCTGCAACATCAACGCTTTCAGCCGCGCCAGCAGCTTTCATTTCGCCAATTAAATCGCCTTCCTTAATTTTGTCACCTACGTTAACGCTAAGCGAGACTAGCTCGCCAGCGATTGGCGCAGGAATGTCCATTGACGCTTTATCTGTTTCAACTGTCACAATGCCTTCATCGGCATCTAATGTGTCACCTACGGCAACACAAATCTCTATAACTTCAACTTCATCACCGCCCACATCTGGGACTAGGATTTTTTGAATGTCAGACATATTTTTTTCCTCTAGTCCTTAATTACGCGTATAACGGGTTAAGTTTGTCGGTATCAATGTCAAAACGCTTAATAGCTTCTGTAACCACTTTACGCTCTACTTCACCACGGTTAGCCAGTTCAAATAATGAAGCAACCACAACATAAGCAGCATTGACTTCAAAGTGACGGCGTAAGTTTGCACGGCTGTCTGAACGACCAAAACCATCGGTACCTAAACAACGGTATTCTGTATCAATGAATGCACGCACCTGATCTGAATACGCTTTAACATAGTCAGTAGCAGCAATTGCAGGACCGTTTTCCTTAGTAATCACTTGACCAATGTATGGTACTTGCTGTTCACCTTCAGGATTTAACATGTTCTTACGTACAACTTCCTGACCTTCACGTGCTAGCTCATTAAACGAAGTAACTGAGTATACATCTGACGAAACGCCATAATCATTAGCAAGAATTTGAGCCGCTTCGCGTACCTGCAATAAGATAGTGCCAGAGCCCATCAATTGTACTTTCGCTTTAGCTGAAGCACTTTCTACAGACTCAAGCTTATAGATACCTTTGATGATCTGATCAGCAATATCTTTATCTTCTGGCATAGCCGGATGCTGATAGTTTTCATTCATTAGAGTTAGGTAGTAGAAAATGTTTTCATTATTTTCGTACATACGACGTAAACCGTCACGAACGATGACCGCAACTTCATAACCATACGTTGGATCGTATGTAACACAATTTGGAATCAAACCTGCTTGAACATGAGAATGACCGTCCTGATGCTGTAGACCTTCACCGTTAAGCGTCGTACGACCAGCCGTTGCACCAAGTAAGAAACCACGTGCCTGACTATCACCTGCTGCCCACGCTAAGTCGCCAACACGTTGGAAACCAAACATTGAATAGTAGATGTAGAATGGAATAGTTGTCGCATTACACGTAGAGTACGATGTACCTGAAGCAACCCATGACGCCATTGCA
Source organism: Thalassotalea fusca (assembly GCF_053485835.1). Classification (NCBI taxonomy): domain Bacteria; kingdom Pseudomonadati; phylum Pseudomonadota; class Gammaproteobacteria; order Alteromonadales; family Colwelliaceae; genus Thalassotalea; species Thalassotalea fusca. The sequence continues at coordinate 173,296 of NZ_JBQRUN010000008.1, forward strand.
CCTAATTCATTAATACCTTCCTGAAGCACTTGCCCTTGCTTGTCTTCACGATAGTATGCGACTTGGTCTGCGTCTTGTGGAATATATTTCTGGCCTTCGTTCGCATAGATCCCCACCTGACGGAACAAGCCTTCCATACCAAAGGTACGTGCTTCATCAGGAATAATTGGCACAATGCGCTTACCAATTTTCTTATCTTTAAGTAAGCTGTTTAGTACGCGTACGAAGGTCATTGTTGAAGAAACTTCACGATCGCCTGAGCCTTTTAGAATCGCATCAAACGATTTTAACGGTGGAATCTCCAAAGATTCGTCTGCTTGTACACGGCGTGCAGGTAATGAGCCACCAAGAGCTTCACGACGCTCTTTCATGTACTTATATTCAGGGCTGTCTTCTGGGAATTTATAGAATGGTAAATCTGCAATTTCATCATCAGAAATAGGCATGTTAAAACGGTCACGGTAGTATTTAACCGACTCGACATCCATTTTCTTCACGTTGTGCGCAATATTTAAGCCTTCACCCGCAGAACCTAGACCAAAACCTTTTACCGTTTTTGCTAAGATGACTGTTGGACGACCTTTAGTCTTCATTGCACGCTCATATGCCGCGTAAACTTTAACAGGATCGTGACCACCACGGTTTAAGCGCCAAATGTCTTCGTCAGACATGTTCGCTACCATAGCAGCAGTTTCAGGGTACTTGTTGAAGAATTTTTCGCGCGTGTACTTGCCACCTTTCGCTTTACAGTTTTGGTACTCACCGTCAACGGTTTCGTTCATCAACTGAAGTAACTTACCTGACGTATCACGGGCAATTAATGGATCCCAGTAGCTACCCCAGATCACCTTAATCACTTCCCAACCAGCACCACGGAAGGTACCTTCAAGCTCTTGGATGATTTTGCCGTTACCACGTACTGGGCCATCAAGACGCTGTAAGTTACAGTTGATGATAAACGTTAAGTTATCCAATCCTTCACGAGAAGCTAAGCCAATTGCACCTAGTGATTCTGGCTCATCCGTTTCACCATCGCCGAGGAAACAGTATACACGTTGACCTGAACAGTCTTTGATACCGCGATCAGTCAAGTATTTAAGGAAGCGAGCAGTATAAATTGCTTGTAATGGACCTAAACCCATAGAAACTGTAGGGAATTGCCAGAAGTCTTGCATCAAATGTGGGTGCGGATATGAAGACAAGCCATTACCATCACATTCTTGACGGAAGTTATTCATTTGCTCTTCAGTTAAACGCCCTTCTAAGAACGCACGGCCGTAGATACCTGGAGAAATATGGCCTTGAGCAAAGATAAAGTCGCCGCCATCTTCTGGAGAAGCCGCTTTGAAGAAATGGTTAAAACCCACATCGTATAACATTGCTGATGAGGCGAAACTACCAATGTGACCACCTAACTCTAGATTTTTCTTAGAAGCACGAAGTACAAGTACCAACGCATTCCAACGAATCGCCGCACGAATACGTGCTTCAATTGTTTGGTCGCCCGGCATGTGTGGTTCTTGTCCAGGAGGAATCGTGTTTACATATGCAGTTGTTGCATCGAACGGTAAATGTGTGCCACTACGACGGGCATGATCAATTAACTTTTCTAATAAATAATGTGCGCGTTCTGGACCTTCGTTTTCAAGAACTGCTTCCATTGATTCAAGCCATTCTTGGGTTTCTAACGAATCAATATCTAAATTAGGGAGCTCTGACATAGTATTTACTTAGTCTCCAATTGTTATGAAATTTATAAATTTGTAGATGAAAGAAAGCTAAAGGACTAGTTCGCTTTTATCTGCCAAATTTCCGTGTAAGAAGCTTTTAAAATACTGGCTACTCACTATATACGTTGCATTCGTCGCATAGAGCGTTCCATGCGACTTTGTTCTTCTGTTAGGTTTAACAGTACTTCTTCAATAAATGCGAGGTGGCGATGACTTGCTCCCCACGCTTTCTGTGGCTGTCCACTGATAATGGTCGCCATAAGTTGTTTACGATACTCAGCAATTTTGGCAAAGATATCAGGCCTCTGTGCTAGAATCGTTAAGTTCTGTTCAATATTATCAATAATGACACTCGCCATGCTGCGTGCTAAATGCAAAATCACCGCATTGTGCGACGCACCACAAATCGCTAGGTAAAAGTCGAATACCGCTTGTGCTTCCTGCCGGTAGTCATTTTCTAACTGCGCCGTTCCAATGGCATCATGCTTGGTGCGTATTTCGTCAAAATCTGCCTGAGTGCCGCGCATCGCTGCATAATAAGCCGACATCCCTTCAACACCATGACGAAATTCAAGTAAATCAAACTGCGTTTCATTACTTTGCGACATCAATTCAAACAACGGATCCGATAGCCCTGACAAAATTTTCGAACTCACAAACGTGCCGCCACCTTGCCTGCGATTAACCAACCCTTTTGCTTCAAGCTTCTGAATCGCTTCCCTCAATGAAGGACGTGACACATCAAACTGCTTAGCCAGTTCACGCTCCGGTGGTAGTTTTTGACCGGCCTTTAAACTGCCTTCCAATATCATTGACTCGAGCTGTTGCTGAATCACATCGGAAAGTTTTGGTTGTTTCACCGTTTGTTTAACGCTGGTAAATGCCACTTCGTTATCTTCTCGTTATTGGTCCTTTTACCTTATCTGTGCCTTAACAGTACTGGCCTAACCCACTGATTAGACCAGACAAGCAACAAAGGTAAATTGGTATTACCATTTATAAAACTGGCGTAAAAATAGCAAAATATTCAAATTTTGTAAATAGAACATAGTTCAGATGAATAATAATTCAACAAGAATTACTGATTTCTTTGCGATTGGTTAGCGAACTTAATCACCCTTCGATACGTCGTGCCTCCTACTCAAGGCGAACGGGTATTTAAGCGTTCTCACTTAGCGCCCCTATGTCAAGCTTGTAGGTCATTATGACTTACTTCGTTCGAATTAAGCGCGTCCATCGATAAACTCAAGAAGAGTGAGTTTAATCGAAGTATGAAGGCATTTCAGGACGGAACACAGAGAAAAAGAGCCAATCAAAATGACTGGCTCTTTGGTGATAATGAACTATTTAGTGATGACTAGCTAATTGTGCCTGTTAATATCAAGACCGCATTTAATGCTAAGAACAACAACAAGGTACGTTTTGCGAGACGAACTAGCAAGCAAGGCTCCGCGGTACAATCTTCCGCATCAACCATGAAATCTTCCGATTTTTGCGCGACAGAGGATAGGATTTTGCTAGGAACACGCGTGAAATCAAAAACGTTTTCCAACCAAACAGGTAACGCACGAGAAAAGTGACCCACTAACATATAGCCAAACGCAACCAACCTAACGGGAATAAAATCAACCCAAAACAATACTAATTGGTTATTAGCAACCGCATTTTCAGATTCTGCCGCTTCCTGACATGGCGTTTCATTGAGTTTGGTTAGCAGTCGGTAGAACAGTGCACCAGCGGCGCCAAAAATCACGAAGAAGATCATTATCGCTATAAAATAACGGTAATTTAGCCATATAAGTGTTTGACCGAAGCCCATGTCTTTGAGGTTCTTATCTTGCATTAGTGCTTGATGATGTAAATCACAGGTGGTTGGTTCACCACGAAAAGCCGCCATTAGGTACTGTTTATAACTATCTCGTGTTTTTACACAACCGAAACAGACAATCAAAACTAGCGTCGAAATGACTAGATGTAGTAACCCATCACTAACAGCTTCCAACAAAAAATAGCAACCGACAACAGGAATCAATACAAACACGATATTGGCAGGAAAGCTCGCATTCACCTTACCTACAGGACTGAAACCATTAAACATTTTCACATATTTTAAGAAATAGGTATTAAACTGCCATGCTGGTGCCGACAAATAACGTTCTGCGGCGAGTGCTATCAACAAACTTATTAAGCTCATAGTTTTCCCTGCTCTTATTTAGGAGCATTTATTAATAGATTGACGAAAACGGTCCCAGTCAAAAGACGCCCCGGGATCTGTTTTTCTACCTGGCGCAATATCACAATGGCCAACTATATTGTTTACAACATGAGGATAATGCCTTTGAATTAAGGCAGTTATCTCAGTTAATTTATCGTATTGCTTGCCAGTATAAGGAATATCATCCGTCCCTTCCAGCTCTATTCCGATAGAAAAATCATTACATTTTTCTCGACCTTGGTAATTCGATACGCCCGCGTGCCAAGCACGTTTATCAAATGGGACGTACTGAATAACATGACCATCTCGACGGATTAAACAATGCGCTGAGACACGCAGCTGATAAATATCTTTAAAAAATGGATCATCGTCAGGTGACAACTGCCCCAAAAACAAGTCAGTTATATAAGGTCCGCCAAATTTCCCCGGCGGCAGAGATATATTGTGCACAACAAGTAAAGAGATAGGTGCTGTTGATTCTCTTTCGTCAAAATGAGGCGAAGGCTGTCGCTCTACCGAAGTAAGCCAACCTGATTCTAATTTCATATTGTTTTTGGCCTGACATTAGAATTAATAATCACATAATACCCAACGTTGATAAAACTGCCAGCAATAAGTGCACACAAAAAAATACGTGACAATCTAGGCACATGCGATCAACATATGTTTAGATTAAACAAAATTTTCTGAGCAATACACTGTGAGTGATTCCGATTCAACACAACAACTCGGCCGTTATTTTGTATGGATTGCATGGATCTTTGTCTTTGCTATATTGATTTTCGTTTTTCAAGACTACTTAGATCGCCAATACAATCCGAATACATCACCAGAGTCTTCATATAACAATGAAGGAATGGCAGAAGTCGTTTTGGAGCAAAATCGTCAAGGACATTATTTGGTCAATGGTGAAATCAATGGCTTCCCAGTTACATTTCTATTAGATACTGGCGCCACACAAGTATCAATTCCAGAGCATATTGCACGAAAATTGAATTTGCCATTATATGGTCAATACCCCGTTTCTACGGCAAATGGCACGGTAATGGTACGACAAACCCAAATCGAACAATTGCAATTTGGCAATATTACGCTGCGTAACGTTGATGCGCATATCAACCCAGGCATGCGTAGCGATGAAATTCTATTGGGCATGAGCGCCCTAAAAAGGGTAGAATTCTCGCAACGTGGCAATCGCCTGATATTGAAAGAACGATAAATAGAGAAGAGAAACCTATTTCATGTTATCTGAGCATATACAACAAGATATTCAACGAGCCGTAAGCCAAGCCCTTTGTGAAGATTTGGGGTTGTCTGACATTAGCCAACTCGACAATTCAAAAGATATTACCGCAGAGTTAATTCCTGAAGAACGTTTAGCCGTTGCCAACATCATTAGTCGTGAAGACTGCGTAATTTGCGGTGTAAATTGGGTAAATGAAGTATTTTCTCTTCTCGATAAAGCCTATGGCTTGAAAGAAGAACACGCGACCAAAATCACTTGGTTTGTTAACGATGGACAATCGGTAAAAGCAAATACTACATTATTTGAGCTTTCTGGTAATGCACGGGTGCTTTTAACGGGTGAACGAAGTGCATTGAACTTTTTACAGTCATTATCGGGTACCGCGACAGTGACAGCTGACTATGTGACGCGGTTAGCCAACACCAAAACGAAATTACTCGATACCAGAAAAACCATTCCCGGCATGCGACTTGCGCAAAAATATGCGGTCACTTGTGGTGGTGGTCAGAATCACCGTGTAGGTTTATATGATGCATTTTTGATAAAAGAAAATCACATCGCGGCATGCGGAGGCATTGAACAAGCGATTGCAACCGCACGACAAAATCACCCTGCCCGCACTGTGGAAGCTGAAGTTGAAAACCTTGATGAACTGCTTACAGCGCTGAATGCCCATGCAGATATCATTATGCTCGACAATTTTACGCCAGAAATGATTGAACAAGCAGTTGCGTATAGAGATAACATTAATAATGCCCATACCAAGCTAGAAGTATCTGGCAATATGACGTTAGAGAAAATGCAGCAATTTGCGAAAGCGGGTGTCGACTTTATTTCTGTCGGCGCTTTAACTAAACACGTACATGCAGTCGACTTATCAATGCGATTTGTTTAAGGCGTAGCATCAAGAAGCTCGTCAATTGGAATGAGACGAGCTTCTAGCTTCACTGTTTTCTATCAAGAACGGTTATTCAATTATCCAGCTTTTTATTCACTTTTTTGCTCAGCACTGTTACTACCTAATGCAATTTAGGTTATTTATCATGCAAAACAGTAAAAACTCCTCTCAAACCCGTTTAAAGTTATATCGTTGAGCCTATTCAACATTCTTGACCGACTAGTTGACTTTTAACATAATTGACGAAAATTCAACGTATTTTTTGTCATTTATTAACCAACATTTAAATTATTCACTATAATTGGAAAAAAATGCGACACAATGTTTTACATTTTCGAATTTTTGTCGCACTATGAAGTTAGCCCCCGTAATAACTAGTATGGAAAATACTTATTATGAAAAATTTGAACACACTTAAGAATACGAAAGGTTTTACCTTAATTGAATTAATGATCGTTGTTGCTATTATCGGTATTTTAGCGGCAGTGGCATTACCGGCTTATCAAACATACTCTGATCGCGCACGCTTCTCTGAAGTGGTATTAGGTGCGACTCCAGCCAAAACAGCTGTGGAGCTTTGTGTACAAACAACAGCTTTAGCTAACTGTGGAGCTTTAGATGATGGCAATGATGGTGTAGATAATGGCTGGGCCGCATCAGATATGATAACTTCTGTCGCGATCTCAGGTACAGCCGCAGCACCGGTTATTACTGTAACGCCTGTCGCAGCGGGTAATATTGCTGCTACTGACACGTATACGTTAACAGGAGCTGTGGCTAACGGTACTGTTGATTGGACTGAAGGTGGTGGCTGTAAAACCTCAGGTTTATGTTAATAAACACCTAAAAGTAAAGCCTTGCATATGCAAGGCTATACTGATTCGCCTGTCATGATGAATATACACAAAGGCTTTACCTTAATTGAGCTGATGATTGTAGTAGCCATTATCGGCATTTTGGCCTCTGTCGCTCTCCCTGCATACCAGAAATATTCAGACCGTGCTAGGTTTGCTACCGTTATAGCAGCGGCTAGCCCAGCCAGAAAAGCTATTGACGAGTGTATCCAAACAAGCGCTCTAGCCAACTGCGTAAATGTCCCCGTTATGGCGATTTGGTCTTCCAATGCTTTAGTTGATACGATTGCTTTCTCAGGAACAGCGACAAGCATAACAATAACAACAACACCTACTGCCGTCGGTGGTATAACTGGAACAGACACATATATATTAGTGGGCACAGTGGCGAATGGCACTATTAGTTGGGATGACTCTACAAGCGGTTGTAAATCTTCTAGCTTATGCTAACAATATAATTATTCCGTTATTTTAGAGTTCTTTTGTGTTTCCTTGCTAAAATGCGTTACACTGTAATTTGAAGCAAAATTATTTAATGTAACCAAGGCGTTATGAAAGGACTACATCAGCAATCAAGTGTTTTATCGGCATTATCTAAGCACGATCTCGTCCCAACAGAACTTGTTGATACAATTAGTGCTGAGTTCATCCAGCAAAAAAAACCTTTTGTTCGCTATTTAGTAGAAGATAAACACTTCAATGCGCAGCACATAGCTGCAATATTATCAAAAAGCTTCGGTTACCCCTTGATTGATCTTAGTGTATTTGACACCACGCTAGTACCTGAAGGCATTCGCAACGAAAAACTCATCCGAAAACATAATGCACTTCCATTATTTTTGCGCGGTAAAGTGCTATTTGTTGCGATGTCAGATCCCACCAATTTGGATGCTCTTGAAGAAATTCAATTCAATACCGGCTTTTCAACAGAACTTGTTATTGCTAATGAAAAGACATTAAACGAGTGTATTGAAAAGGTACTAGAAGAAGAATCAGACGCTTTAGATATAAGCGATATTGATACCGAAGAACTTTCAGGTATAGATGTTCAAGAGGAACGCCAAGACGATGATGACGGCGCAGCTGGTGATAAAGAAGATGCCCCGATCGTCGTATATATCAATAAAATTTTACTTGATGCGATAAAAAAAGGCGCTTCCGATTTGCATTTCGAACCCTATGAAAAAGCCTATCGAATTCGCTTTCGGGTAGATGGCATCTTAACCGAAGTTGCTAAACCACCAATTGCATTGGCGTCAAGAATGGCCGCACGACTCAAAGTTATGTCAAAACTTGATATAGCCGAACGTCGCGTGCCACAAGATGGCCGAATAAAGCTTGCACTTTCTCGCAAGAAATCCATCGATTTTCGTGTAAGCACCCTTCCTACCATGTGGGGGGAGAAAATTGTAATGCGGATATTAGATTCTTCCAGCGCTATGCTCGGTATTGACATGCTAGGCTATGAAGCGGAGCAAAAGCAGATATATATGGATGCGCTAGCTCAACCGCAAGGGATGATTCTGGTAACTGGTCCAACAGGTTCAGGGAAGACTGTATCACTTTATACCGGTTTAAATATCTTAAACACGGCTGAGCGAAACATTTCTACCGCAGAGGATCCAGTAGAAATAAACTTAGAAGGCATTAATCAGGTACAAATAAACAATAAAGCCGGATTGACCTTTCCTAGTGCATTGCGCTCATTTTTACGTCAAGATCCTGATATTGTCATGGTTGGTGAGATACGTGATTTAGAAACCGCTGAAATTGCTATCAAAGCCGCACAAACAGGTCACTTAGTCCTGTCAACATTACATACAAATTCTGCTCCTGAGACTTTAACGCGCTTACTCAACATGGGCGTTCCTTCTTATAACGTTGCCAGTTCAGTAACCATTATTATCGCACAACGCCTTGCCCGCCGTCTTTGTAACCAATGTAAGGCGGTAGAAGAAGTGCCTAGAGAAGAACTTATAAAACAAGGCTTTCCACCAGATAAAATAGGAACCTTCGAGCTTTTTAAACCTGTTGGCTGTGATCAGTGTACCGGTGGCTACAAGGGACGTGTTGGTATTTATGAAGTCGTTAAAATTTCAGAAGAAATATCTAGCATTATTATGCAAGGTGGCAATTCTTTAGACATTGCCGCACAATGTCAAAAAGAAGGATTTAAGAACCTTAGGCAATCGGGCCTACAAAAAGCCATGCAAGGCGTATCAAGTTTGGAAGAAATTAATCGAGTAACTAGCTCTTAATAATTATTCACCTAAACTTGAGATAGTACAGGTATTTACAACAGCAGGTATAAACAATGGCAGCTTCTACCGCACGGGCAACGAAAAAAACAAGCACCAAACCATTAGATGTATTTCAATGGCAGGGACTCAATCGTAAAGGGAAAAAAATTAGCGGTGAATTATCTGCTGCCAATCTTTTAGAATTAAAAGCGCAACTTAGAAAACAAGGGATTACCCCAGGCAAGATTAAGAAGAAACCTAAGCCGTTATTTGGATTAGGCGGTGATAAAAAAATCCAGCCTGCTGATATTGCTGTAATCACGCGACAAATCGCGACAATGTTAGGAGCTGGTGTGCCATTAGTACAAACCATTGAAATGATTGGGAAGGGTGACAGTAACGGTAATATTCAAAAGTTGCTTGGTGATATTAGCCACAAATTACAAGCAGGTATTCCACTTTCAGAGTGTTTACGCGAACACCCTCGTTATTTCGACAGTCTATATTGTGACTTGGTAAATTCTGGTGAACAATCGGGTGCCCTTGAAACTATATACGAACGAATAGCAACATATAAAGAAAAAGCAGAAGCATTAAAAGCCAAGATCAAAAAAGCAATGACCTATCCGATTGCCGTATTAGTTGTTGCAGCTATCGTAACTTCAATTTTGTTAATTTTTGTCGTCCCCGTTTTCCAAGAAATCTTTAATAGCTTTGGGGCAGAGCTGCCAGCATTTACTCAAATGGTCATTGGTATTTCTGAATTTATGCAGGCATATTGGTACTTGGCTCTTGCTGGCATTTTTGTCGCAGGATTTTTATTCAAAAAAGCCCACCAAAATAGCCAGGACTTTAGAGATAAGGTCGATAAGCAAATTCTAAAACTTCCTGTGCTTGGCGATTTACTTAAAAAAGCAGCTGTAGCTCGTTATGCTAGAACACTATCTACTACTTTTGCCGCAGGTGTCCCACTTCCAGACGCACTAGAATCCGCTGCAGGAGCTTCAGGTAATGCGGTATTTCGTGACGCGATCTTAGAGATTCGCTCAGAAGTATCATCAGGTATGCAAATGAACCTTGCGATGCGCAACTGTAATATTTTTCCTGATATGGTTATTCAAATGGTCGCAATCGGTGAAGAATCAGGTGCTGTCGATGATATGCTAGCTAAAGTTGCCACAGTATATGAACAACAAGTTGATGATGCGGTTGATTCACTCACAGCCTTATTAGAGCCACTCATTATGTCAGTGCTAGGCGTTGTCATTGGTGGTCTTATTATTGCGATGTACTTACCAATATTCCAAATCGGGCAAGTAGTGTAGATGCCATCATGCGTTCAGTAAACAATAGTTAGGCTGAACGCGCGTTGGTTATTTGAACTCAGCATTCACTCAGTTTGAAAACGCAGTAATATCAATTTACATAGAATTTTAATACACTCCAACTAACAATAACTAAGAACAAACTCTTATGCTAAGTGACCTGACCCTATCTTTTGAACAATACCCCCTGTTTTTCTATCTAACCGTTCTTTTTGTTTCTCTTGCCATTGGAAGCTTTCTAAATGTGGTGATATTAAGATTTCCAAAGATGCTACATCAAGGCTGGTATAACGAATGTCGTGAATTTTTAGCGGATGAAATAAAAGATATTCCCGCTAAGGAACAGTCAGAGATTACTTTGTCTAAACCTAGTTCTACCTGCCCTAAATGCGGACACCGAATTCGATTTTATGAGAACATTCCTGTTGTGAGTTGGTTGGCTTTGCGCGGTAAATGTAGCCAATGCAAGAACCAAATTTCTGTTCGCTATCCTATGATTGAAACGGTTACAGCGCTACTAAGTCTCGTTGTCGCAACAGAATACGGTGTGACGATGGACACCTGTTTCGTGTTGATTTTAACTTGGGGTCTGGTTGCACTCACCATGATTGACTTTGATCATATGCTGTTACCCGATCAAATAACATTACCCTTACTTTGGCTGGGCTTACTTATTAACATTAACGGTCTAATAGTACCGTTAGACCAAGCAGTTATAGGTGCTGCTGTTGGATACATGAGTTTATATTCGGTATTTTGGCTATTTAAGTTACTTACTGGCAAAGAAGGAATGGGTCATGGGGACTTCAAGCTCGTAGCCGTGTTTGGCGCATGGATGGGCTGGCAACTCCTCCCATTACTTATTTTAATGGCTTCGGCAGTTGGAGCGATTGTTGGTATTTCTCTCATGGTATTTAAGGGACACAAACGTGGCCAAGCGATCCCATTTGGCCCCTATCTAGCCGTTGCAGGCTGGATAACATTACTATGGGGGCAACGTATTTGGGATTGGTATATCGGGTTACTCGTTTAAGTATAAAGTGAGATATTCATGAAAAATTATCAACACTTGGTGGTTGGACTTACTGGCGGAATAGGCAGCGGAAAAACAACGGTTTCCGATAGATTTAAAGCATTAGGGGCGACAATTGTCGACGCAGATATTATCGCCCGCGACATTGTTGCACCTGGCTCAGTTGCCTTACAAAAAATCACTGAAAAATATGGCACAGGTATTTTACTTGCCAATGGACAACTTGATCGTGCACAACTTCGCGGTATTGTATTCCAGAGCGAACAAGATAAGAAATGGCTTAATCAATTAACGCACCCACTAATCCGGCAAGAAATAGTTACCGCAATTTCTGCCCCATGCGATAACTATGTCATTCTCGTTGCCCCATTATTACTAGAAAATGGTTTGGATAAGCTAGTTGATCGCGTATTAGTTATCGACGCTAACGAAGAACAACAAATTGCCCGCACATCGCATCGAGATAAACGCGCTGCCGACGAAGTCAAAGCGATAATGGCCAGTCAAATTTCTCGCGACGAACGGCTTTCAAAAGCCGATGACGTTATCGATAACTCGGTAGATAATAGCGATTTATTATCGACGACGATAGCACAACTTCATGAACAATATTTAAGAATCACACGCAACTAATAGCGTTTTTGATAACAAAAATCTATAAAAATCAAACTTTTTGTTAAAAAAATTCGCCATTTCAATATTTGCTATGTAGTATAGACTAGATAGGTATTAAAGTTTTTTTATTATGACCACTGTATTGTATGAACATCCGCTCAACGAGCGTATACGTAACTATTTGAAAATTGAGCAATTACTAGCTCAAACAGATGATAGTTTGACATGCAATTTAACGGTGAGTCATCAAGTTTATTTTAACGCCTTGTTCACCATGTTGGACATGCTAGAAAGAAACGATATTCGGGGTGACTTAATCAAGGAACTCGAAAAGCTTGAACAAAGCCTCGTTTTATGGTCAAAATCGCCTGATATTGACAATAGTGTGTTGCAAGAAAACCTAAGGCGCACTGTAGAACTCATTTCTCAACTCAGAACTAGTGCACCTAATTGGCTAGTCTTAAAGGACAACAAGTTTTTAGCCGGATTAAAACAGCGCTTTGCAATTCAAGGCGGCAGCTCTACATTTGACCTTCCACAACTTCAATACTGGCTGTCACAACCGGATAATCAACAAAAAACCGACGCTATTAGCTGGTTAGCTGAACTCAACCAGATCCGTGATGCACTTATACTCATACTCAAATTTATAAGGCAAAGAGCCACTTTCTCAGCGATTACGGCACCTAATGGCTTTTTTCAAGATAGTGGTGAAGGCATTGTATTATTGAGAATGCAATTAGCGGCTAACGCCAAGTATTTTCCTACAGTAAGTGGCAACAAATTCCGATACTCTATTCGTTTCATGCTGCCATGTGAGTCTCAAGGTAAACGATTTACGAGCGATGATGTGAGCTTTGAATTAGCTCGGTGTTAATACACACTTTCTTAGTACCAACTCCTCTCACACTTAAGAACAATATCATTCATCCCAAATATTTTGTTATAATCTCTGCCAAATAAATCAGAGGTATTTGACAACATGGCTTTAACAGTAAAATGCCCAACTTGTTCTAAAGATGTTCAATGGGTAGCAGATAATGAGTTTCGTCCATTCTGCTCAAAAAGGTGTCAATTAATAGATTTAGGCGATTGGGCTGAAGAAAATCATTCAATTTCTCAACCAATTCAAGAAGATATTGAATTTACAGAAGAAATGTTAGACGAATTAGAAGGACAATTCATCCAACATAACAAGTTTTTTGTCGAACCAGAATAATCTACATTCGTAATTTGATGAAACGCGCGAGAACTTGGCGAATCACCTGTTCTCGCCTTTTCAACCCTAATTAGTTCCTTAAGACAGCTAGATCTACTGCGTATAGTACGCCTGTAAAGCCTCTACAATCGCTACATTGGCTTTAGGAAAGTCTAAGCTATCGATGGCGTTAATTTCAAACCAAGCCTCTTCTTGCCCTTCCTGTGCGCTCGGTTCACCTTGATAATTATCTACTATGAATGTTTCAAGTCTGACAACCTTGTCGCTATAATCATGAGTTATATCAATAAGCGGAATGCAAGACAGCACATCAATACCCACCTCTTCTTGTAGTTCCCGATGCAGAGCGGCTGCAACCCCTTCCCCTTGCTCCACTTTTCCACCAGGAAACTCCCACTTTCCCCCTTGATGAGCATCGTCAGCCCTTTTTGTTAGAAATACTTGCTCACCGCTAACAATAACACCTACCGCGACATGGACAACTTTATTCATCTATTCCTCTACTTGCTTAAACTTAATAATATGACAAGATTTTCTGTTCTTTTGTATTCAGTAACCGAAGAGGCATGGGCATCGACGCTCATTGCCATCCACAGCGCCACGTCATACCGTCCTTCCATGGGCATCGACGCTCACTGCCATCCACAGCGCCACGTCATACCGTCCTTCCATGGACATCGACGTTCCTTGCCATCCATGGCACCACGTCATACCGTCCTTCCATGGACATAAAAAATGCCAATCAATGATTGGCATTTCGTCTTTTAATATAGCTACAACACTAGCGCGTATTGATTAAGTCAACTTACCGTGACACTGCTTGTATTTCTTACCAGAACCACATGGGCAAGGTTCGTTACGCCCAACTCGTGCCATATTTCCGCCTGCTGGCTCCGAAGCTTCATGACTAAAAGATTTTGGTGTCTCGTCAGATTTTCTGTGTTGCTCTTCAACGGCTTCTACATCTGATTCAGCCTGAATTCTAACCTTACTCAAAATTCCAATTACATCGTGCTTTAAGTTTTCAAGCAATTCAGAAAACAGCTCAAATGATTCACGCTTATATTCCTGCTTAGGATTCTTCTGTGCATAGCCACGTAAGTGAATGCCTTGACGTAAATGATCCATTGCCGCCAAGTGCTCTTTCCAATGAGAATCTAAACTTTGAAGCATGACGGCTTTCTCAAACTGGCGTAAAACGTCAGCACCAACCATTTCTTCTTTTTCTTTGTAGGCTTTAGTCACTTCTTCCAAGATTTTCTCATGAAGCGTTTCTTCATGTAGTTTACTGTCCTCTTCAAGCCATTTTGCAATTGGTAATTCAATTGCTAAATCACCTTTCAGGCGCTCTTCCAAACCTGGAATATCCCACATTTCTTCGAGTGATTGCGGTGGAATATGCTGAGTTATGATACTCGTCACAACATCTTGACGTATATTATCAACCACTTCACTAATATCAGCTTCTTCCATCAACTCATTACGTTGCTCGTAAATGACCTTACGTTGGTCATTGGCAACATCATCAAATTCAAGTAGTTGCTTACGAATATCGAAGTTACGACCTTCAACCTTACGCTGTGCATTTTCAATACTTTTAGTAACCCATGCATGTTCAATCGCTTCACCGCGCTCCATGCCAAGCTTTCGCATCATGTTTGTGATTCGCTCTGAAGCGAAAATGCGCATTAAGCCATCTTCCATGGATAAGTAGAAACGAGTAGAACCTGGATCACCCTGACGCCCTGAACGACCACGTAACTGATTATCGATACGGCGTGATTCGTGACGTTCTGTTGCAACTATGTGCAATCCGCCAAGTTCAAGCACTTTATCGTGTTCTTCCTTCCACGCGGCTTTAGCTTTTTCAATCTGCTCTTCAGTAGGGTTGTCTAACTTGGCAATTGCTGCATCAAGGTTACCACCTAGCACGATATCTGTACCGCGACCCGCCATGTTAGTAGCAATAGTTACCGCACCGACTTTCCCAGCCTCTGCAACTATTTCCGCCTCTTGTTGATGGAACTTAGCATTAAGTACCTTATGCTTGATTTTCGCCTTTTTAAGATAGTTTGATAAGAATTCAGATGTTTCGATGCTGATCGTACCAACTAATACTGGCTGCCCTCGCTCAACGCAATCTTTGATGTCTTCCAATATTGCTTCAAACTTTTCTTCAGCCGTAAGGTAAATAAGGTCAGCCATATCATTACGAACCATAGGTTTGTTCGTTGGAATTACAACGGTTTCCAATCCATAGATATGGTTAAATTCAAATGCTTCAGTATCTGCAGTACCTGTCATACCTGAGAGTTTTTCGTAGATTCTGAAGTAATTCTGGAAAGTTATTGATGCTAATGTTTGGTTTTCATTCTGAATATTTACACCTTCTTTAGCTTCTACCGCTTGGTGTAATCCTTCAGACCAACGACGACCTTCCATTGTACGGCCAGTGTGCTCATCAACGATGATGATTTCACCGTCTTTAACGATGTAATCCACATCTTTTTGGAATAATTTATGCGCACGTAATGCTGCCATCACATGGTGCAGCAAGGTTATATTGCTCGCAGAGAATAATGACTCACCTTCTTGAATCAAGCCTTTCTTTTGAAAGATCTCTTCAATAACAACTTGACCACGTTCTGTGAGATATATCTGTTTTGACTTTTCGTCTACAGTAAAATCACCCGTACTTTCTTCGCCCTCTTTGTCTTCTTCTTCTTGTTGCACAAGGCTAGGGACAATTTGGTTTATCGCTTTGTATAGCTCAGAGCTATCTTCTGCAGCGCCAGAAATAATAAGTGGAGTACGCGCTTCATCGATCAAGATTGAATCTACTTCATCAACAACCGCATAGTGAAGTGGTTTTTGCACACGTTCAGCTGGTGAAAAAGCCATATTATCGCGTAAATAATCAAAACCAAATTCATTGTTCGTACCATACGTAATATCCGCCTGATATGCTTCTTGCTTTGCTTGAGGTGGCATGCCAGGAATATTACAGCCAACGGTAAGACCAAGGAATTCAAATAATGGACGGCTCCAATCAGCATCACGGCTAGCTAGGTAATCATTCACAGTAATAACATGAACACCTTTGCCAGTTAGTGCATTTAAATATGCTGGTAAAGTTGCGGTAAGAGTTTTACCCTCACCGGTGCGCATTTCTGCAATCTTACCTTGGTTTAATACCATGCCGCCGATAAGCTGAACATCAAAATGACGCATACCAAATACACGTTTACTTGCTTCTCTGACAACTGCAAATGCTTCAGGTAAAATTGATTCGAGTGTTTGTCCTTGTTCGACACGCTCTTTAAACTCCGAGGTTTTTGCTTTCAATTCCTCGTCACTTAATGCCTCAAAAACAGGTTCCATTGCATTGATTTTTGTGACTTCTTTTTGCATTTGTTTGATAAGGCGATCATTTCGACTACCAAACAATTTTGTCATTAACTTTACAAACATCTTGTTAAACCATCTTTAGCAGAAAATCTCTGCACCTAAAAATAAAAGTGATCGGCTTAAACCGATCACAATAAAACTAGCAAGCTCGTTACTTGGCTTTTCGATAAACGTATTTTATCGGATTAATGTGAACATTGTTACGTAAAATTTCATAATGAACATGAGGACCTGTAGAGCGCCCCGTACTGCCCATTTTTGCTATAATTTGTCCTTTACGTACAACATCACCAACTTTTACTAAAATCTTTTTGTTATGACCGTATCGAGTCTTTAGCCCTTTGCCATGATCAATTTCAATTAATTGACCATATCCATAACGTTCGCTCGACCAAGTTACTACGCCCGCACCTGTAGCAATAATCGGTGCATCTTCTTTACCCGCAAAATCAACACCTTTATGCATAGCTGGGCGACCATGAAACGGGTCTTTTCGCATACCGAAATACGAAGACAGCCAGCCTTTCGTAATCGGGCGCCCCGATAAGTAGCTCGAATTTTCTATATGGTGACCTAATGTAATAGATTCAAGTAATTTCAGCTGTTTTTCTTCGAAATTAATATCTTGTTCAAGAAGCGTAATGTCATTGACTAATTCGTTTAAGCTTCTTAGATTACTTGCTTGCGTGTGCTCTGTAGGTCCCCCACTGGGCGGCATCTCATCGAAATTGAATTCCTTTTGCGGAATATTCGCTTCTTCAGCTAGGCGATCGCCAAGCGCATTCAACCTCAATATCTGGCTTTGCAGATCAGCGAGCTTGATCGTTAATGCAACAATTTGTTGCTCTTTGGCTTCTATAATGACCGGTTCTGTAGGCGATTCAGCAACAATTTCTGTTGCTTTATATTGTGCGTCATCCGTTATGAGCAGATGGCCAATGATGCCCGATATCGCAGCAAATATTGCCAATGCGGACAACCAACGAAGTTTACTTAGCTTCATTGAAAATCTAACGTTTTTTCCGCGGTATAGTAATGTTAAACTCATGCTATGACTGACTTGTTATCAAACTTATTTGTGATCCAGAGATGAAAAGACGCACCGAAAAACCTTCAGATATGTCTACGCTTCTGCATTCAACGCAGGGCACTTTGGCACAAATAGCAAAAAAAACCAACTCTTTATCTAAAATATCTACTATTGTACGTCAAATATGCCCTGACCTGCCAGAAGATGTGTGGTGGGTAGCAAACGTCAAACAGCACATCGTCGTTATCGAAGTGACATCTAGTGCTTGGAGCCAACGTCTTCAATTCGAAAAAAATAACATTGCGCGTCAACTCGAAAAAATAACTAAAGGCGAATTAACATCGATTGAGATCAAAGTTTCCCCTTATAGAAACAAACGGGAAGTCATTAAACAAGTGATGCCCGACAAAACACAATTTATTTCTCAACAAACCGCTGAAAACCTACGAGAAGTGGCCGAGCGTGCGCCTGACAAATTAAAGGCAATGCTACTGAAGCTGGCCGCACTTGCAGACAAAAAACAAGATTAAAAAATCAAGGTACAAAAAAACCAGTCGTTTGACTGGTTTTTGCTTTCACTAAAATTTCAGCGAATTAAATAACTTTCGAAACGATTTCTTGATACTGGATCGGAGAGTCTGCAGTATCTTCGTAAGTGACCCATTCCCACGCATCAGTTTGCTTGAACACTTCGCGTAGTAATATGTTATTTAACGCATGGCCCGACTTATAGGCATTCAATTCACCTAAAATACTCACGCCGCCCATGTATAAATCACCAATGGCATCTAGAATCTTATGCTTAACGAACTCATCATCATAACGTAACTCATCCTTATTCAGCATGCGGTAGTCATCCAATACAATGGCATTTTCCAAGCTACCACCTAAGGCCAAGTTATGAGAACGTAAGAACTCGATATCACGCATAAAGCCAAACGTTCTTGCACGGCTAATTTCTTTGATAAAAGAACACGACGATAAGTCAATTGTCATGGTTTGACACGTATTAGAAATAACAGGGTGCTCAAAATCAATCGCAAAATTTACACGAAATCCTTCATAAGGCTTAAGTTCAGCCCACTTATCACCTTCTTCAACACGAATCGTTTTCTTGATACGAATAAACTTTTTCGCAACGTTAGAGGTTTCAATACCTACCGATTGAATCAAATAAACAAACGGTAAAGCGCTGCCATCCATAATTGGAATCTCAGGAGAATCAACATCAATAACTAGGTTATCAATTCCTAAGCCTGCTACCGCAGATAACAGATGTTCGACGGTGGAAATCTTCACACCTTGCTCATTCACCAAACAGGTACACATAGTTGTTTCACCCACTGACTCAGGCGTTGCTTTAATATCAACTACTGGTTCAAGGTCAACTCTACGGAAAATAATCCCCGTATTTGCAGGCGCAGGACGGAGAGTAAGATGAACTTTTTCACCTTTATGTAGACCCACACCTGTAGTTGAAACACTTTCTTTAATCGTACGTTGTTTAATCATAAATAGCCTTCTGGAGCATTTATCTTGCGATATGATTTCCCCGCCACAAACGAGCGGGCGCATAATATAGCAAAAATGCCCTGTAAGATCAAAACCTCTAGCGTTTTAGCAATTAATCAGCTTGCTTTCTTAAGAACGCTGGGATATCTAAATAATTATCCAAATCATTCGCCGTCACTTTTTGTGGCTGTGCCGTCACTTCAGGCATTGCCGCTGGTGACACACTTACTTCGCTTTGCGGAGAAGGGATGTAATCACCACCTACAACTTGCTGTTCAACCACTGGCGCTGGATTTACCAATGTAATATCAGGCTTTCTTTCAGCCCCAATACCTGTTGCTACTACAGTAACACGCAATTCGTCTGTCATTTCTGGGTCGATTACCGCACCAACAACCACTGTAGCGTTTTCAGAAGCGAATGCTTTAACTGCATTACCTACAGTTTCAAATTCATCAATACTAATATCCATACCAGCAGTGATATTAACAAGAATGCCGCGTGCACCCGCTAAATCAACGTCTTCCAGTAGTGGACTAGAAATTGCTGCTTCTGCCGCCTCTTCAGCGCGGTCTTCACCAGATGCTATACCAGACCCCATCATAGCCGTTCCCATTTCAGACATTACCGTTCTAACGTCAGCAAAGTCCACGTTTATGAGTCCCGGACGCGTAATAAGTTCCGCAATACCTTGTACAGCACCTAATAAAACATTATTAGCCGCTTTAAATGCGTCCAATAAACTTGTGCCTGGGCCTAGTACTTTAAGTAGTTTTTCATTTGGAATCGTAATTAGCGAGTCAACATTTTTAGCCAAGAACTCTATGCCCTGCTCGGCATAGTTCATGCGTTTTTTACCTTCGAATGGGAATGGTTTAGTTACCACAGCAACTGTCAGAATGCCCATTTCTTTAGCAATTTCTGCAACAACTGGCGCAGCACCAGTACCTGTGCCACCCCCCATACCAGCAGCAATAAAGATCATATCAGCGCCCTGAAGCGTTTCTTTAATCGTTTCACGGTCTTCTTCTGCACTGCGACGGCCGATTTCTGGGTTAGCACCTGCACCTAAGCCTTTTGTCACATCACTACCAAGCTGTAACGTTACGTTAGCAGACGAATTTCTCAACGCTTGAGAATCTGTGTTCGCCGTAATAAACTCAACGCCTTCTATCGTCTGGCTTACCATGTGCTCAACAGCGTTACCGCCACCGCCACCAACGCCAATGACTTTAATCACCGCTTCTTCGTTATGATCTTCCATTAGTTCAAACATATCTCTCTCTCCGATTTACTTGTTTTGTTCCACCAAAACATTGTTTTACAAAATTAACATGGCTATTCACTAGCCTAAAATTCACCTTTAAACCAAGCTAATACTCGTGAACCTATCCCGGCAACACCTTCACTTGGTTTAGTTTCATTCACTGCTTGTTCGTTAGCCTGCATACCGTAATGCAATAAGCCAACGACCGTTGCGTATGTCGGGTCATTTACATACTCTTTTAACCCACAAATATCTTTTGGTTGTGCTACACGGACGGGCATTTGAAAAA
Source organism: Thalassotalea fusca (assembly GCF_053485835.1). NCBI lineage: Bacteria > Pseudomonadati > Pseudomonadota > Gammaproteobacteria > Alteromonadales > Colwelliaceae > Thalassotalea > Thalassotalea fusca. The sequence continues at coordinate 194,177 of NZ_JBQRUN010000008.1, forward strand.
CTTCTTCTGCAAACTCAACTACCCCTTCCATTTTTGACGTACCGCCAGTCAATACGTAACCAGCAGCTATCTGGTCTTCTAGACCACACTCGCGAATCTCTTCTTGAATAAGTTCAAATAGTTCGTGATAACGTGGCTCGACAACCTCTGCAAGTGTATGACGAGACATTGACCGTGCTGGACGCCCCCCAACACTCGGCACTTCAATATTTTCTTCCATGCTCACCATCTGGCGTAATGCACAGGCGTACTGCACTTTAATGTCTTCCGCGTGGCTTAATGGCGTTCTGAATATTTTCGCAATATCACTCGTCACTTGATTACCAGCAACCGGAATAACCGCGGTATGTCGTAATGCGCCACCGGTAAATACAGCGATATCCATCGTGCCTGCGCCAATATCAACGACACAGATGCCGAGTTCTTTTTCATCGTCTGTCAGTACGGCATAACTTGATGCCAACGCAGAAAATATCAATTGGTCAGCTTTCAGATCGCAACGTTCAACACATTTAACGATGTTTTTCGCCATGTCATTGGCACAAGTCACAATATGTACTTTGGCTTCCATTCGCACACCAGACATGCCTATCGGACTTTTGATACCATCTTGGCAATCAATGCTGTATTCCTGTGGCAAAACATGCAGCATTCTGCGTTCAGCCGAAATTGGTACGGAACGAGCGGTATGAATCACATTGTCAACATCTTCCTGTACCACTTCTTTGTCATTAATGGGCACCATGCCATTTTCATTTTGGCAACTTATGTGTTTACCAGAAATACCCAGATAAACCGAAGTGATATGACAATCAGCCATCAGTTCAGCTTCACTAATAGCGCGTTGAATTGATTGAATAACCAAATTCAAATCATTGACGCCACCTTTATCCATTCCTCTAGCAGGTTGATTACCTACACCGACGATGGACAATTGGTTATCTGGCGTAACTTCACCTACCGCTACCGATATTTTTGAAGTGCCTATATCTAATCCAACAATTAAATTTCTTTCAGTTGCTTTGGGCATCAATTCTAAGCTCTTTCTTTACTTTCTTGAGGTTTCCAGCCAACGGCTAGTCCCGTGTCATAACGCAAGTCAACATAATCAACTTGCTCTGTTTCTTTTTTTTGTGCTCTAATTTCCGGATACACATCGATAAAGCGTTGAATACGTTCACCGCCTTTCTCTCTTCCTAAATTCAATGTCACGCCATCGTTCAAAATTAGTTGCCACGAATAACGCTCAGACAATACCAATTCATCAATGCTAAGCGATGCGTAATCAAGCAGTCGGTTGAAATCTCGATAGCTTTTCAATGCAACGTTTTCACTTCCTTCAGGACCATACAACGCAGGTAATGCATGCGTTACCCTAGCTTTGTCAGCCTGAAAGGCGTCGCCTAAATGGTTGATCAGGAAATCACCATTCCAAAATGCAACGGGTATTTGATCCACCACATATATCTTTAGTTCGTTTGGCCATTTCTTTCTGACCGAAACTGAATATACCCAAGGCAAAGCAGAAACTTGCTCTTGAACCGTATTAACATCGACAGTAAAGAAGTTGCCCAGATTAATGGTTTCAATTGCCGCTTCAATGTCACGCTGTACGGTATAATTCATTTCGCCACTGATAACGATAGACGTTACCGGTACCGACTCTTCTGCAGACATAGTTTCTGTGAGATACCAAGCAAGACTGCACATGCCAATAATGACAGCAATAAAAAAACTCACACCGAGCCAAAAAGACCAGTGCAGTTGATTAAGCTGTAATCGTTGTGGATGCCTTTGCTCAGTTGACACTTAACTACGCCCCCTTTACGCTTAATTTAACAATTTCACTTACCAGTTCACTGAAAGATAATCCGTGCACTTTCGCAGCTTTTGGCACAAGTGAAGTTTCCGTCATCCCTGGCACTGTATTAACTTCCAACACCTGCCAATGATTGTTTTCATCACGCATCACATCTACGCGTCCCCAACCTGACGCCCCAGTAGCCTTAAACGCTCTTAGTGCAATGTCTCTAAGTTCCTGCTCTTCACTTAGTGGTAGATCACAAGGGCAATGGTATTGCGTCGTTGTTGACTGATACTTTGCTTCATAGTCATAAAAAGTCCGCGGTGTTTCCATATGAATAGCAGGCAAAGCTTGTTCACCTAGAATAGCTACCGTGTATTCGGGCCCATTTATCCACGCTTCAACGAGCACTTCATTGTCGTATTTAAATGCATTATTCAATGCTTCAGCTAATGCCTCAGCGCTATCAGCAATCGACATACCGATACTTGAGCCTTCGTTAGCAGGCTTTACCATGGCTTTGCCGCCTAAACGATTCATGACCAATTGCAACGCAGACTCGTCATATTTGCCTGCTTCAAAAACAGCAAAAGGTGCAGTTGGTATATCACTGGCAGCAAACACTTTTTTGCTTCTTATTTTGTCCATGGATAATGCCGAACCCAGTACATTTGACCCAGTGTAAGGAATGCCTAAATATTCTAATGCTCCTTGCACACAGCCATCTTCTCCACCTCGTCCATGTAGCGCGATAAAAACATGATCCACAGCTTCATTTGCCAACTCTGATAAGCAGTAATCTTGAGTATCGATTAGCTTGACCGCATAACCCGAAGCTTCCAAACCTTTGGCAATAGCTTGACCAGATCTCAACGACACTTCTCGCTCGGCAGAGGTGCCACCGTACAAAACGGCAATAGTCTTTTGCGTCACAGCCATCAACGCGCCTCCTTTGCCGTGAGTAAGGCATCTGTTGCCAGTGAGCGCGCAATAGCGCCAATGTTTCCAGCGCCTTGAGTAATTACCATGTCACCGTCTTGAAGCTGTGTATGTAACAACGCGGAAAGTTTAGTGTGATCACCCACATAAATCGGTTCAATTTGCCCACGCTGGCGAATACTACGAGCAAGACTCTTACTATCAGCCCCCGTAATCACTTGTTCGCCCGCAGCATAAACATCCAGTAAATAAAGCACATCTACTTCAGACAACACTTCAACAAAATCTTCGTATAAATCACGGGTACGTGAATAGCGATGAGGTTGAAAAACCATGACCAACCGTTTTTCCGGCCAACCATTACGCATCGCCTTAATCGTTGCCTGAACTTCTCGCGGATGATGTCCATAATCATCAACGAGTACCATGTCACCTTTGTCTGTCGTAAGATCTGCTAATTGTTCGAAGCGACGACCAATGCCGGCAAAGCTCTGAAGCGCTTCCATAACGGCACTGTCATCGACACCTTCATCTGTTGCTACCGCAATCCCAGCTAAAGCATTCAACACGTTGTGTTGTCCAGGCAGATTAACACTCAGTTTCATTGAGTCTCGGCCTTGACGCTCTACGGTAAAATAACTCTTGCCACCATGTTGCTCATAGTTGGACGCTCTTACATCAGCATCCTCTGAAAAGCCATAAGTAATAACCTGACGACCTATACGTGGAATAATTTCTCGCACCACTGGGTTATCAATACATACCACAGCAACACCGTAAAAAGGTAGGTTATGTAGAAACTCAACATACGTATCTTTTAGTTTTTCAAAGTCACCTTGGTATGTTTCCATATGGTCTTCATCGATGTTTGTAACAACGGCAACCATAGGTTGTAGGTGAAGGAAAGATGCATCACTTTCGTCGGCTTCGGCAATTAAATAGCGACTCGAACCTAACCTTGCATTGGTGCCAGCACTATTCAATAAACCGCCAATGACAAACGTTGGGTCTAGTTGCGCCTCAGCAAAGATACTCGCAATAAGACTAGTCGTTGTAGTTTTACCATGGGTACCGGCTATCGCCACGCCATGACGAAAACGCATGAGCTCTGCCAACATTTCTGCGCGACGAACAACAGGGATTCTCAGTTCTGCAGCACGCAATAATTCAGGGTTTGACGTATCTATCGCGGTAGATACTACGATAACGCTCGCACCTTCTACATTTTCCGCAGCGTGTCCAATTGACACCTTGGCGCCAAACTTTCTCAAGCGTTTAACCACTTGATTTTCACCAATATCTGAGCCAGTAATAGCGTAGCCTTCATTTAATAATACTTCGGCAATTCCGCCCATGCCTGCCCCGCCAATACCGACAAAATGAATCGATTTTACGCGGCGCATTTCTGGCACTTTAATCGGCGCTAAATGTTCTTCTTTCTTACTCATTAACTTACTCATTAGCGAACCAATCCTTTACATAAGTTGGCAACGGTATTTGTTGCCTCTGCATGCGCAGCGTCTTTCGCTGCTTTTGACATTGACTGCACAACCTTGTCTGAGATAAACAAGCTGTTTAAAGTCTGTGCTAGACTGGTTCCATTAAATTCTTGTTGCTTAATCAACTTAGCAGCACCGCGCTCAACTAAATACATAGCATTTTTAGTTTGATGATCGTCAACAGCATGTGGTAACGGCACAAAAATAGCGGGTTTGCCTGCCATCGCCAGTTCCGATACCGTTAACGCACCAGCACGACAAACCACCACGTCAGCCCATTCATAGGCTGCGCTCATATCATCAATAAACTCAGCGACTTTCACTTTTTCTTCGGGTAATCCATAGCTTTGGTAGTTTGCGAGTACCGTTTGCTGATTGTCCTTTCCTGTCTGATGCCACACGTCTATATTCTGCAATTTAATCTGATTGATCGCCTGCGGTACCGTGTCATTCAACACTTTGGCGCCTAGGCTGCCACCTAGAACTAACACCTTTTTACTCTGACTCGGCTCTTGAGAAATATCAGTGTTAATATTAACAATGCCTTCACGTAAAGGATTACCAACAACTTGATGCTTTACCGTGTCGCTAAATGCTTTTGGAAAAGCACTTAAAACAACCGTTGCTATTCGAGCGAGCAATCGATTGCTCAAACCCGCCACGGCGTTTTGTTCATGGAGTACTAGGGGCTTTCTTAACAGCCATGCCGCAAAGCCACCGGGCACGCTCGCATATCCGCCCATACCTAAAACCACATCAGGTTGAACGGCTCTAATCACTTTTATTGACTGCCAGACAGATTGCATCATCTTAAAGGGCAGCTTCACCCAGGCTTTCCAATTCTTATTACGTAAACCTGCAATGTTGATAGTAGATATAGGGTAGCCGTACTCTGGAACGAGCGTTGACTCCATACGCTTAGCAGTTCCCAACCAATGAACTTTCCACCCCTGTTTCGCCAATGACTCTGCTACTGCGATCCCTGGAAATATGTGTCCACCAGTGCCACCAGCCATAACTAATATTGTCGGACGACGTACTTCACTCATTTTCGCCCTCCTTTACTTGTTGCTTGAATACTACTTAACCTCAATTCGTGATCAATTCGAATCAGTACGACCATCGCAATGGTCATGATAATCATAGAGCTACCGCCATAACTAATCAGCGGCAAAGTTAGGCCTTTCGTTGGGACGATACCAACCGTAGCACCAATATTTACCGCAGTTTGAAAGGCCATCCAAATACCGATGGAGTAAGCGAAAAACCCTTCAAAAAACTTTTCTTTCGCAATCGCCGCCCGGCCTAATTTCATCGCCTTCAATACGACTACCAAGCTAATAAGTAAAATAAAGCCAACGCCAACAAAGCCAAACTCTTCACCAACTACCGCCATAACAAAGTCGTTGTGTGCTTCGGGTAGGTATTCTAATTTTTGAATACTGTTTCCTAATCCTTGACCAGACAATTCACCTCTTCCATACGCCATTAAGGATTGAGTTAAGTGATAGCCACTCCCAAAAGGGTCTTTCCACGGGTCTAAGAATCCGGTTACACGCGCCCAGCGATATGGTGAAAAATACGCAAGTGCTGACAATGCAGAAATACCCACCAATGCAATGCTTATGAATTGCCAAAGCTTAGCGCCTGCCAAAAATAGCAAGCCAAACGTCGTAACAAACATCACCACGACCGTGCCTAGATCTGGTTGGAGTAATAGTAAACCAGCCAAAACTGCCAACACGACTAACGGTTTTATGAATCCTTTGACGTTTTCTTTTACTTCATCACGTCGGCGAACCAAATAAGCAGATAAATAACAGAAAAAGAACAACTTAGCGGGCTCTGCTGCCTGAACCGTGATTGGACCCAACACAATCCAACGGGTAGAACCATTACGTGTAGAACCAATCAATAACACCACTACTAGCAAGCCAACCGCCATCAATAAGAAAATGCCACTATGCTGATGCCAACGAGATAACGGAATTTGCATTGCAAAAACGGCAATGATGATGCTCAACACAATATAAATACAGTGGCGAATCACAAAGTGAAACGGGTTATCAAATAAGCGTTCTGCTACCGGAATTGAGGCACTTGCCACCATCACCAGACCAATCATGTACATAAGAATCGCAAGCACAACGTATGAACGATCAAACGTATCTACGCTATGGCTACTTTGTGTTAACCATGTTGGTAACTGAATTGCTTTAAAAGGCTGAGAAATCGAGAACATCATACTCGTTTCTCCGAAGCACAAGCAGCACTAGCAAACCTATCGCCACGTTCTGCAAAGTTTTTGAACATGTCAATACTTGCACATGCAGGCGACAGCAAGACGACATCACCGGGACTAACAGTTCCTTTTGCCAAATCAACCGCTTGCTCCAATGTTTCAACTCGAATAGCTGAAGCAGCTAAAGGCGCAATTAGCGATGCGTCTTTACCCAGTACAATAAGTTGGGATACATATTGTTGGAATAGCAATTTCAACGGAGAAAAATCAGCTCCTTTGCCATCACCACCGGCAATAACGATTAGTCTATTTTCTTTACCAATTGTCGGTCCAATGCCTTCTATGGCCGCGACGGTCGCCCCGACATTTGTGGCCTTGGAGTCATTGATCCATAACACACCATCGTCTGTGTCTACCACCTGACAACGATGAGCCAAGCCTTTGAACGTTTTCAAGTACGGCAACATATCTGAGGATTTCCAGCCCAAAGCGTTGCCTAACGCCAATACAGCTAAATAATTCAAACCGTTATGAATGCCCGCCAGCGGTAACTCTGACAATAACGCAATAGGTTCACCGTTAACGACTAGCTTAAATTCATTTTCATCTTGCGCAATTACATAATCAGCAACACTGTTGATTCCACCGAACGACACTTGTTTTTGTTCGCTCTTAACCTTAGTTAACGGGTCATCAGCGTTAGTAACCGCCAACTCACAACCTTGGTAAATACGTTGTTTTACTGCTGCATAGTTTTCGATAGTTTGATGTCTATCTAGGTGATCGTCTGAAACATTCAAAACAGATGCTGCACGCGCTCTTAGGCTTTTGACTGTCTCAAGTTGAAAACTCGATAGCTCGAGAATATAGCAATCTACATCGTCTGCCATCTGCGATAAGATCGGTAAACCAACATTTCCGCCTAATACCACATTATGGCCAAGTGTTTGTCCTACATGCGCTAACGCAGACACTACAGTAGATTTACCATTTGAGCCTGTGACAGCCACGATGGGCGCATCCACCATCTGACAGAATAACTCGATATCACCAATCACATTGTCATGTTGCTGCAATGTATTAACAAGTTCAGGTGCATTGGGATCAATGCCCGGACTTATAATAACCACATCGGCATTTGCTATCAGCTCGTTATTCCAAGCACCTAGCGAAAGATTAACCTCAGGATATTGCTTAGCGAACTGTTCACGATCAACCGCATTTTCACGGCTATCATTCAGTGCACAGGTCACTTTTTGAGCATGTAAAAATTCTAGGCAAGACAGACCCGAAAGCCCTGCCCCCAAAATTAATACTGACTGTTGTTTCAAACGCGCAATTACTTGCTGCTGTTTAGTCATCAATATGCTCTTTTACCTAAGTTTTAACGTTGCTAATCCAACGAGTACCAACATTAGTGAAATAATCCAGAATCGCACAATAACGCGAGGCTCTGGCCAGCCTTTCAATTCGTAGTGATGATGGATTGGCGCCATTCTAAAAATACGCGTACCACGTAATTTGTAGGATCCCACTTGCAATATGACAGACACCGTTTCCATCACGAAAACACCGCCCATAATAAACAGCACCAGTTCCTGACGTACTAACACGGCAATAACACCTAGAGAAGCACCTAATGCCAGTGAGCCAACATCGCCCATGAACACTTGTGCTGGATAAGTGTTAAACCACAAGAAGCCTAGCCCTGCACCCACTATTGCTGTACACACGATAACAAGCTCACTCGTCATTGGAATATGTGGAATATGTAGATAGCCAGAAAAATTTACGTTGCCAGTCATGTAAGCAAATACCGCAAATGCACCAGCAACCATTATCGTTGGCACAATCGCTAAGCCATCTAATCCATCTGTCAGATTTACCGCATTGCTCGTACCAACAATCACGAAATATGTGAGAAAAATATAAAGCAGGCCGAGTTGCGGCATAACATCTTTGACGAAAGGAATTATCAAAGCTGTCTCGTTTGGACCTTGTGCATACCAGTACAGAAACAACGCCGTAGAAAAACCGATAATGGTCTGCCAAAAATACTTCCACTTGGCAATAAGCCCTTTTGAATCTTTGCGAATTACTTTGCGGTAATCATCTACAAAGCCAATCAAGCCAAAGCTTGCAACAACAAAGAGTACAACCCATACATAGACGTTACTGAGATCAGCCCAAAGTAAAACAGTACCAATGATTGACGCCAGGATAAGGATACCGCCCATTGTTGGCGTGCCTGATTTAGATAAATGGCTCTCAGGACCATCATCCCTGACCGTTTGGCCAATTTGCATTTTTTGTAATGCTCTAATGAGCTTGGGCCCAAAATATAGTGAAATACCCAGCGCGGTTAACGTACTGACAATCGCTCGAAACGTTAAGTATGAAAAAACGTTAAACGCACTAAAATACTGCGTAAGAAACTCTCCAAGCCAAAGTAACATTAGTTGTTTTCCTCTGTTATTTGGCAATCACGCCATGCTAAAATGTCGTTAACTACGTATTCCATGTGTGCACTGCGTGATCCTTTCACTAGTATCGAGACTTGTTGCTCTTCGTCTTGTAAAAGTGTTTGTAAAGTGTTCATTAATTTAGCTCTGTCACTAAAATGCAGGCCTTTATCTTCTCTAATTCTGGTAAATGCATCAGACGTATTTTGACTCAATACGCCAATTGTTAAGAGCTCATCAATATCGCTATTAGCCGCATACTCACCCACTTCCTGATGATAACTACGCGCCTCGCTACCGAGTTCGCCCATGTCACCAAGAATAAGTACTTTTCGCCCCGGATAGCTCGCCAACAAATCAATTGCTGCCTTGATTGACTCAACATTTGCATTATAGGTATCGTCAATAAGCTTCCACTGGTCACCTAATTGATGAAGGTTAGTGCGCCCTTTAACTGGCGTCATGTCTGCCAAGCCCAATTGAATATCTTGCAAACTGGCACCAAATTCCAACGTAATAGCCGCAGCTGCAACCGCATTGCAGACATTATGTTTCCCAGGGAGTTTTAAGTTGATATAGGTATGGCCAATATCTGTATTCAACGTGAAATTGGCATAGCCGTTATCATCTAACACTACATCTGTGCTGTAACAGTTGGATTCTCCCTGACATGAAAAACGTTTCACTTTTTTATTTTCAAGACGCCATAACCATTTACTGGCATATTTGCAGTCTTGGTTATAAATAGCGACGCCTTGCTCATCAAGCCCTTGGTAGATTTCGCCTTTAGCTCGTGCGACCCCGCATAAATCACCGAACCCTTCTAAATGAGCAGCTGCAATATTGTTGATAATAGCGACGTCAGGCTTTACTAATGAAGTAGTGTATGCGATTTCACCCAAATGGTTAGCACCCAACTCAATCACCGCATAATCATGCTCAGGTGCTAATCTCAATAACGTCAGTGGCACACCAATATCATTATTGAAATTCCCTTGCGTTGCTAATACGTTGCCTAAACGCGATAAAATAGCCGCTACCATCTCTTTAACTGTTGTTTTGCCAGAACTTCCTGTTATTGCGACAGTTTTTGGTGCTATGCTTTGTTTCACATACGCACCGATGAGACCTAGTGCCTTTAGGGTATCTTCTACAACTAGTTGTGGCAGTGCAGAATCCACCTGATGATCAACGACAAGGGCTGCACAACCCGCTGTTTCAGCTTGGCTAACGAACTTATGCCCATCGAAATTAGCACCACGAAGCGCCAAAAAAAGATCACCAGTTTTCGTTGTTCTTGTATCAGTACTCAGACTATTGATAGTTAAGTCATCACCAATGAGCTGTCCATTCGTTACTTCAGCAATTTTTGAGAGTGTAAGTTCAATCATGCTGGCACCTGTAATGTATAAATGTTCTTCACAAGTTCTCGTTCGTTGTATGCTTGTTTTTCTGTACCAATAACAATGTAATCTTCGTGCCCTTTACCCGCTAACAAAACCACATCGCCTGCATTCGCTTCGTTTAAAGCCGTTTTCACAGCGTTTTCGCGATCTAAAAGAATGGTGTAAACACCTTGTTTTGTAATGCCTTTTGCAATATCTGTGGCAATAGCCTCAGGCTCTTCGGTACGGGGATTATCATTAGTAATAAAAATATGATCGGCGTGACGTTGTGCAACTTCTCCCATAAGCGCGCGTTTACCTTTATCACGGTCACCACCACAGCCAAACACAACCCATAACTGTCCCTGACAATGATTACGACAAGCGATCAGCGCTTTTTCCAGTGCATCTGGGGTATGGGCATAATCAACGACAGCTAACGGTTTATTAATTAAAGAAAAAGACTCCATTCGACCTTCGATAGGAGTCAATTGCGTTATTGCGCGAGCAATTTCAGTTAAAGGTATGTCTTCAGCAATCAAAACGGCTATTGCTGCAAGTAAATTTTCTACGTTGAATGCCCCAAGTAAAGGACTATTAATGTGAATATCACCAAGATGAGTAACAAGCGTGAAGCTCGCACCAGTAGTTGTGTAACAAACGTCTTTCGCTTGAATAAAGCCTTGGTAGCATGCAATTGAATCATCAAACCCATAAACAAGTACGGGCTGTTCACTCGGCCAATTGTTCAACCACACTTTCGCATGATTATCGTCACCATTGATGACGGCTAGCTGCCTACTATCTTGTGTAAAGATCTGAAATTTGGCATCTGCATAGCTGGCCATACTGCCATGGTAATCTAGGTGATCTCGAGATAAATTAGTAAAAACAGCGATATCAAGTGCCGATGCTTTAATACGTGCTTGATCAAGCGCATGTGATGAAATTTCCATCGCTACATGCGAAGCACCTTTCACCATAAACTGATTAAACAATTGGTGAAGTTCACTAGCTCCTGGCGTTGTATTCAACACGGGAACTAAATCACCACAAAAACCTGCACCGTTGGTACCGATAATGCCACACGAATGGTTGCATTCGTCCATTAAACGCGCAATTAACTGACTAGTACTAGTTTTACCATTAGTGCCTGTTATACCAATGACTTTTAACTTCGATTGCGGCGACTGGTAGTAAACTTCAGCAAATTCAAATAAACGCTGGTTTAATTGAAATATGCTGATTTTAGCTACGGCTTGCCCTGCATTATTAGACAACCACGTAATATCGCCGTGCTCGGTCAGTTCAGTGCACTCTGCAAGCACTAAACTGCAGTTTCTTTCTAATGCACTAACAATAAAGTCATTACCGTCACCTTGTGTACCAATGACCGCACAAAAAATATCACCATGTTCAATTTGACGAGAATCGTTAACCAGCTCACCAAACTCAGTTACCGATACAGTGTCTGGAAGAACAATACTGAATAGTTCGAGCGCGGATTTAAGCTGGAGAGCGTTAGTCTTATACATTGCTACGCTCCTTTTTCGCTTGTGTGACGACTTGTTCGTGGGCGTCAGGTGCGATGTTTAGCAAGTGAAGCGCGCCTTTCATGACACGAGAAAAAACGGGTGCCGCAATCTCTCCACCGTGATAAACGTCACCTCCCGGCTCATTAATAACAACCACTACCGCAAGCTCAGGGTTGCTCACTGGTGCTACACCACCAAACAAACCAACATAATCGTTACCATAACCGCCAACAACTGATTTCCGTGAAGTCCCCGTTTTACCAGCGACACGATAACCTGGAACTCTTGCTTTTTTCGCCCCTTCTTCAACAACACCTTCAAGCATTGTGAGCAGACTTCGCGTATTTTGCTGTGAGAATATTCTTTCACCTTCAGCAATCTTATCAGCCTTAACAATCGACAACGGACGTTTCACACCGCCATTGCCAATAGCACTGTACAATCTAGCCAATTGAAGCGGTGTTACTGCTAAACCGTAGCCCCACGACAATGTGGCTAATTCGAACTCTGACCAACGTGAACGGTCATGCATTACACCAACACTTTCACCTATCAAATTAGTGCCAGTATCGCTACCAAATCCAGATTCAAAGAACTTATCCAGTAAGAACTCTTTAGGCATATCAAGTGCTAATTTTGTTGTTCCCATGTTAGAACTGGTAATCAAAATCTCTTCAAGACTTAACTTGCCACGATTTATAGGGTCACTTACACGACTACCACCGAGTCGCATCCAACCAGGGTGCGTATCAACAATCATATCAGCCGTTGCATTGCCAAACTCTAACGCTGTTAGTACCGTTAGCGGCTTTAAGATAGAACCCGGCTCATACATGTCTGTTATGGCGCGATTTCTAAAACGGTGAATTGCCGTATTTCGACGATTGTTTGGGTTATAAGATGGGCTGTTAACAAGCGCTAAGATTTCTCCTGTGTGAACATTAGTCACAACAACAGAACCTGATGTCGCTTTAAACGCACGCACGGCTCCTTTGAGTTCACGATATGCCAGTGCCTGAATACGCTGATCGATGCTCAATGCGAGTGTTTGTGGTGGTGTTGATTCCTCAACATCTAATATTTCGACTTTTCGTCCTTTGGCATCTTTAATAAACTTCTTCGAGCCATGCTCACCAGTAAGCAAAGTGTCATACACACGCTCTATGCCTTCGATGCCGCGATCGTCAACATTAGTAAAGCCAACTACATGTGCACTTATCTCGCCCGCTGGATAGAAACGCTTAGATTCCTTGCGCAGATGTACGCCAGGAATCTTGAGCTGACGAATATACCCCGCCATAGCAGGCGACACCTGACGTTCAATATATACAAAACGTTTAGCAGGATTCTTACTCACCCTTTCTTTAATCTTATTAACGTCTTTATCTAGTACATCTGCTAGCGCTTGCCAGTGCTCCACCATAGATAATGCATTGTTGTCCATGATGACTTTAGGATCTGCCCATACCGTTTCAACGGGCACACTAACGGCTAATTGATCACCATGACGGTCAGTAATTGTGCCACGATGAACAGTGCGTTCTGCTGTTCTTAGTGCTCTCATGTTCCCTTGCTTTTTCAGCATGTCGGGCTCAATAACTTGAATGTAAGCAGCGCGAGCGGCAATACTCGCATAAACAAGCACAATCGCACCTAGCACGACGTAAAAACGCCACGCTACAGTGTTATTCAATACCTGTTTAGACTGTTTCTTCACTCGTTTATTCATGGTAAATGCACAATCACTTCCGAATCGGCCGTTGGCCTTTTCATATTGAGTTTCTGCTCCGCTTTACTTTCAATTGCACTGTGTTCAGCCAAACTGTTTTGCTCTAGCAACAAATTTCGCCATTCAATATCTAATTCATCTCTCTCTGTGAGCAACTGTTCCAGCTCACTGGTTGTTTGCCGATTTACATGGGTGAAATAAATCACCGCAAACGACGAAGCAACAACCAAAATTAACAACACATACACAAGTAGATGTCGTCTTATGTCATGCCAAATATCGAATGCCAAGATAACCTTTGGCGTAGACATACTTAGCTTCCTAAACGCTCGGCAACACGCATCACTGAGCTTCGAGACCGAACGTTTTCTTCAACTTCTTGTTTACTGGGTTTTTGTTTTCGCCCAATAAGTTGCAATTTCTTACCTTTATTGATCTCTTCTTCACTGATTGGCAAACCACGCGGCACTTTTTTACCTTTGGAGTGCTTATTCATGAATTGCTTAACCATTCGATCTTCCAGTGAATGAAAACTGATCACTACCAGCCTGCCGCCAGTTTTAAGCACATTTAATGAGGCATTTAATACCTTTTCAATTTGCTCTAGTTCACTATTGATATAGATTCGAATAGCTTGGAAACTCCGTGTAGCAGGATGCTTTTTGATATCTCGTTGTGGAGCTGCTTGCTTGATAATTTTTGCAAGCTCCCCTGTACGAGTGATCGGCGATTCTTCACGCGCTTCGACAATCGCATTGGCAATGCGCCAGGCATGACGCTCTTCGCCAAACGTTTTCAAGACCCAGCTAATATCTTCAACATCAGCAACCGCTAACCACTCGGCCGCTGTTTGTCCACGCGTGATATCCATTCGCATATCTAATGGACCATCGTTCATAAAGCTAAAACCACGTTCAGCCTCATCGAGTTGCGGGGAAGAAACACCAAGATCAAGTAAGATTCCGTCAACTTTGCCGACAAGTTGCAAACGCTCCGCTATTTCAGCCAGTGAAGAAAAACCCTCATGCTCAATAGAAAATCGTTTATCATCTGCAAACTTTTCGGCAGCTTTGATGGCGGTAAGATCGCGATCTATCGCGACTAAACGACCATTTTCACCAAGTGAAGACAAGATAAGCCCCGAGTGGCCGCCGCGACCAAACGTACAGTCGATATAAATACCGTTGGGGTTAATCGCGAGTCCGGAGATTGCTTCGTCAAGCAACACCGAGATGTGGGACGTATCTTTTTTCATCTTATTATATGTCGTTTATGTTATTTCGCACTTACAGTGCTAGGTCAAGTAACCTGTCGTTAAGTTCAATTTCGCCTGACTGGATCTTCGCAATACCTTGCTGCATTTGTGCCTGCCAAGCGCTCTCACTCCAAATTTCAAACTTCTTTAGTTGTCCAACAAGCATGATGCTTTTTTCTAAACTGGCATGTTGTCGTAGCGGTCCATTGATCAATAAGCGGCCACTCTTATCCATCTCGCAATCTGACGCATTGCCTAATAATACTTGTTGTAAAATTCTTTCCTGTGGATTCATACTTGATAACCCACACAGCTTTAATTCAATTTCTTCCCATTCGGGTAAGGGATAGAGCAATAAACAAGGGTGTTGAATGTCAACTGTGCACACCATTTTGCCTTTACAATCATCCAATAGCTCTTCGCGATACTTAGTTGGTATCGTGATTCTATTCTTGCTATCTAGCGTGATTGCGCTGGTGCCTCTAAACATAACCCTTTTTATTTAACGATGAATCTTTACGATCCACAATTCTCCACTTTTTCCCACATTGATACAGTTTAGTGAGTTATGCAAACTTATGTCAAGGAAAGAATTGTGATTTTGATCGCTTGGATCACCAATAAAATTAGGGCTTATAAGGAAGTTGATGAATTTGTGGGAATTTGTGGATCGCTATCCCGTAATTTAAGTAAATTTTGTTTAATTCGCCCAGATCTATCCAAGAGACGGACAAATTAAACCTTTTGTGTGGCAAGCAATGGGGTGTGCGCCCAAACCGTAATAAATCATTCAACTACCAGCTACAATTCAAGGCGTGAAGAATAAGAATTCATGAGGTTCAATTTTCAGGGCAATATTTTCGCCTAAAGCAAAACATTGCGCACTAAAAAATGACAAGTTTGTGAATTGTACATGCCCCTCAACCTTGTGACTATCAAGGAAATAATGAAAGCCATGCTCAGTGGCCGTTACCGCACTCACCGTTGCATTGGCGATAGCTTTATCATCCAATGTTAAATACTTAGGCTTAATCAGCAATTGTGCATTATTTGCAATAGGTTGGGTTGTCTCAATTACACCAAGTCCAGTGGTAACCTCGCCATTTATCATGGCTGTAGGTAACCAACTTCCAACCTGAAGAAAGTCAGCCACTTGCCAACTATTAGGTTGCTGAAAGATGCGGCTAGGCTTGTCAAATTGTAGGATTCGGCCTTGATGCATCACCGCCATTTGATCAGCAAAGCTAAACACTTCATCCTTATTGTGAGTAACAAATATTGCCGTCATGTTAAGTAACTTAAGCAAACGGCGAATTTCTTGGATCAGTTCATTTCTCAGTCTTGCATCAATATTTGAAAATGGCTCATCAAATAAGATCACTTTAGGACGTGTCGCCAATGCGCGGGCTATTGCCACACGCTGTTGCTGTCCTCCAGACAACTGATGAGGAAATCTATCAGCCAATTCGTCTAAAGAAAGTAGTGAAAGTAGCTCATGTATTCGCGTATCACAATCCGTTTTACTTAACTTGTGAATACCAAACGCGATGTTGTCTCGCACAGTAAGATGAGGAAACAATGCGTAGTCCTGAAAGATCATTCCGATGTGGCGCTTTTCAGGCGGAATCATGTTTCTCGCTGTTATGTCTTCCAATCCAGCCAATGAAATGCTGCCTTGGTGCGGTTCAATGAAGCCCGCTATCGCATGCAAGAGCGTTGTTTTGCCGCAACCGCTTGGACCGACAAGCCCCAAAATATCGCCTTCTGCTAGAGTAAAATTTACATCTTGTAAAATAGACTTGTCTTGCAGGATTACTTCGAGGCCCTTTATTTCGAGCAGATTGTTCAACCTTTGTTCTCACTCTTGTTTAAGTAAATAATGGGGATCAAACCAAATACAACAATAAGCAGTGCCCCCAAAGCACCTTGTTCTAGCATTTCATCAGAAATAAGTTGATATATCGATGTTGCCAGCGTTTCAAAATTGAATGGTCTAAGTAGCAATACCGCAGGTAGTTCTTTCATCGATTCAACGAAGACTAATAACCATGCACTAAAAATAGCAGACCTCAGTATCGGCACATGAACGGTCAATACACTGCGGCGCAATGGAACTCCTAAGCTCTGAGGGGCCTGATCAATTGAACGTGGCACCTGCGCTAATCCACTGACGATACTGCCATTCGCAATTGCAGAGAATCGTACCACGAGGGCAAAAACAATAGCAAAAATAGTCCCCGATAAAATTAGTCCAGGCTCTTCCCATGACAATGCCACTGCAATATCGTTAAGCCAATGATCTACCGGACCAAACGTTGCTAACATTGCCATCGCTAGTACCGTTCCTGGTACAGCATACCCGAAACCAGACATCTGTATAGGAACACCACTAAAACGCGACGCATGCAACCGCTTATACAATGCGAGTGCAATCGCGATCAACGTCGCTATTGTCGCTGCATAGAATGAAACTTCCACACTGTTGATGCCATAGTTTAGTAATGCATCTAACTGTGATACGTCCGCGTATTCAAACGCCATCATTAGCAACATACCTAATGGCAATAAAAAGCCTGCAATTATTAATAAACTACAAAAAGCAATTGCAACGCACTGACCCGAAAAACTTAGTGGCACAACAGTTAATTGACGATTAACACGATTTGATTGATGTCGTTGATTGCTTCTCGCCTTTTGTTCCGCGATCACTGCGAACAAGACGAACAACATCAATACACTCGCTAAAGCATTGGCAGTAGCTAAATTGCTGTAGCCGAGCCAAGTATCATAAATTGCAGTCGTGAGCGTATTAACCGCGAAATATTGCACAGTGGCAAAATCAGCAAGTGTTTCCATTAATACTAACGTCGCAGAAATGGCAATCGCAGGGCGCGCTAATGGCAACGTAATCCGAAAGAAGGTCTGTTTAGTTGAGAGCCCTAAAGTGCGGCCAGCACGTCCCAAGTTAACATCTTGTGTCTCAAATGCTGTTCGTGCCAGCATGTACACATAAGGGAACAACACTAAGGCCAGCATCACGCCAGCCCCTGTGACAGTGCGAATATCAAAAAACCAGTAGTCAGCGGGTGACTGCCAGTTAAAAATTTGCCTTAGAAATCGTTGAACTGGCCCAGCATAGTCAAACAGATCGGTATAAAGATACGCTACCAAATAAGCAGGCATGGCTAATGGTAACATTAGCAACCAACGCAAATAACGCTTGCCGAAGATGTTGGTATGACTGATTAGTGCAGCGGCTGGAACACCAAAAACAAGAGAAAGAACGACAACAGTTATCGCTAATTGTATGGTATTGAGGATATAGTGAGGCAGTACCGTTTGCCATAAATGACCAAACAAGTCGCCAGATGCGCTAAGCCCTGCCCATAAAACAACTGCAACAGGCACAGTAAGCGCTGTTGCAGTTATCCAACTGAGAGTCGTCCATGACTTACTTTTGTTACCCGTTATCACAAATCAAATTGCGTTCTGTCCAGAAGTTTGATTGCTAGCTCTCTATTCTTAGCAATCGTTTCAAGTGGTAATGAATCAGCCTTAAATTCGCCCCATGATGCTACAAGTGACGAGCGCTTAACGCCTTCTCGAACCGGATATTCCATATTAGTGGTCGCGTATAATTCCTGTGCCTTTTCTGACACCAGGAACTCCATCAATGCACGAGCATGCTTAGCATTTGGTGCATGCTTCGCCATTGCCATACCTGAAATATTAACATGCGCACCACGGTTCTTTTGATTTGGGAAGTTGATATTAACCGCTTCAGCCCAAGCCTTTTGCTTGTCATCTGTTAACATTTTGCCAAAGTAGTAGCTATTACCTAATGACAAATCACACAATTTTTGATGGATTGCTTGCACTTGGCCACGATCATTTCCTTGCGGTTTGCGCGCTAGATTTTGCTTAAATCCTTGCAGCCACTCCAATGTTTTTACTTCGCCATGTTTAGCGATCATTGACGCAACAAGTGCCACCGTATAAGGATGTTTGCCACTTCGCGTACAAATGCGACCTTTCCATTTTGGATCAGCAAGATCTTCATAGTCGAATTCAATGTCACCAAGCGATTTCGCTGAGTAGATATTACGTACACGCGTTGTTAATGCGAACCAGGTGTCGTCACTCGCCTGATATTGACTTGGCACAGCAGCTTCAATTACCTGTGAAGCTACTGGCTGTAACAATTCTTTATCATGCAGTTCAATCAATCGGCTAATATCTGTAGTAAGTAGCACGTCTGCCGGACTATGTTTGCCTTCACGTGCCAGACGCTCAGCCATGCCTTTTTTCGCGAAAACGACATTAACTTTAACACCCGTTTCTTTAGTGAACTCGTCAAAAAGTGGTTTTACTAAAAATGGTTGACGATAAGAGTAGACATTAACCTCTTCGCTTGCTTGAGCAAACATTGCTGGCAGTACTGCGCAGCCAATGATGATTTTTCCAATCAGTTTTTTGTTAATCATAATTTACCTACGAATGAAAGTATTAGGCTAATACGAAACGCCTACTAGTACCTATTAGAACTGCACGCTAGCCTAATTAAGTTCACCATTTGTGTCAAGGTTTTTGAGAACTATTCTCATTTAAAAAATGTTACTAAGTAATACCAATAGAATTAATGGTCTGTAACCAACAAGCAAACAGAACATTTTGAGCTTCGTGGTAGATGAATGCGTCACAAGTTATTTGGCCAATATTCCGCCTACAACAGCACCTAGCCCAGCAAAAATAACCACTTCCAACATGCATCGAATGCTGCATGGTATGGTGAGCAATAGCAGTTTAAGCACTGAGGAAAGTCTGTTGTCACAGCGTGAACGCCATTAAATACCTATCCACTGAAAACACCGTATGTTTTAGCTAGGTTACATGAGTAAAGTGTCAGAAGTGTGATGCAAAGCCGTTATATAAATAACGCAAGGGCTATTACCAACGTTGGTCGCTAACTAACACGCGCATTTACTCATTGAACTAATACCATATTTTTCTATAGTTTAATGTCACTTGCGTGAGTCGCTACATATGCTTTTGCATCCTCCGATAAACAACTATTTGAAATATAGTTCCTAAGTTCGCCACGCTGAATGATCCAACCCTTTTCTGTTGCCACTACAAGCGGATTATCGCTCCACTCAAATGTTGATTCACCATAGTAAGATTTCGCACTAATGAGTTTGTCATTAATGGTAAGCGTAACTTCACTGTTCGCCGCTTTGCTCAGCAACTGGCGAGCCACCCACCATCCTCTTCGATAGTGAACACTGAGCGCTTCAATAACACCTAAAGCAAAAATAAACCAAGACGCATATGGATTAACACTTGTAAAAATTACTAACAGTGCACCAATTAGCATCATGAAGCCTGCTTTTTGATAATCTTTTAATTGAGGCTTGCCACTAACCGATTGTTCAAAACACTCAATAAAATGTGCTTTGTCTAGTGTGAAAGTAGCGGTATATGAGAATTCGTGAGTCATTGACAAATTTTAAACAGCAAAAACCGCTATTCTAGCAAAAGTTTCAAACTCCGCTAGTTTAATATTGCCAAAAAGGTATACGAAAAAAAATGCCGCACATTAACAAACGTTAAGTGCGGCCAACGGTCAAAGTTTGCCAAAGCTTAAGAAAGCGATAACAACCAAGAAGAAAACTGTTGATCGAATTTACTACCCCACGATTTAACCAACGTTTGATAACCATCCCAATCGCCTTGGCGAACAAGACTTAGCATTTTTTCAATTTCATCTCGTTGGTTTTCCATCATAAATCTCACCGCTAGGTACCCCCAACGATAAACCCTATCTGCGCCCGTGTTCTCGTTACTACTGGTATTAAAAAGCGATGATAAAGTGTAAGTTTGTTCTTTGGCTAATTTAATCGCAGCTGGATTATCTTCGCCATGGGCTATATATTCTGCGACGCCTTCAGCCCACCAAACGATATGTGGATACGCTCGATGTGGTGTTGGACAAAATTCAGGTCCAGCATGGTCATCATGAAGACCATTACAATAGTCACCATATTTATTGAAGCGACCGTCAAGGTAATGAACATATTCATGACGTAGATTCCAGATTTGATCATTACGTTCATATGCAACAAATTCGGCTTGATTATCAGGACGGTCTGGATAACCTTCTAAGTACATGCCGCCATTATTAGTCGGCATGTTGAAATGTGCCGTAGCGTACTTAACAAATTCATCACGATGCGCATAAACATTAGCGCGCATTTTCACGTTATTGTCATCAGCAACAGGCTTACCTTCGCTATTAAAAATTTGATGAAACTTTTGCTCTTGTGCAATCAGCATCTCACATGCTTGCTTTACTTGCTCTTGAGATAAATCTTGCGAACGAATGACGATGGTATCGTTGCATTCGGTCAACTGAGACAGAACTTCATCAACATTTGCAATAACTTGATCGTTAATAGAATCTACCGCAACTACCGCAGTATTGGTCTTTGCTACATTAGCGGCATTAGCGTTTTGACTCTTTTGCGATATGTCAGTAGCCAAAGGACTGCATGCAAACAAAACTGATGAAGCCAATAGTGGCAACCCTCTTTTGCTTGCCTTAGCAATTGATTGCGTTAACAACGACAATACTTTGTGTTGCGAAGTATATTCAAACATCATTATTTTACATAGTCACATCGGTATAATGTATACAATATATGGTCATAGATATTAAATGTAAAGAACAAAGTTCTATGATGTTATTCCCGATAGTTCTTAGCAGCAGCCATCTTTCTAAATAAATGAGGGAATAATTTATATATGGTGGGGGCCCAGTAACTGATTCCTTTGCCAATTATCACTTGGGCTTTTTCTTTTTCAATTGCAGCAACAATTTTGTCAGCACACTCAGTGACAGGAATACCATTTTTAATCGAACTCGCCATTGCAGCAAACTGCTCGCCGTTCCCTTTCATAGCGTTAACCGATATCTGGGTTTGTACAAATCCCGGGCAGATATTAAGCACTTTAATACCATGCTCCGCTTCTTCTGCACGTAAACAGTCCATATAGCCAACGATGGCGTGCTTTGATGCACTATAGCCCGCCATACTTTTTCCACCAACGAGTCCCGCGACGCTAGCAACTGTTGCTATCATGCCTGATTTGGCTTTAATCATGCTAGGTAATATGGCTTGTGTTAACGCAATTGTTCCAAAGTAGTTCACTTCCATCACTTTACGCTGTACATCTAATATGGTTTCTCTTGCTGGACCGCGTTGTCCAATCCCACCATTATTAAGCAACACGTCAACCTTCTCTATTTTCTTCAACACAGCTGCTACACGGCTAGGAATGTCTTCAGCGCGACTTAAATCAAGTGGAGCAACGAGATGCTTCTCGCTATTTGGTAACTCAGCTTTCAACGCAGCTAGTTTTTCTTCGTTTCTCGCTGAAAGAATTAAAAAAGCGCCTTTTGCAGCACAAACTCTTGCCACAGCTTCACCTATGCCAGAAGACGCGCCAGTAATCCACATTGTTTTATTTTTTAGGTCCATGATGATTTTCAGTATGTTACTTAAATGTGTAAGCTAGATACTAACTCAATCATTCTGGAGTAACATTAAAATATGGGCAGCACTCCAGCTAAAATTTGTTGCGCCTTGCTGTTTACCCGTTTCAGGGTGATAGTTTTCACGAATGGCATCCCGAGTCAGGAGTCCATAACCATTGTGCCATAACGCCTGCGTAAATTGTGCTGCTTGTTCATCGTACCCGTAGTTCTTCAATGCTTTAACGCCAAAATAAAACTGATCTAACCACACTCGACCACGCCAATAAATATCAGGGTGATAAGCAGGGTTGTCTTGCGCTGCAGTGGCCAACGGTACGAACGTATTAAACCCTTGCGAAGATAGCATATTCGCGATAACGCGGTCCGCTTGTTCCTTGGTTGCAATTTTTGCCCATAATGGCGTCCAACCTTCTGGCCCTTTACCCCTAGCCACAAGTGATTTACCTGCACACGTCTTAGCGCTGGCTCCTAATTCAACGTTAGATTCTATGGAAATCTGCCTATCGTAATAATAACCGCTGTACTTATCGTAAAAACACGCATTGATTCGTTGGGCCAACTTAGTAGCATCATCTGTTAACTGTTTAGCCAATGCTTTTCTATTTAGCAGCGCAGCCATTTTTGCGAGTATGGTTTTCTCATATGCTAAATAGCTATTCAAATCGACCGACTCCTGATTGATCGAGTAACCGAGTAGTTCGCCACTAGCAGATTCATTTTTGAGAAAGGCGACTTGCCAGTCTTGGGCCGCTCGTAATGTATCTCCGTGATAGTGTTGATTAGCGTAGCTGGATAGTTGCTTGGCGTTAATAAAACCAAAGCGCGCCGCGTTATCCATGCCAGATTCCCAACCTGCGCCATGTTGCGCCCCTATATCAATGTTGTTTAATGAAAGCGAGCCTAGCGCCCATTGATATGCAATATCACCCTGACATAACAACCATTGGCTACTGTTATCCGGACAAAATTGCTTTATGTGATTAGGCAGTTCGCTAAATTCAGTATTGATCTTAAACGTCAGCTCACCGTCAGCAGTGTTGTGAAATCTATGACGAGTCGCACCATATTCTACGAGGCCATTTTGATTATGATCGCGATTGCGATACCACCAAAGGTGTGCTTTAAGTAATTTATCAAACAGCGCACCAACAAACTCAACATCATGCGTTTTTTGATAGATTTGCCATACAGCCCAAGCGGCAAGCGCTGGTTTAGTATTGCGTTCGTTCCAATTGCCGCCATCTCCACCACGTACTTCATCTTTATTGTAAAAAATGGCATCAACAATCATCCCTGCATCCTGTGGCCTCACAGAATCATGTTTAGTAATCTGATAGTCAAACATTGCAAGAATGCCATCTTTGGCAATTTCTGGGGCAATTTGAGCCAAAGCATATGAATGTTTCCATGTATCCCACGCCCAAAAGCCGTTGAACCAGCGTGCAGTAACCGATGGACTTACACTTTGGTGTTTAACAGCTCCCGCCGGGCTGCGCCAGTTCGTCAGTAAGGTACTGATAGCCTTAACGGCTATGCGTTTGTCCTTATCTTCTAGTTTCTTAATCGTGTCTAAATGTCTATGCCACCGTTTCTCTGTCGCGAAAATGTAAGGGCTGGGCTGGTTAAGAGCAGCTTGGATGAGGGGCTGTTCTTCGTGTTTTTCTTTTGCTGAATGAAAGTATGAATGCGTGGTGTAAATTCGTTTGCAATTGTGAGCAGGGATTGTCAGGTTTGCATGATGAATATAAGCATCATTAACGGCAGGCATTCTTTCAACACGTGCACTGATTGAACGTTTCAACTGATACTCCGCACCTGCTGCTGACATCATATGCCATGGTTGTCGCACTTCACCGTGTTTAATTCGAATCCCTGTTGGTTCGCTGAGTAATTCACGCTTGTCAAGGAAGTCAATTTGCTTGATCGGGGTATTACTGTCCCATTTAGATTGGAGTTGACCTTGCCACTGTACATTTAGCGCTAATGGCGAATCACTTAAGTTAACGATATTCGTGGTCACAATTGCGGTTCTAGCACTAATAAAAGCCAATGTTAATTCGACACTAAAAGTTTCAAAACAATAGCGCTGAACTAGTTTGCTAGGCGTGGCATAGCGAATCGAACGCGCTGTTGACCAATCATGTATGTTCCCTGTTTGCGTATCGGACAGCGTTAGTGTTTCTAATTGTGTTGCTAGATATAGACCATATTCTTCCGCAATAATTAATGGCCCATTAAAACTGCCAAAATGACGTGCCTGTTCAGGTAACAAAAAGCCATGCCAAGCGCCACTATCTATAAAAGGGTTGAAGCGTTGATTTTGATACTCATCATAGTCTTTATAAGCAGATGGCGTACCGAACCTATCAATGGCGTTTATTTGCCACTCTCTGTCGACCTGCTCACTATTTGCTTTACAAAGTTGTGCTGAATCTGACGCTATAGCAGATTCAGCACATAGCATTAGCAAACAAATAACAAGACTCTCTCTAATTAGCTTCACGTAAATTCCCACCTAAACTTTGTATATTGTATAAACTATCATTTTTCGAATTAATGTAAAAGAAGCCCGTGGGTTATAGACAAGCCCGACCAGTATAATTATGCTAATAGCCATTAAGACAAGCAGTAATTCCACCGTCAGGACGGCTAGTGAATTTGTGCCTATACTAATACGTGCTGATCTTTGATGTTTAGTAAAGGTCTATTGCACTGAATAAACGCACATTGATTACATTAATATTCATGTTAAACCACGGACAGTGACATGAATTAGAGAATAAAATGACTTACGCAAAAATTACCGGCTGGGGAAAGTGTATGCCTCCAGCCAAGCTAACCAACGATGATTTGGCAACCTTTTTAGATACCAATGATGAATGGATCACTACACGTACAGGTATGAAAGAGCGCCGAATTTCCCACGTTAATGTGTCAGAATTGGGGCACATTGCAGCAGAAAATGCGCTGGCAGCGGCAGGAAAATCAGCAGAAGATGTCGAATTGATCGTATTTGGCAGCACAACATTTGATGAAATATGTCCTAATGGCGCGTCTAACATTCAACGATTATTAGGTGCACATAAGGCAGCTTGTATGGACGTTAACACCGCCTGTACAAGTGGCATGTACAGCCTATCCGTTGCCACTTCGATGATTAAAAGTGGAGTGGTGAAATCAGCCATTGTTATTGGTGCAGAGTGTGTATCTAGGCTTATGGATTGGGACAATCGCGACGTTGCCGTGCTATTTGGCGATGGTGCAGCTGCACTTTATCTTGAAGCATGCAGTGAAGCCGTTGGCGTTGTAGCAGAATCTCTTGGCTGCTATGGCGAATCACGCGATATACTAGCGGTTAAAGGCTGGGGTGCTAAGTATATGCATCAAGGACAACTTTCTGGTGATACGTCTTGGGACTTTTTAGGTCAAGAAATCTTCAAAAAGGCTGTATCAGGTATGGCGCAAGCCTGCGAAAAAACTCTTTCTAAGGCAGAAAAAACGGCTGATGAAATTGATGTTATCGTGCCGCATCAGGCGAATTTGCGCATTATTGATACGCTTGCGAAAAAACTACAATTAGACAAAGAGCGCGTTTTCGTCAACATTGAACGCTACGGCAATATGTCAGCGGCAACGGCGTTGGTCGCATTGGTTGAAGCGGTAGAAGAAGGAAAAATCCAAGCCAATCAATGGATATTGATGCCTGCATTCGGTGGTGGGTTAACCTGGAGTGCTCACTTGATCAAGTGGGGCGAACGCGTTCATGCGCTAGAAACATCTCAAGCTACACTGCCACAATGTGATAAATCAGGTTTAGAGATTATTGCAGACTACCGTAGATAGTTGTCTAATCATACATACCAAACGCAGGCTGTTGCTAATGACAAATAGTCTAAGCATATCTTATAACAGCCTGCTCTCTACATTTCATTGAAAACTCGCCATAATTCTGACAACCTAAACGCGTTTGATTTGTTTAGGCTCGGTGCCGCCACGTTCCCAAAAATAAGGTGTTGTATGTCCAGCGTAAGAAGCCACTCTTCTGTTTCCATCGAAAAACGTAATTTTGGTCAACTAAGTGACGGCCGACATGCCGACTTGTTCACACTGCGTAGTAAAAACTGCACTGTTGCTATCACCAACTATGGCGGCATAATTACTTCAATTATCACCCCAGATCATGAAGGCAAGATGGCTGACATTGTTCTTGGCTATGATAACGTGGCGCAATATGAACAAGACACATACTATTTGGGCGCTATTATTGGCCGTTACGCTGGACGCATCAAGCACGGCAAAATTTCCATAAACGGTGAACAAATTCAACTCGAGTTGAATGCCCCCGATAGCCAATTGCATGGTGGTAAGAAAGCGCTTAATAAACAATTATGGCAGGCAGAATGCAAACCGCTGCCAGATGCAGCTCAGCTAATACTTCGCTATACCAGCCCAGATGGTGAAGAAGGCTTTCCCGGCACTGTAAATTTTGAAGTGATATATACACTAGATAACCATAGCTGTTTGTCGGTCGAGTATTTTGCAAAGTCCGACCAAGACACTGTGATTAACTTAACGCAGCATAGTTATTTCAATTTGAATGGTCATGCCAGCGGCAATATTCACGACCACCAGGTGCAAATTAATACACCATACTATTTGCCCATGAACGAACAAGCGTATCCTTCAGGCGAAGTTTGCAATACACGTAACACCCCGTTCGACTTCAACACACCAAGAATAATAGGCAACAACATCGATAGTAAGCACCCACAAACCATCATTGGTCACGGATACGATAATTATTGGGTGTTTGAAGACAATTTTGATTACGAAAATCAGTTTGCTGCACAGGTTGTCGCCCCTCATTCGGGTCGTCGATTAACCATATTTACCGATCAGCCCAGCATTATTTTATACACCGCCAACTATATAGACGGTAACCATGTTGGCAAAGACAACTATTGCTACCAAAAACGAGCCGCACTTTGTTTGGAACCCCAACGCGCTGTGGATATCCATGGCAAAAACAACTTTACGACCACCCTTTTGCAATCGAATTCAGCTTTTTATAGTAAAACTTCATATCATTTTGATGTTACTATCAAAGATTGATAAACAATATACAATTTGAGTAATTGCATTAGCACTTGAATAACTAACGGTAATTTAACGCTTTTGTTGATTCTCGAATGAACAATAATGATTATAAAGAGCGTATAATGAATCAATTGTCTTCCCTCGATACTGGGGTATTTGCGGTCTACGTGATTGCCCTAATTGCTCTGGCTTTTTGGATTTCCAGAGAAAAAGCAGGCCATCAGAAAAACACGAGCGATTATTTTCTCGCAGGTAACCAACTTCCTTGGTGGGCGATAGGCGCATCACTCATTGCTGCCAATATTTCAGCAGAGCAAATCATCGGTATGTCAGGTTCAGGTTACGCCATGGGTCTGGCTATCGCTTCTTATGAGTGGATGGCTGCAATCACCTTGATTTTGGTGGGTAAGTATTTCTTGCCTATATTCCTCAAGCACAAAATATATACCATGCCGCAGTTTTTAGAACAGCGTTATGATCATCGTGTGCGCATGATTCTCGCCTTTTTCTGGCTAGGTGTTTATGTGTTCGTCAATCTTACCGCCATTTTATGGTTAGGCGCTTTGGCAATAAATACGGTAACAGGTGTCGATATGTCGGTTGCCACGGTATTTCTTGCCTTATTTGCGATTGCTTACTCGCTATATGGTGGATTAAAAGCGGTTGCCTATACCGACATTATTCAGGTCGTACTTTTGGTCTTTGGTGGTTTATTCTTGAGCTACATTACCTTAAACATGATTAGTGACGGTAATGGTGTTGTTCAAGGCTTTAGTCAGCTAATACAACAAGCGCCTGAAAAGTTCGATATGATTCTGTCGCCAGATAATGAACATTACGCCAGCCTACCTGGTTTATCTGTGCTAATTGGTGGCATGTGGATCATGAATATTTCATATTGGGGCTGTAACCAATATATCATCCAACGCGCGCTAGCCGCCAAAAATACCAAGGAAGCACAAAAAGGTATTATATTTGCGGCGTTCTTAAAATTACTGATGCCGGTAATCGTCGTGTTACCGGGCATTGCTGCCTTTATTCTTATGCCAGGGCTTGACCCTGCCGATAAAGCCTATCCAAGCATGATGAATTTAATGCCTGTAGGCATTAAGGGATTAGTCTTTGCAGCACTGGTAGCAGCAATCGTGTCGTCTCTTGGCTCAATGGCAAACAGTATATCAACCATATTTACTATGGATATCTACAAGAACTATCGCGAAGACAAGAGTGATGCTCATTACGTAAAAGTTGGCCGCATCGTGAGCTTAACTGCCATGATCATTGCAGTTATTACGGCTCGTCCACTACTAGGTGAACTTGACCAGGCATTCCAATACATTCAGGAATTCACCGGCTTCTTTACCCCAGGCATTGTTGTACTATTCGTACTTGGTATGTTCTGGAAGAAAACTAATGCCAACGGTGCGTTGGCTGCAGCCCTAGGTTCGGCGGTGTTGTCATTTGCTTTTTGGCTATGGTTGCCAGAATTACCGTTTATGGATCGTGTGGGCTATGTATTTATTGCATGTGCATTGCTTGCCATAGTTGTGTCCATAGTTACCCAAGGTGATGGTCATGAGATCAGCAAGCCTAAATCCATTGAGTTGTCGAGTATCAGCTTTGCAACCACCGCATCGTATAATTATGCAACCATAGCGGTAACTGCGATTTTGTCAGCGTTTTATATTAGCTGGTGGTAAGTTACGGGTAAGAAAAGAAAAAGGGATAATATGATATTATCCCTTATTTCCCGATACATTGATCACCATTCAAAGTGCCAACCGAGGTGCTATAATTCAGGTTTACACGCTTCGATTGCTCGTACCTCGCACTCAGAGCGAACGGAGTATTTTAACATTTATGCTGAGCACGTCATTCTCTTGGTTCACTATGGAGACCATATACGTGCTGAGCGCGCCCTTCGATAAACTCAGGATGAGCGAATATAGTCGAAGTATGAACGGATGGATTTGTTTAGAAAAACCGTTAGCTATACATCAACTGGCCAAGCTGAAAACCTAGCCCAAATAGTAAAATTGATCCAACAATTCCACCTAATACAATAAGGCCCGGCTTTTCTTTTTTAGGCACATTTGCCCACCATGTTCTAATACTCATGTTAATTTCCTCAATTTAATTCTCATACTTTCGCTTGATAGTACCTACCTAGCGCCACGCTAGTAGAAATACAATAACCAATGTAACGAGTGAACCTATGCCCATGCCAATTGCCAATGCGGTTACGTGTGACTTAGTGTGGTATGTGTGCTCGTTGTTAAACTCAGAAACAATAGCTTCAACCGGTATTTCTGGCAACACAATGTCACCGCGATCCACTTCAAATACTGCACATAATCCCATAGCCGTTTCATTAGATGCAGTGCCGTATCGCTCAACACGTTGTACCGTGCGCAAGCTAATCGAACAAGCGTCTGCAAGGTGCTGTTGTGTCCAACCTTTATCTGATCGCATTGCTTTTATTTTTTGGGCGTTTACTTCCATCACTTAACCCCAAAACTTGCTTAACAAATCAAAGCCCTGCCATACTGAAACAAATCCCACAATGCCACCACCAATAAAAGCGAAAAGCATTATTAGCAATCCTTTTAGTGAACTTACTTGGTTACTTTTCTTCAAGGCTTTCTTTTGCGTGCTTACGTGTGTGCCTTCTTCAATCAACATACAATGCAACTCGCCCGTGAACATATTGGCCATGTAGAATTCTATTTCGTAATTGACTCCGTCTAACGTAAATGAATGTGTAGAGCGACGACCAAAACTTCTTTTCTCAGATAATAGCTTGCCGTCAATAGTGAGCGACTCTTTGCCTGACTTAGCAGAACCATACGCAACAATTTCATGTCCTTTGTGATGAAAGGTAAATGTATATCCGTCTGCAAATGTCACATTGCTTTCTAGCGCGTCTTCCTGAATATTGTCATCTGTTAATGGCATGCTTTCGTCTAATTGTTGATCTGTGATGTGATTATTATTTGTCATGAAACTAACCTCGTGTTGTTAAGTGCACTCAGTTAATCAAGTTTTTTGAATCATTGCGGCGTCAGTGATGTGACAGTTACCCTTACTGCCCCCTAATTGTCATATGACAGCAGGTGTCACATCACGATAACACGTTGTTTTATATTAAATATTATTAAATACGAATTTCTAAGACAAACCAAGCAATTTATGAATATCTTCACAAATTTGGTCAATGCGATTGACATCAATAGGGGCAATAAAGATGGTATCGTCGCCAGCAAGTGTACCTAATATGCCTGCTGATTCACCTAGGCTGTCTAACATTCTTGAAATGAGTGGCGCACCACCAATACCTGTTTTCACGATGATTTGCATGTTGTTATGTTTAACGCTCATCACCACTGATTGTATTGCTTGTTTGGATTTTGGAATAGCAAGTTCATCCGGCAAGATATATACAACTTGGTTGTTTGCATTGCGCATTTTAACCGCACCAAGTTTTGAAAGTAATCGAGAAATTTTCGCCTGCGACATATTCTTGAAGCCTTGCTCTGATAGTGCTTCAGCAAGTTGACTTTGTGAGCCATAACACTGCTCGTGCAGCAATGCTTTAAAGGCAATAATTAGTTCAGCTTCATTTTTTTTACGAATAGATGTCATAATCTCTCTTTAATCTGTTCAATGCGGGTTTGCAACCAAGCTATTCTACTCATTTTTCCCATATTCGCCTATCAATTTTATTCACTAACGAATACGAATGGCTAAGCTACACTTCCCAAAAATATGTTGGTCATTCATAAATTTAGTATAACTAGCCATTAAAGACGAATATTTATACAATTCGTTTAACACTGGCTTAACAGAAAGGTTAATCCTGCGATAAATTATGAATACTAGCTTACAGCACCAACTGACGTTGATCTTCTAACCCCATTGCCAGAATGAGTGGTTCAGACTTTTGTTGCGCGATAAAAGCAGCTTTATCCGTCAATCCGCGCCACTGATGTTTAATTAAAGTTTGTGCGACTGAGCCGCCAAGCGTGGCACCTGGACCTAAGATAATCAACTTATCTGGCGCATACTCTTTAATCGCAACTTCCACTGCGGTTGAAAAATCATAAGGCTCTACAACTTGGGTGTCTAAAGTATATTGATACAATGCATGAGTGTCAGCAGAATAAGGCTGCCAGATATTGCCAAGACCATCAATCAAAGGCACGCTAGGCTTATCAAACATATCTTTAGCTAACATAGTTTGTGCTTTTTCAGACACCTCCCGCAACAAAGGTGTGTGAAATGCCGCATGATTAAACAAGTTCATTGGGTATCGATCTTGTACCATTGGCAATAAATCTGCGAGCACTTTAAGCCCTTCTTGTTCACCGCCCAACACGATGTAGCCACCAAGATAAATTGATACATACACTTTGTGTTCAGTTTCTTGGGTGACTTTAGCAAGCGCATCAAGCACCAGTTTTTCTTTATCTGGGTCAATATGCCAATTATCGTCAATAATCGGATAGATAAGCTGGCCGCCAATCACGCCGTCAGCCATCATTGACCCCATAGTATTGATAAGTTTAATCGCATTGTTTTGATTAAGTGCCTGACTCACCGCCAATGCGATATACCAGCCCATTGAATTACCTGTCACCGCTACAATGTCGTATTTATCCTGATTGATAGCCTGATAATCGGCCAATGCACAAGCATAAATCAAAGCAGACGCGTTTTCGCCAGCCGTATGCAAGCGCATGCTAAATTTTTCCATGCTGTCGAGCGATGAAATAGACGGTTGATCTACTGAGGCACGATAAGCGTCTACCAATTCAATGATATCTGTACGATCAGCATGATGGCGCTGCAAGTAACCTAACTCTTCTTTGTTATATGTACCACGTCCAGGACATATCACTACTACTCTTTGTTTTGATTCACTCATGCTTGCACCTCCCCTGTTGTCATTTCAATCACGCGATCAATAATGTCTTGCTTAGAAGGCAACACATGGTACGCCGCTTTGCCTAACGGAATAAAGCTGTCTTTGGCACATAATCGCTGTATTTGACGCTCTTTCGTTATCAAAGAATTTTCTGCCATTAGTGTCATCAACGCTTCACTAATAGATCCAGTTTCACGACATTCATCTACAATGAGTACATTCTTACACGCGGCAACGTGTTCGATAATGCCCTGCTCATCTAACGGTGCTAACCAGCGTAAATCAACGACTCTACAGTTGATGCCTTTTTGTTTTAACGTAACTTCTGCTTGTCGAGATAAGTAATAACCATTGCCATATGTCAATAGGCATACTTCTTCGCCCTCTCCATAACAAGACACAGACATATCAAGTGTCGCAGGGCGTTCAGTAGGTGTTGGGTATTGATGTGTCCACTGCCCATCGCCTTCTTCTAATAAATCTTTAGTCATATATAAGGCGATCGGCTCTAAAAAGACCACGATACGTTGTTGCTCCTTGGCTAAACGTACACAGGTACGCAGCATTTCCACCGCATCGCCACCATTTGACGGTGTAGCGATGACAATGCCAGGAATATCCCTGAAAACAGCAAACGAATTATCGTTATGAAAGTGGCCACCAAAACCTTTTTGATAAGCAAAACCTGCGATTCGAATAACCATTGGATTGGTGTACTGCTTGTTAGAGAAAAAGGACAGTGTTGCCGCCTCTCCTCTAATTTGATCTTCCGCATTATGCACATACGCGAGGAATTGAATTTCAGGCATCGGTAAAAAGCCGTTATGCGCTAAACCAATCGCGCCACCTAAAATTGACTGTTCATCAAGCAAAGTGTTGAGCACGCGATTTTTACCAAATCGCTCACATAATTTAGTGGTTACGTTATATACACCCCCCTTGCGGGCGATGTCTTCGCCAAGCATCACAATTTCTTCATGCTCGGCCATCAAGTCCAACAAGGTCCAGTTAATCAGCTTAGCTAAGTGTTGTTTTTTATCTAGATTATGCTTATCGTGCTTGAACAATTCTAATCGGCGTTCATTACTTACTGCGGTTGCCTGATGCACTGGCAATGAATCTGGCAATAAACTTTCCATGACCTGCTCAGCCGTTTCGAGCTTAGGCCGCGTCACAATATCTTGCGCAATGTTCTGCACACGTTCAGCAATCTGCTGGTAGAGGGCGATTATGTCAGTATTTGTCATAATGCCGTGTCTTATCATCGTAGCAGCAGTATGTAGCAATGGATCTTGTTTTTCCGTTGCTTCTATATCTTCCATTTTACGATAGACAAATTCAGCATCAGAACCCGCATGACCAAGCAAGCGAACCACCTTAATGTGTAAGAACACCGGCATTTGTTTGTCACGAGCAATAGCTGCTGCCTTCTGGCTGGCTTGATAGGTATCTAATACATCAAGACCATTACAAGCAATATAAGTAAGCCCAGCACGATTTTTGAAGTTTGCGGCTATCCAGTCGTGAGGAGTCGCAGTTGAAATGCCAATACCATTGTCTTCACAAATAAAAACAATAGGCATAGGAATAGATTGATACGCCGCCCACGCTGCACTGTTAATCGCACCTTGAGCAGTTGAATGATTCGATGACGCATCGCCAAAATTACAAACGATCACACTGTCGAGTGGCAATTTCGGTTTGATTTTTGTGCGCTGCGCTAAACCGATACTAAAGGCAGCCCCCATTGCTTTTGGAATATGAGAAGCAATGGTGCTGGTTTGCGGTGGAATATAAAGCGACTTGCTCCCTAACACTTTATGACGCCCGCCAGAAATTGGGTCTTCGCTAGAGGCGGCAAATGACAGCAACATATCATGCAGTGGTGTTTCGCCATCAGCTTGCTTGCTACGTTGCACCACAAAAGCACCGCTACGATAATGTAAGAATGCCATGTCAGTCACACGAAACGCTTTAGCCACCGCAGCATTGCCCTCATGACCTGAGCTACCGATAGTATAGAAACTCTCCCCCTGCTTTTGCATAACCCGTGAATGCAAATCCAGATGACGACTCATCACCTGCGACTCAAATAAGTCAATGATTGCTTCATGACTTAAGCCAATTTCCTCTGGGGTTAAATCGTTTGTAGCAACAGGTAATTCGCCTGAAAGCACATAGCGAATAAAGTTATCTTTTACCAATTGATTGCGGTCTGACATCAAGTTTCCTCTACCTTTAATTATTGTCGTTAGCGAAGTGTTAGGAAGCCAAGGCGTTCTTTAAAAGAACGCCTGAATGCCAGTTTGCGCACGCCCCAAAATAAGGGCGTGAATATCATGTGTTCCTTCATAGGTATTTACCGCTTCAAGGTTCATCACATGACGGATCACATGAAACTCATCAGCAATACCGTTACCGCCGTGCATATCGCGAGCAACACGGGCTATATCTAATGCCTTACCACATGAATTGCGCTTAATTAGTGAAATTGCCTCTGGTGCGAGTTGACCCGCATCCATTAAACGACCAGCCTGTAAACACGCAAACAAGCCAGTAGTGATTTCAGTTTGCATGTCAGCCAATTTCTTCTGGATAAGTTGAGTCGACGCCAATGGTTTGCCAAATTGGCAACGGTCTAACGTATATTGTCTAGCTGCATGCCAACAAAACTCAGCCGCCCCCAAAGCGCCCCATGCAATGCCATATCGTGCCTTGTTTAAACAACCAAACGGCCCTGATAACCCTTTAGCATGTGGTAGCATGTTTTCTTCAGGCACGAATACGTTGTCCATGACAATTTCACCTGTAATAGACGCACGTAATGAGAATTTTCCTTCAATTTTAGGGGCTGACAGTCCTTCCATGCCTTTTTCAAGAATAAAGCCACGGATCACATCGTCAAGTTTCGCCCAAACAATGAAAATATCGGCAATTGGTGAGTTGGTAATCCACATTTTAGTGCCAGTAACACGGTAGCCACCGTCTACTTTCACCGCTTTGGTTGCCATACTCGCTGGATCAGACCCCGAATTAGGCTCAGTTAAGCCAAAACAACCGATGTACTCTGCCGTAGCAAGCTTCGGCAAATACTTCATTTTCTGCTCTTCACTACCATATGCGTGAATTGGGTGCATCACCAATGAAGACTGCACACTCATGGCACTACGATAACCGCTATCAACTCGCTCTACTTCACGCGCTACAAGCCCATACGTTACATAGTTAACGCCTGCACAACCGTATTTCTCTTCAATCGTTGCGCCTAGCAAGCCAAGTGCGCCAAGCTCTTTCATGATTTCTACATCAAAATGCTCATTACGGTTGGCTTCAAGTACGCGAGGCATCAGCTTTTCTTGACAGTATTGGTGAGCACTGTCGCGAATAATTCGCTCTTCTTCAGATAACAATGAATCTAGTAATAATGGGTCTTGCCAGTTAAAGCTTGGGCGAGATTGCGAAGTAGTCATACCAAGTCCTATTCAATTAAACCAAAAATAAAGTGGTCACAGATTATCCAACGCCAATACAAAGGTAAAATATACTTTAACTTGAACAGCTATAGATTTAAGCTATATCTAAATTCGCAATTGATTTGTCAATTGCAGCCAATTGGTAAAACGAAGATTTAGTAGGAATTTGAGTGGATATTCGATCGCTACGTTATTTTATCAGTGTTTATGAACAACAAAGTTTTAGCGCAGCCGCCAAGCATTGTTTTGTCGCGCAGCCTTCTATTTCTGCCGCTGTTGCGCATTTAGAACAAGAGTTGGGACAAGAGCTTTTTCAGCGTCATGCCCGCGGCGTACTTCCCACAGAAGAAGGCAAACAACTCTATCCATTGGCGACTCAACTGGTTGGGCAAACCGAAGCCATTAAAACCCTGTTTGCTAAAGATAAGCAAAAACGTCACTTTAAACTCGGCGTCACTAAAGGGTTAGGCGTACAGCGCATGAGTTTGCTGCTCAAAGACTTCACCAATAATGCGGAACAGCTTGAATTAACGCTCGTACCGCCAGATGACACATGCGAAGCCCGAATAATTACCCGAGAAGAGTTAAAGACTACTGAAGAGTATGTACCTATTTGGCAGGAAGACTACCTACTCGCGATGCCAATGAATCACCCGTTGCGCCTTAAACGCCACATTCAATTGAAAGATTTAGACAATCTTCCCATTATTCAGCGCGCGCCATGCAGTGCTTGGAATCTGCTATACGATACCAGCGCCGTTGCTGGCATTACCCTTGATGTCAGGGCAAAAATTCAAACCATTGACTATGCCATTGGCTTAGTAAAAGCAGGATTGGGCTGCGCACTCGTTCCCGCCTATCAGGAAATACTTGCCCATACTGATTTGGTTTTC
Organism: Thalassotalea fusca; assembly: GCF_053485835.1. Classification (NCBI taxonomy): domain Bacteria; kingdom Pseudomonadati; phylum Pseudomonadota; class Gammaproteobacteria; order Alteromonadales; family Colwelliaceae; genus Thalassotalea; species Thalassotalea fusca. Next base: position 230,969 of record NZ_JBQRUN010000008.1, read on the forward strand.
AAACCAATTAAGGGGCTCGCCTATTCCCGTGAAATTGTACTCGCCTATAAAGAGCGCTCTGAGTTAGTTGATTTGCTTGTGGATGTGGTGGGGAATCATCAAGGATAGCTTGAAACTGGCAACTGTTAGTTAGCATTATTGAGTAAGGCTAAATAAATTTAAGCCTTACTCAAGTTGGCAAACTAAGAAAGTACAGTAAACCTGATTCAAAATTCCTGTACTTTCTTTTGTCCACTGTAAATCAACAAAGTCTATTCATACTTATAATGACCTACGTAACCAATCTTATAACGAGACTGGCCATCAGACGAATAGCTAGTGTAATCGACATGAGTCAAATGATAATCACCTAGAGATTTAATATAAGAAACATTTCGGCTTTTCGAAATATAGCAAGATTCTAGCTGCACATCACACCTGTCACGACTACCTGAATTATAATCATGGTAGTATTCGAACGTATATCCTGTATCAGTTCTTACCCAATAAAATTTCGTATTCTCATCATCCAACCACGTACCATCAGCTTGCAGTATTTGAGTGCTTCCATCTCCCTCTTCATTTAATTTGTAACGGAAGCGCTGTACGAGATTGTCATCATAAACCTTGTCTTCTTGCCAGCTCACGGTACTCCAATCATTATAGGCTGGTGCTTGATGTTCATGATTGATATCAAGGCTTTCGAAATCGGCAATAAAGGATAACTTCATTTCGTTTGATGTTTCAGCGAGCGACTGATAAACAACGCCATCAGCAATCTCCACTGCTGAGTATGTAATACTGACGCCATCATTGAAATCTATTTTCAATGCATTATTCGAATAACTCCAGCTACCAGTTCTTAACAAATTACCATCAATATCGAACTCGTTAATCAATCCATTTTCAAATGCATCAACAATTCTGGCAACTCGCTCAAACTCATTAGAGCTGTTATTAAAGAAAGCAGTATCAAGTAAATATTTACCCGGCGACATTGAAAACTCTATAGCATTATAGTGTCGTACCGTACTATAGTGATGGGTTTCTATTTCACCACAATTAACATCACCAGTTTCTGCTTCAGTCTTTTGAATGAATACATCATACTCAGGTGTACTATATAAGTGCTTAAGAGTGAATCGACTATACGATAACCATGCTGTGAGTGTTTCTTGGTCTTCACAATAGTAATCTAAATAGAAGTAAGTAGAGTCTTGCATCGTAATGGCAAGCTCTTGTCCTACAGAAGCCCAGGTTACCGAAGCATTCTCTGCGGTATAAGCCGTTTGAATCGTTCCAGTTTGATTATCGTTTAATTCAAAATGAAAGTTATATCCGTATGTAAGTGCACTGCCGAAACTTGTTGCAGAAGCCGACAACATATTTACTCCAACGCCAATTTTTTCCGATGCTGGAATACTTCCACTATTATTATAAATTTCTTCTTGTTGTGATATATATTGGGTGTTGTAATTGGTTCGCCAATTACCCAGTTGCTGGCTCAATGCTCTAATATTTGATTGTAGTTCGTTAATTGAACTAAACCCTTCTGGCAAAGAAATACCGTTATCAGTTAACATTAGTTTGGCAGCATGCACCATTTGAAAAACATACTCTGAATCAGCCATCGAAAGTGCTTTGCGATATTCTTCTGCATCTCTTGGCGCAACGCCACCCATTGCTAGATTCACCATTTGGTAAACTGCCGTCGTAAAATGAGAAATGTCTTGCTCATTTAGGCTATTGGTTGCGATGTCTACTCGATCTAGCAAGTCATTAGACATACCCAAGTAAGCAACTTGTGTATAATTTTCAATAACATCCTCGGCTGTCAGTGAAACTAGAGCATCATCGATATTGAGATCAGCCACAATACTATATTCACCATTTGCGTTGGTGACATCGGACGCCTGAAAGTCACCAACAAATAAAGTCACTTCAACCCCAGCTTTTGGAAAGTCAACTAATGTGCCACTTACAATAGCACCATCATTAACATTGATCTGGATAATACCCGTGCTGGTTCCACCGTACACATCTTCAACCGTATAATTAAATATTTCCGTACCAAGAAAATCGTTGTTGGGAGTGTATTCAATTGTGTTGTTCTTAATTGCCGCAACGCCGTTTGAAGGGGCTGAAACAGAAACGATAGATATTTCGTCACCCACTACATCACTATCGTTTGCCATTGCATCAATTATTTTAGTTGTGTTTCTTAAAGTGAAACTTTCATCGTTTATCACTTGCGGCAACAAATTAACAACATTGACAACAATACTTCCTTGAGCAACACCACCATGCTCATCGGCCACGGTGTAAGTGAGAGTTTCATTTCCCGCAAAACCGTCGTTCGGTTTATAAGTGACACTGCCGTCTTCTTCAACAACATGAGTGCTGTTTTCAGACGCTTGAATGCTGATTAACTCTATACTATCGCCAGCTACATCATAGTCATTGTCTAGTGGATTTAAATTAACACTTTTATTTTGTTCAGTCGTAATTACATCATTTGAAGTAACGGGCACTACATTGACAATATTAAGATTAACCGATGCACTGGATTCATCGCCTACAGCATCGCGCACCGTATAAACAAACGCGTCTTCGCCAACGTAACCGTCCTGTGGGGTGTAGGTAATTTCAGCGTCATTTTGTTCCAATTCACCGTAAAGTGGTGTTGAAATACTGACTATCGTCAGTTCATGGCCAGCTTGAGAGCTGTCATTTGCCAATGGAAGAATAACAACCGCAGCGCTTTGATTGGTAGTAATTGAATCATCTGTCAGTGATGGCGCCACATTGTTCACTGTGAGTGATACTTTGGCACTTGCCGTTTGGCCTGCGGTATCTACAATCGTATAAGTAAAACTATCTTCGCCAATAAAGCCTTGGTTGGGTGTATAGATAATGCTGTTTTGATTATTGGTAACCATACCACTTGAAGGCGTAGTGGTACTTTGAACGCTCAATGCATCTTGGTCTCTATCGTTTGATAGAACATTTATGCTGATAGAGGAGTTAACATTCACAGCTACCGTATCATCAGTTGCTATTGGCGGGTTATTAACTGCAGAGGAACCACCGCCATTTTCAGAAGATGAACCTCCGCCACCACAACCAGTTATTATCAGTAACGACAATAGCCAGAACAATGATTTCATAACAATCCTTATTTAATTTTTATAGTTATTAGCAATTAAAGCCGCGGATTGTACACGAATCCCTTACTTAAAGTTAACTATCTGTGCAATTTTGTTTTACGTTTTTGCACAATACTATTAACAATTAAGACTACCATTTTGAACTTGGTATTCGCGTTCAGCTCAAACGATTGAACATATGAGTTTCACAAAACATCGCGTGATTACGTTAATTGTGAGAGCTCAACACATTCTCATATACGCATAAACTTCAACTAGCTATACCACTGATGGCACCGAGGCAAAGGAGCTGTTTCCTATTGAAAGTGAAGAGGATTAGGCACGCTATCATCGATTGTTTTAACAATAAATTTCTAGACAAACTTACAATTTTTAAACACTTTGCTTGGCATGTTTGCTGCCCAACATACCTGCCATTTGGTAACATGCACAAAATTGTTACAAATGTAAAATTAACCAAGTGAAAAAGTTTCGTTATTATTAGGCGAAATGACTTGGCGTTGGGCTGTTAAATGCCCTATTTAAAATAAAAATTAGGGTTACAAGCCACATGTTCTTCCATAAACGCTTCTTAATTGTGCTCTTGCTTTTTTGCCTGCCAGCATTCGCATCAGACAAAAAAGCTGTACATGAAACTACCGTATTCGACGAAACTTTCAGTTGGCAAGCGATGCTTGGCGTGTCAATTTTTCATAATCCGCAAATCATCGAAGGTTATGAACAAGATGCAGTAGGTGATTTTCTCAACATATCGTTGCTGTTTGACCTTTATTACAAAGGTTTTTTTATCCAATCAAATCATCGACGTGCTAACTCTCTACTCACTGGTGCAGAATTAGGCTACCAACTTCATGTAGACAAAAACTGGGAAGTCGACATTATCATGCGCACCTATATAGGTGAGTATGATCCTGAAGAGATTGTCAAAGACAATGATTTCGACTTTCCATTAATGGAAGGGCTAGGTTTAAGAGGTTCTGCCGACGGTTTGGGTTTGAGATATTCGCACTATTTTGATGATGCGGTTTTGTCTATAGATGTGGCATCGATTGCGGTACGTTCAGACGCACCTGGCTGGGTATCAGAAATTTATTACAATAAACTCGTTCCTTATCGAAATTGGGATATCTATTTAGGTGCTGGTGTTGTCTATTACTCACAACAATTAACTGATTATTATATCGGTGTTGATCCGCATGAAGCGACTGACGCCAGACCTGCGTATGAGGCCAGAGCTGGCTTTGAGTTTGAGTTAGAATTATTTGCTCGTCACCCCATTTCGCAAAATTGGACATTTAATACTGGTATTAGCCACGCGATTTATTCTAGTCATATTAGAAACAGCCCACTTGTCGCTACTAATGAAACGACACAAGTGATGCTGGGAGTGCATTATGTATTCTAGACTAAGCAAAGGAATTGCCTGGTTATCTATGATTTTGTTGTATTGGCTAGGCGACAACATCGCCTTGGCAGCCAATAGCACGCAGCCTACAATGTCTTCTCGTGTAGAATTCTCAGCACAGCCAACCACCTGTGTCGCATTGCACCAAGGAAGAACCTGTTACACTCAAGTAACATTACAGTGGCAGACTCAAGAGTCTGGCAATTTTTGTATTTACCAAAAAGTCACCAACAAGATCATTCAATGTTGGAAAAACAGTCGCATTAATCAAGCACAGTTTAATTTTGAAGCCGATGAAAAAGTCGAGTTTCAGTTAGTCGAAACAGAACGCAATATTGTGGTAGCAGAAACTTTTGTTGAGGTTAGTTGGGTGCACAAGGCATCTCCACGCAAAAGACGCTGGCGATTATTTTAATAGGAGAATTGGGATGAACGAGCAGTATCGCATATTGTTAGTTGAAGATGATGTTACCTTGGCTGATTGGGTTAAGGAATACCTTCTTGAACAAGGGTTTTCTGTATCCCATGTAACACGCGGCGATCAAGTGATTAAGGCAATAAGTGAATTTTCGCCTGAATTAATCTTACTTGACGTGATGTTACCGGGTCTTAATGGCATCGAGGTATGTCGTTTAATCCGTCAGGATTCAAGCATACCTATCATTATGTTAACGGCACGCTCTGACGAATTTGATGAAGTGATTGGACTAGAAGCTGGAGCCAATGATTACGTAATTAAACCCGTTCGTCCTCGCGCTCTATTAGCGCGAATCAACAGCGCGTTGAAGAATCAAGTAACGGTTAAAACACCAGTCAATGAAATCTCGCTTGGCAACCTGCATATAAACTGCGAAGCTAACCGTGTTACTTATGAAGGAAAAGAAATTGAGTTATCGACAAGCTTGTTCTCTTTTCTTTGGTTTCTTGCCAGCCACGCGGGTGAAGTTGTTGATCGTGACACGGTTTTCAAGGCATTAAAAGGACGCGAATATGATGGACAAGATCGCCGTTTTGACGTGATGTTATCGACACTGAGAAAAATATTTAACGATGACCCACAAAGTCCCAAAAAATTTAAAACGATTTGGGGTAAAGGCTACTTGTTTGTAGCCGATGCATGGAATAGCTAGCCGTGCAGCGTCTGTTCCTTAGCATTGTTTTTGCGGTGCTTGGCTCATTGTTTTTTATCGGCTGGGCATTAGATCAGCTTGTTGCACAACAAACACATGATCAGGAAAGTGAGCACATTATTATGTTTAAGCAATTGCTCAATGGTTTTGATCAACAACTTTCAATTGTGCCTAATGCACAGCTTGAGCAATACACCGAAAATTTAGCAACACAGTTTGATGTAAGTTTAAGTATTGAGAAAACTGCAAACATCGCATTACCGCTGGCGTTAAAGGATGAATTAACATCTTCTGGAAGCCTTTTATTAGCTTCAGATCAACAAGCATATATCTTACGAACTATTCAATCACACCCAGAATATTTACTGCGTTTTACGCTACCGCCTGAGAAGCCAGAAGATCACAAACTCAATTTATTACTCACCACCATTTTATATGTTGGCGTATGCACTATATTGATGTTTTGGCTATTTCCATTAGCACGTCGATTGTATTTACTGACAGATGCTGCTGAGCGAATTGGCACAGGAAAATTAGATGTAAGAGTACCTATTAGTCGCTTTTCTTACATTAAACGCCTTGAAGTTAGTTTCAACAATATGGCGGCACAGATTGAAAAACTCGTTGCTGACAATAAAGTGTTAGCACGCTCACTATCACACGATATTCGTACACCAATGTCATGCTTAAGGTTTGGCGTAGAAGCGGCAATTGACACACCTGACATTGACAAAAAGAATGATTATTTACTGCGGATGGAAACCGAATTAACGCGCATGGAAGAAATGACATCTGCATTTCTAGAATATGCGGGGATGGAACGAAAAGGCTTCAACTTGACCCCTGAGCCTACATCACTGAACGAACTAATCGCCTCTTTGCGATCAGATTTTTCCCCTATCGCAGCACAACATCAAATTACGATTGAATTATCATTGCCTTCAGAAGAAATTATCCTTCCTATTGACGCTCACTGGTTCTATCGTGCGCTGCAAAACCTATTGAGTAACGCCATGCAATATGCAAAGAATGAAGTGTTACTTTCTCTGCAGATAAAAGGAAATAAGTTAGTTATCACGGTAGAAGATGACGGCATAGGTATTGAAGAAAAACAAGCGCAAGAAATATTCTCGCCCTTCGTTAAGCTTGACGACAACCGGTCTCGTGAGAAAGGACATTTTGGTTTAGGACTCGCCATTTGTGCGAAAGTTGTTGACTGGCACCATGGACAGATAGCGGTAACTCGGTCAACGGCACTTGCAGGCGCTAAATTCAGCATCGAACTCCCCTTAAAAACATAGCATCCTGTAAGTTACTCTCATTACGTTGGAAACAATTGCCATAAATGCTGGTTCCCATTCGCACTGAAATACACTAGAGTTTAATTTCTTCAGGATGGGTTACGCATCACCATCTGCAAATATATAACAACAATAACAGGTAAGTTTATGTCTGATATAGATCGCCGCCACTTTTTGAAGTCATTGGCTGCTGTTTCTGCAGTAGGAACATCAATGAGCCACTCTGCCCTAGCCAATGAAGTTTCTACACCTCCTGCTACAGGCAAGTCTGTGATGGGACTAATTACCCCTGCAATGGATAAAGTTCGCATTGGCTTTATCGGTGTTGGACAGCGCGGCTTTGGTCACGTTATGCATTGCTGTCATATTGACGGTGTAGAAATAAAAGCTATTTGTGATCCTCACCAAGCTGTACTTGATCGCGCATGCGCATATGTTGAAAGACGCCATAAAATAAAACCTACTGCTTACGGGCAACATGAAATGGCCTACAAAGAGATGCTGTCGAGAACGGATATCGATATCGTTATCATTTCAACGCCGTGGAGCCTTCATGCTTCCATGGCAATCGATACGATGGAAAGTGGAAAGCATGCGTTTGTTGAAGTGCCAGTTGCTACGACAGTCGAAGAATGCTGGAGACTTGTTGACACGGCAGAACGAACGCAAAAAAACTGCATGATGATGGAAAATGTGTGTTACGGGCGAGATGAACTTATGGTACTCAATATGGTACGTAAAGGCATATTTGGCGAGCTTGTGCATGGTGAAGCAGCGTATATCCATGAGTTACGTTGGCAAATGAAGGAAATAGATCATAAAACAGGTTCATGGCGTACCTATTGGCACACCAAAGTTGACGGAAACCTTTACCCTACTCATGGCTTAGGTCCGGTATCACAATACATGAACATCAACCGCGGTGATCGATTTGATTACTTAACGTCGATGAGTTCGCCCGCCATTGGGAGAGCACAGTACGCTAAACGTGAGTTTCCAGCCGATCATCCACGCAACGCTTTGAACTATATTACAGGTGATATGAACACCACCATCATCAAAACTAAGCTTGGTCGTTCAATCATGGTTCAACACGACACCACAACACCACGCCCATATACGAGGCATAATTTAATCCAAGGAACAAACGGTGTATTTGCTGGCTTTCCAAATCGCATAGCATTGGAGCAGGTGCCTAATACTATCGCTAATTTATATGATGAAGATTACCAACGCCAACTTTCTCACTGGTCGGCAAATGGTAAAAAAGGCCGTCAACCTCGCCCTCGCAGTTATCATCATTGGGATGAAAATATGAATCATTGGCAACAACATTATGATCATCCCTTATGGATTAAAATGGGAGAGGAAGCGAAGCGTAATGGTGGGCATGGAGGCATGGATTTTCTCATGTTGTGGCGCATGATCTATTGCCTGCGAAATGGCGAAGCACTCGATCAAGATGTATATGATGCTGCGGCTTGGTCCTGCATTACGCCTTTAAGTGCGGATTCTGTTGCTGATCGAAGCAATAGTAAGGAAATCCCTGATTTTACGCGTGGTCAATGGCGTCATGCTAAACCTCTCAGTATTATCAGCTAACGCAATGGATACTATTGTTATCTTAGCTGCGGGTAATGGTTCTAGGTTTGGGGGCCCAAAACAGTTCACACGATTTGGGCCATTACAACTAACATTAATGCAGTATAACTTGCGTCATGCAATAGAAGCTGGCTTTACCAAAGCTGTCATTATCGTTCAACATAACCACCGAACACTGTTGACTCCGATCATCAATCAGCTCAGCGAACACATTGAGATTGAAGTATGTTATCAAGAGTCTAAAAACTTACCAGAGACATGCTGTATGCCAAGGCAATCTAAGCCGCTTGGCACCGCACAAGCACTGTGGTGTGCCCGACAACACTTGTCCGGTGACTTTGCTGTAATTAATGCCGATGATTATTACGGTTGCAATGCGTTTAATTTAGCCAGAAGTATTGATAGCAAGCAAGCAGCACTAATTGCATATCAGCTACAAAATACATTATCTGCAAGTGGCGGGGTGAATAGAGGTCATTGCGTATTAAATTCACAAAGTGAATTAGATAGCATTGCTGAGATTATCGATATTCAAGCAACAGATAGGGGAATTGTTGGCACTACAGCTAAAGATAGAAAGACAATTTTACTTGAAGCCACAAGCTTAGTCTCAATGAACTTTTGGGTGTTGCCAAATGCCATATTTGAGGATATAGAATCTTTATTAATAACAACGTTGGCTAAACCTAACCCACATTCTGTTGAAGTTTTTTTACCTGATGTAATCGCACATTATATTTTACGCCGTGAAGCCAGCGTCAAAGTATTAACTTCCCTTGAACCATGGTTTGGCGTAACATATGAAGCAGATGCAACATATGTTAACCAGTGTTTAACCACTTTGACGCGAGAAAATAGATTCACCCATTTTCACGTTAATCCTTCTTAAGAAATACAATGAATAATGCTGTAAACCGTCAAACAATTAATCAGGTTTTACCCCATTTTGATAGCCCAGTAGCCAAAAGCTCTGTGAGTCCACTGGGTAACGGATTAATTAACGACACCTTTCTCGTAAAAAACGAAAATCACAGCTTTGTACTGCAAAGAATAAATGATCATGTATTCAAGCAACCAGAACTAGTGATCAACAATGCGATGCTTATACACCAACATTTAGTTGCTAAACGTGACGCTGGCGAATATTCATTAACGCCGATTGGTCAACAAATATCGACAGCAGGACACCCTTATGCCGTTGTTGCTAACAATCACTGGCGCGCTATTCAATTTATACCCGATTGTTATACCGTTGAGTCAGTCAGCTCGCCTAACCAGGCACAGCAAGTAGCCGCCTCATTTGGTCAGTTTACTGCAGCATTGTCGGATTTTCCCGCACAAGACTTATACGAAGTTATTCCAAAATTTCATGATTTAAGCTTTCGCATTGAACAGTTAAAATATGCAGCATCACAAGATACGCAGGGTAGGTTGTACGATTGCCAATCTCTAGTAGATTTTTGTTTGCAGCAAACCACATTTATCAACAAAGTAACTAAGCTAGTACAAATATTGCCAACGCAAGTTACACACAACGATACAAAAATAAACAACCTACTCTTCTGTTCCGAAACTGCGCAACCTATCGCAGTTATCGACTTAGACACCTGTATGCCCGGTTTCATTATGAATGACTTTGGTGACATGGTGAGAACGTGTTGTTCGAATTTACCTGAAGATGGGGAAGACTTAGAAAGCATGTCTGTACGCATGGATGTTTTTGAAGCGCTTGCTGAAGGATATGTAAACGCGTTTTCAGGCAACATTAGCGATCTAGAGTTAGAAAGCCTTTCAGTAGGTGCACAACTTTTACCATTTATGATAGGCATACGGTTTCTAACAGACTTTCTTGACGGGGATTTGTATTTCCATACCGATCACGCTATGCACAATCTTATGCGTGCTAAAAATCAGCTTAACTTTTATCGTCTATTGAACGGTAAAGAAGGCGAACTTTCGCTGATGGTCAATAATGCTGCGTCAGAAACTAGCATTTGTTAATTCATATGGAAATGCGATTTAAGCCTAGCCTTCACTAAGAATTTTCGCCTGTTTCAAGAACAAACCGTAAAACAATTAAGTTACAAAAGTGATAATGCATTGGCACATATGTGTAAAAATAGTTTTACGTTATTTGTACTTTTTTCACTCAACTAAATAATAAATTTTCGCCTTTACACTACTAAGTAAAATTAGAGTCTGCTAATCTTTAGTTATCTCAGACGACCACTGAGATAACGTATTTGAATTCCATTTATGAAAATTGGGTAAAGAATGTAGTTACAGGGGTGTTAGTGCGCTTTGCTTTTAATGACATTCATGAATTAAGATTTCAATTACTCGGCAGGCCTTGTTCTCCCCTTGGTCTGCCAACCTTTCCTCGCCTAACTATATAACGATAGAAACCATCAAGTGTTAGATTCAAATAAACTCATTGTTAGTTGCTAATCTATCTGAAATCAATATTTATGATGTCTGCCCCCATAAGTTTTGTTTATTAGTATATGAAATGGGAAGCGGAAGGACGCATTAACCTTCATACCATGCTTAGACTCAATACTAACCACTACTACTGCGCTACAGTTATACAACCGCTTTTTCTAGCTCACTTCCCATATAAGAAATCATAGCAAAACAACATGACGTTGTTATAGAAAAGTATTCATGACTCCCATTGATATAGAAAGAATCCCAGCTAGAGTAGAAAACTTTATCGCCAATACCCCAACCGACACTATTGTATTCAGACCGCACGAAGAATCTGAATATCAATAGGTTGTGAGTGTGCTTGATCAATTACAACCTTTTGTACAACTAAGAGTAGTTATCGGTGTTATACCAATCCTCTTTGAAATATGATCTAATTAGCATCAGCAAAAAATAACAAATCGTGATTTATGACTCAATTGACTTCTGACGCTTTGCTCAAGCTCTCTAAAAGAGAAAAGAACCCGCACAAACGTGTTCGTTTGTTAGCGGTTTCTTTATTTTTAGAATGCCAAAACCGCACTCAGGTTGCGAGACAATTAAAAGTGGCTAGGCGTAGCGTAAATAGCTGGGTTACTCGCTTTCTTAGCGAGGGTCTCAATGGACTAGAGGACAAACCTCGACCTGGAAAGAAGTCTTCATTATCTGATAAGCAAAAAATACAATTAACTCGTTTTATAGCGCATCATGCTAAATCTGAGAATGGTGGGCGATTAACAGGTAACGATGTACAAGCGTACATCACTGAGCACTTTGGTATAACATATCATCATAATCATATTTATCGGTTACTCAAAAACCTTGGCTTCAGTTGGATAACCAGTAGGTCAAAACACCCCAAGCAAA
>NZ_JBQRUN010000009.1:0-143177 GCF_053485835.1 Thalassotalea fusca
GACATTAGAACAAACGAAATAAGTGTAGATATAGTTGTTCTACATTAAGCTTATTTTGTGCAGTTATCATGTTGCCCATGCATTCCCAAAGGGCGAGTTTTAAAGGCTTATATGCGGCGTTATTGATTTTAACAAGGGAATAACCATTCTTTGCAATCAATGCCTTGCCTCTAAGCCTTTAAACTCTCGCTAAGTGAGCAATCTCTTATACGGATTGGTATTAATCAACAGCATGTGTAAACAGGGTGACATGATAGCATGACCATCAAGCATTCAACAATTTTGCTTTGGCCACTTATCTTGCACATGCTAGATCGTAGAATTTTGATAACGTGAACTTTTTCATAGACGCTATACTTTCTCTAAAGCAATTGTTAGACATATATATTCAATTCACTATGCATAAGCCATTTATATTGTTTTTAATTATCCTGCATGCATTTTTTGGGGCACTGAAAACTGAGTCTGCTGAAGTTGCGCAGCTTGGTACAAAAGTAGAATGGGAACCGTATCATGTGAATACCCCAGAGGGTGCTGATGGCATCGCTGTTCGTGCAGTTTCATGTATTCTTACTAGAATCAACCAGCCGTTTCAAATTAACAAAATGCCCTGGGCCAGAGTTCAAATCGCAACACAACATGGGCAACTCGATGGCTTTTTCGCGGCTTCACAAAACAATGAGCGTGATACTTACGCAACACTGTCTGATTTATTCATTCCACAGCAACGTGTGTTTTACTTCAATAAGCGCATGCTTAAGCACACCGCTGAAAGTTATGATATTGATTTCATCAAAAAGCACGTAAAAGTGAGCGCACGCAATGGCTCAAATGCCCTGCATTCAATAGAAAGTTCAGGCTTCATGGTTGAATCACACCCTAACACGCAACATCAACTGCTGAATATGTTAGATACTGGCCGAATTGAAGCGGTACTTGAAAACTCGCTCGTGTTTGAGAGTTTGATAAAAGAGAGCAACAAGGATATGGCAGATTATTTACAGGTTACCTACCAAATGAAAAACATGGGCGTATATTGGAGTCATAAATATCTAACCGATAACCCTGAATTTCTCGCTCGGTTTAACCGCAATATTGTGCCTTGTGTCGGACAAAAACTTGAATAGCAATAGAATATAACGGCCTTGCCACAACCACTTGAAAGGTTTATTCAACCACGCGAAACACTTCCCAACGTTGCGTTCCCGAAACTACATGAGGCTCTAAATTAAGGCTCCATTCTTTACGCGCTTCAACTTCACACGAATGACCAAGGTTGAGTAAAAACCAAAGACAATTACACGAGAGTAATTCATGTAATTGCCTTTTCAATCAATTCCTTTTTAGATTATTGCAAGAATGCTAAACACTATTGCATTCTTTATTTCGCCTTGCTCTTAAATAGTCGAATCACCATTGTCACCAACAATAATACCAGGACTATTCGATCAGTAGAGCCACCTCCGCCAGCACTGTTTGAACTTGATTCTACAGCAGGGAGGGTTGATCTGCTTGCATCTAATGGATAGGCATCATTACTGTCAACAACACCGTCATTATCATCGTCAGAATCTGCATTGTTGCCTATTCCGTCACCGTCCGTATCAACAGACTCTGATGCATCTAGTGGAAAAGCATCACTACTATCATCAATACCGTCATTATCATCATCGGTATCTGCATTGTTGCCAATTCCGTCACTATCGGTATCAACAGATTCTGATGCGTCTAGCGGAAAGGCATCACTACTATCTTTAACACCATCATTATCATCGTCATAATCAATTTCGTTTACAATCCCGTCTCCATCTGTATCTATACATACATTTTCTACTTCTGGTTCAGGATCTACGCTATCTATGAGGCAATCATTGTCATCGTTATTATCTCGAAAATCCAAAATACCATCGCCATCTGTATCATTAACACCAAAAATATCTGCTGGTAGTTTGTCGACATGTGTAAATTCGTTAAAAACGCTATTAAGCTCTTCTCCGAGACCTAGTATATAAGGGTAATAGTCCATGGATTTTCCAGCAACCCACAACGTACCGTCGTCTTTCAAAGCATAGGTAGCATAATCTACTGAGTATGTATCGACCCATTTAGCATCGCTATTTACAATGCTTAGCGCGTTATAAGCTCCTTCACCACGCCCAAGTATGTAGGTGTTGTATTTCAATGACGACGTATAAAGCTCGCCGTTTTCCGTCACCGCTGCAAATCCACCAGGTGAGGATGAGTAATCCAACCATTTTTGCTCGTTGAGCAATGTTGGTAAGCTATAATCTGCAAATTCCCCATCTATAAAAATACCTGTTCCCCACACATAGAGACCAGATTCGGTGTTAGCATATCCTCTCCAAAGATCACCCGATACACGTGTAACTTTCTCAGGAATACTAACAGGTGCCATTTCCCCATTTGATCGTGCTCTACCCAGGCTTCGTGTATTACTTCCCATACTCCAAACCTTCCCACTATCGTTGAGATATAGCGTAAGCCCCTTTAATCTAGTTGAACTGTCCCAGTCATATAGAGCATTTAATTGAATCGGTTCATTTTCAAGCTTTTCCCAATCAAACGAATCTAAATCCCAATTCCATGGGCGAGAATCACCTATAGACCATAAGCTACCATCAGCTTTTCTTAAAGCAACGCCAACTATGTTTCCTGAATAGCTAACATCTCCCACGCTTTCAAATATTGCCACCCAATCTCTATCAGTACCGATCTGTTTGGGCTCCCAAGCATATTCTCCCTGTGAGGTTTCATTCCCCAAAAACCAAGATTCATCCACTTTCCACAACGTTCCGTCAGACTTTAAGAGGATTACCGAACGGTTCAGTTGAGCGGCACTTACCCAATCGCCTTCCAGAAGTAACGTTGGCTCCTTGATATCTTCGGGTTCACCATTAGCCGCAAACTTGCTACCCCATCCCCATATTTGACCACGATGGGTTAACAGCAATCTAAGCTGGTTATGGCCAAAAATATATTGTTGGTGCTCTGCTTGAAGGTGTGGCAGAGGCTTTATGGTTACATCCGTACGGTAGACATCGCTCGGCATATTTTCATCGCCATTGGCAACCAATCGGCTAGTTATAACAAAGCTATCTTCATGACCATCATTGGTTGAAACATAGGTAAAGGAATCACCTTCAATACTAATAGAACCAAATAGTGGCATTTGAGTTAACTCAAATGCGAGTTCATCACCATCAATGCTATAACCTGGCAACAAACGTGTTAGTGGCTTACTTCCATCCACGTAAAGTGTTAGTTCTTCTGGCACTTTAGGTGCATTATAAATGCGTCTGTCTATTTCTATAACAACACGCTTACTTGTTAACAGTTCACCATCAAATGCTGTAACAATAATACTACTTGAGCCATGTAAATTGTGTTCTAAATCAACAGTTAAATTATTGCCTGTAATACTAATATTCTTATTTGAAATGAATGACTCATTTTCAGAGTAAGCTTTAACAATCAGATCATCAGTACCGGCATCATCACTGACATTAAATTCGATTGAGCCGCTCTCTCCTTGGGGTATAGAAAAAACTTCATCAATTTGAATCTCGGGAGGATTATTGGAGTAGCCGCTAAACTGAACAGGAACAATTTCTTTGGTATTTCCGGCATTAACAACAATAATGGCAGAAGCTGAAATCTCTTTAGTGTTAACAATTGTTAATTGATAACTATTTTCACCTACCGTTTCTACATTAACAGTCAACCAATTACTCGCATTTTCTTTGACTATTGATGCAGAAACAGTAGTTGCAACACTAGTTGTAAAAGGTATCGTGATTACAGCGTTTTGATCTTTAATATGTTGCGGAGCTATATCAGAGACATGGATGCTGACTTCACTGGGATAACCTACTTCTGCTAGCGTAGGTGCAGAATATACGCGTGCGCCATGATCGTAATCTTTGTACGCACGAACCCAGTAGCAGTATTGCAGTGCAGTATGATTTTCGATTTGCAAATAATTACTTGTCGTTGTCTCAAACGATTCATACACATCATGAAAATCGGGACAAGTCTCATTAAGAAATCGCCTTTTTATCTCATAGCCGTCCGCATTAGGCACATCTTCCCACGTTAATTCAACACGTTGACTTGCAGAACCTTTGCTCACATGAAAATTATGTGGATACCCTACGCCATTGTAATTTGCCGCAACTGCCGCAGTTTCGTTCAATAAAAAACTGTTATTTGCCGCTTGTAGATCTTCATTAGCAATTCCTGATGGGTTGCCTTCGTATTCTACATTTGGGTTTGAATAATGAGTAATCTCCGTACAGCTAATGTTGTTGTCGTTACATTTATCTGTATAAGACATTAGTGTTCGAAATCTATTTTCTGTATCTACGAAGCCATAAGCGAAATCTTCTGTGCCACCATCTTCTACATACCTATCGTGGCGTGCGCCTAAGTTGTGCCCTATTTCATGCGCGAATGTTAATGTACCCGCACAGTTAGGTACAGTGGCACCTACAGCATATCGTGACTCATTCCAACCTGTGCTATCAGTAGTGTAAAATGCTACACCACAAACCCATCCAACGTTTCCACCATAAAAATGTACTAAATCGGCATCATACTTTTCACGCATTTCATCCATACGTTCAAAATTGCCGGTACGATAAAGCATGTCGTATAAATTATGTTCGGTACCAACGTCTTCAATTTCAATAAATCCAGCTAATGTATATGTGGCGTCAATATTGGAGTTAACCAATGCCTGGTTTGCATCAGCAAAATCGATTTCAACCAAGTCTTCTAAGTTAGGGTAGTCGTTGATAGCGTCACTGCTGTAGTAGACAAGAATTCTTACGTCGCTGTTTTCAGTGAACCCATTTGGCAATTCTGTTTGAATGGTTTGCATTCCTGTCGAATTATAAGACGCGGATGCTATGCTACTTTGATTGCTTCTATCTTGTTTCACGCCTTTTCTACTGCCGTAAAACTCATCAATATTCGTAGGTAATACGTCAGTACTCGCTTGAAACTCCGATTTATCAAACTTTTCTAGAACCGTTTGACTATTTGCAGACGGACGCAATAGCCACATGCCTTCTTGCGTGCGTATGCTACCACTTGTACCATGTTTGGACTTAACCAGCGTGATCGAACTATTATTTCCGCCTTCGCCTATCCAAACATTTTGATTTTTGTTGGTTATGTAACTTCTCACTTGCTGAAAATTAATATCACCAAATTCGGGAACATTAATACTCAGAGCCTTTTGCTGGGCCAGCGAATGTACTTGCTTCGATAGTTGAATTTCAAAAGTCTTGTTATCGATTTTTTTAGCGACTTTATAAAGCTGAATGCTTTGACTGGCGTGAGCTACCAAAGGTAATAGTAGCGTTAAAACGAATAAATACAGCCTCACTTTTATTCCTTAATCCTTATGAGTAATTTTTATCCGCCGTAGTATAGGCATCCACCTATATCATTACAATAAATTTCACAATTGTTCACTTTGTTTTAACAGCGGGAATTGGCATAGCCTAATGTTGAGGATACTTATCCGAGTGATACTATTCACTATTTTACTTTAATAGTGCTAGCTCCGGAAAATATGTGGCAGATGGGTGTGTTTTGTGCACTTAAAAGTGCTATCCACCTAAAATGAAAAATGCCAATCAGAAACTGACTGGCATTACATCAATAAGGTATACTTCTAAATGGTTTGAATACTGATAACCAAGCTACTTGCGGTACTCTACTTCGACGTCGTAATCGTCTTCGTCCCAGTCTTCATCCCAATCGTCGTCATGATCATCAACGGCGTCTTGGTGATAAGTATCCCACTTGAATTCTACCGCTTTATCTTCTGGTGCTTCTTCTTCAATATCACCTGGAATAGTTTCAATGAAGCTCATCAACTCATGGCATAGCTTCTCGGTACCCATCTTATTGAATGCTGAAATCGCATGTACTTCACCTTCCCAATTTAGTTCAGATAAAATCCTTTGTTTCAGTTCTTCAGCTTCTTCATCAAGCAAGAGATCAAGTTTGTTCAATACTAACCAACGAGGCTTATCAGCAAGCTTTTCGGAATGCGTTTCCAACTCATTAATAATAGTTCTGGCACTTTCTACCGGATCTGAACCATCAGGTGGCATTACATCAACGATGTGAAGCAATATACGACAACGCTCTAAGTGCTTAAGAAACTGCGTACCTAGGCCAGCGCCATCAGCAGCCCCTTCAATAAGTCCTGGTATATCGGCAATAACAAAGCTACGTTGTGAATCTAATCGTACAACGCCTAAGTTAGGAACTAAAGTCGTAAACGGGTAATCAGCTACTTTAGGTTTAGCCGCTGATACACTGCGAATAAGCGTAGATTTTCCGGCGTTAGGCAAACCAAGTAAACCAACATCGGCTAATAATAAAAGCTCTAGTTTTAGATTACGTATTTCGCCGGGCGTGCCATCTGTTTTTTGGCGAGGTGCGCGGTTAGTACTGCTTTTGAAGCGCGTATTACCTAGCCCGTGCCATCCACCTTTAGCCACCATCAGTTTTTGCTTGTGCTTAGTAAGATCACCCAGTTGTTCTTCAGTATCAACATCGACTGCACGTGTACCAACAGGGACCTTTAAATACAAATCGTCTGAGCTTTTGCCAGTACAGTTTCGGCTTTTTCCATTCTCACCACGTTTAGCACGATGAAAACGTTCAAATCGATAGTCGATAAGCGTATTTAAGTTCTCATCAGCAATAAGGTAAACGTCACCACCATCACCGCCGTCACCGCCATCGGGTCCACCAAATTCAACATATTTTTCACGGCGAAAGCTGACACAACCGTTGCCACCGTCTCCAGCTTCTACTCTTATTTCAGCTTCATCTACAAATTTCATCGTGTTTTCTTAACACTCCAGGTAATTATCTATGTCAGTGAGGACATTATACGCGAATATTATTACTTTAGCCTGAGACGATTTAACAATTGCTTGCGATCAGTCAATAACACCAATTAATACAATAGGCGATATGGGGATAAATTATCAAAAAAAAACCCTGCGTTCAAAGCAGGGTTTTTAATTTCGTACTAAGTACTGTTATTCAGCAACAATACTTACGAATTTGCGGTTTTTAGGACCTTTAACTTCAAACTGAACCTTGCCGTCAGTTAAAGCAAATAATGTGTGGTCTTTACCGATACCCATGTTGTCACCAGCGTGGAACTTAGTACCACGTTGACGAACAATGATGTTACCAGCTAAAACTGATTGCCCACCGAAACGCTTAACACCTAAGCGTTTGCTTTCTGAATCGCGACCGTTCTTGGTACTACCTGCTGCCTTCTTATGTGCCATTTTATAATGCTCCTAAAATTAGCCGTTAATACCAGTAATTTTCACTTCAGTGAACCATTGGCGATGGCCCATCTGCTTACGTGAATGCTTACGACGTTTGAACTTAACAATCTTAACTTTGTCACCACGACCTTGAGTTACAACTTCAGCTGTTACTTTACCGCCGTTAATGTATGGTGCACCAACGTTAATGTCTTCGCCGTTAGCGATCATTAAAACGTTGTCAAACTCTACAGTTGCGCCTACTTCAAGTTCTAACTTTTCAAGGCGTACCGTTTGACCTTCAGTCACACGGTGCTGTTTACCGCCACTTTGGAATACCGCGTACATAGCTACTCCGTACTGCGTCACTAATTACTTTGACGCTTAAATTTAAAAATATAGGGCGCGAATTCTACTGTAAGATGCGACCATAGGCAAGCCTAATTATAACTAAATAGTAATTTTTTTGTGCAATTTTACTTTAGTCCCTTTTAGCCCTACATTATCTGCCAATTTCGTGTAAAATTTGCGGCAAATTTTGTCATCACCCCTGAAAGCTGAATTAAGTGTCGAAGCAAATGTCTAATAACAACTCCCAAGCCACTATGAATATCCAGGACATCCAAGCGTTAGCTGCTCAAAATATGACGGCAGTGAATGAGCTTATTTATGCGCAATTACAGTCAGACGTTGCGCTAATCAATCAACTGGGCGTTTATATAGTTAATAGTGGTGGGAAACGTATTCGTCCTTTATTGGCTGTTCTAGCGGCAAACGCATTAGGTTATAACGGCAAGCATCATATCGATATTGCTGCAATCATCGAGTTTATTCATACCGCCACATTACTACACGACGATGTGGTTGATGAGTCTACCATGCGCCGAGGTAAAGAAACGGCAAACGCTTTATTTGGTAATAGTGCCAGTGTGCTAGTGGGCGACTATTTATACACTCGCGCATTTCAAATGATGACACATTTAGATCAAATGAAGATCATGGACATTTTGTCTGATGCTACCAATAAAGTTGCAGAAGGCGAAGTATTACAATTAATGAATTGTAACGATCCTGACACCACCGAAGAAAGCTACATGCAAGTTATCTACTGCAAAACGGCAAAGCTTTTTGAGGCTGCGACACGTTTGGCTGCTGTAATTGCAAACCAATCAGAAGAAGTTGAATACGCCTTGCAGCAATATGGCATGCACCTTGGTACTGCGTTTCAGTTGGTTGACGACATTATGGACTATACCGCTGATGCAAAAGAAATGGGTAAAAACGTAGGCGACGACCTCGCTGAAGGCAAGCCAACATTACCATTGATTTACGCAATGAAACAAGGCAATGAGCGTCAAGCGCAATTGATTAGAGATGCTATTGAGCACTGCAATGGTATGGACAATTTGACCGAAATTATAGCGGCAATGGATGAAACGGGCTCATTGGCATACACACAAGAAATTGCAGAGCAAGAGGCTAATAAAGCAATAGCTGCGCTTTCTATATTACCTGAATCACCGTATAAAAATGCACTGGTTTCTCTGGCGCACATCGCGGCCAATCGCACTAATTAGGTTGTATCATATTTACAACTTCACAACGCGTTAATGCTTTAGCGCGTTGTTTGAGGCAAATAACGACGCCAAACTTGCTCAAGCTTCCCCTGTTTTTGCAGCCTGTTTATGGTAGCTTCAACCAATGAGATCACACACTCTGGCGTATTTAAGTGAAATACATAATTCGTGTAGGAACTATCGTTTAATACTTGTAAAGTTCGCGTCGCGCCACCAGTTATCGCAAGCTTTTGGTATTGAAAGCTAGCAACATCTTCTGCATAGGCAATAGCATCCACTCGCCCATGCACCAACATCCTCAACATGCTAAAGGCTGACGTTGTTTCAACCTGTTTTGCACGGATACCATTTTCATCCAGCATATGCTGACCAATATCATCACGCACCACCGCAATATGAAGCTGATCTATTGGCTGTGAAGCCAAATAATCATAACGCTCATCAAGCACAATTATCGACACCTTAGTAATGACAGGTAAAGGCACTAACTTGAATTTATGCAAGCGTTCGGGCGTATTTACCATGGAAAATGCGGCATAGCTATCATCTAATTCCAGCGTTCGATACAGCCTTGCCCAAGGTACGACCGCGATATCACGTAGTTTAAATGGTATCGCGAGTTCCTGATATATCATCGCCAAGGTATCAGTGAATATTCCGGTTATATTCCCTTCGTGATCAACATAATTGTATGGTGGGTAATCTTCCGCGAGCCATTGATAATGCTTCAGATGATCTTTTGCTTCGCTGATAGAGCAATCATTCGCAATGTGCGTATTGGCAATGGCATTTCCCATAGCCAAGCAAAATAAGCCAATAAAACCAATTAGTCGCATGAAGCCCTCTAGAGTTATCTTTTCATATTAAGTGTAACCTAGACTCTGTAACTAGGTAAGCTTTTGGTTCTGTTATTTTGCCAAGTTGCGAACTAGTATGCTAGACATAAAAAAACCGCTCAATGAGCGGTTTTTATTAGCTATGCCATAAATTAGCCGTTAATAAAATCAACACCTTCTTGGATGTCTTTTTTCAACGTCTCTAACATGTCATTTTTAGCTTTTTCTTCGAATGCGCTTAATTCGCCGTATGACAAGATTTCTTCAACACCGTTTGTACCTAAGCGTACTGGGTGTGCGAAGTAGTCTGCATCACCGTTTTCAACGGCCACGTAAGCGTAATCAACAACGCTTTCACCTTGCAGGCCTTTAACCAAAGACATACAGAAACGTGCTGCTGCAGCGCCCATAGATAATGTTGCTGAACCACCACCTGCTTTAGCGTTAACTACTTCTGTACCAGCATTTTGGATACGAGTTGTTAATGCTGCAACTTCTTCATCAGAGAAGTTTGCGCCTTCAACTTGAGAAAGTAATGGTAAAATAGTAGTACCTGAGTGACCACCAATTACAGGAACCTTAACGTCAGCAACGTTGAAGCCTTGGTTTTCAGCAACAAAAGTTTCAGCACGAATAACGTCAAGCGTTGTTACACCGAATACACGATTTGCTTCATAAGTACCTGCTTTTTTGAATACTTCAGCAACAATTGGCACAGTACCGTTTACTGGGTTAGTAATTACACCAACAAGCGCTTTAGGACAATTTGCAACGATACCTTCGGCTAATGTTTTAATAATGCCAGCATTTACGTTAAATAGATCAGCACGATCCATGCCTGGCTTGCGCGGCATACCTGCTGGAATAATAACGATATCAGCACCAGACAAAGCTGACGCTAAATCATCAGCACCAAAGCCTTCTACTTTAACCGCTGTAGGGATATGTGATAAATCTACTGCAACACCTGGAACAACTGGTGCAACGTCATACAACGCTAGTTCTGAACCAGCTGGAAGGTTATTTTTTAATAGTAAAGATAACGCTTGACCGATACCACCAGCAGCGCCTAAAACAGCAACTTTCATTGGATGTCTCCGAAATTTGAGTAATTACTTGAATTGTGGGTTGCCAAAAGATATAGCATCAGCAACCAAAAAACAATGGTTATTCTATATCTCATGACATACAGAATAGCGTAAAATTTGTTTTGTGGAATAATAGTTAGGTATGATAGTACGAAATACCTCAATGGCACCTACAACAAAGCGGTAGAAAATGACTGGACAACAAAAACAAGAAGCGTTGATTCAAGCGTTTAAAGACTTATTAAAACAAGAGCAATTTGGTTCGCAAGGTGAAATCGTTGACGCTTTAAAAGCGCAGGGATTTGACAATATTAGTCAATCAAAAGTATCTCGCATGCTCAGTAAATTCGGTGCAGTGCGTACCCGAAATGCGCGACAGGAAATGGTTTATTGTTTACCGGCAGAGCTTGGTGTGCCAACAGCCAAAAGCCCGCTAAAACAGCTCGTATTAGATATCGAGCATAACGAAGTGATGATCATCATTCGTACCAGCCCTGGGGCAGCACAACTCATCGCGCGTTTACTCGATAGTTTAAGTAAGAGTGACGGTGTTTTAGGTACCATTGCAGGGGACGATACTATCTTCATTGCACCGACAAATGTAAACGAAATTAAACAAACGATTGGAAAGCTCGAAGAACTTTTTTCTAAGAATCTCGCGTAAATTGCAAATTTAAAGGTCGACGTTGTATTTACTTACAACGTCGCTCATTTAAGCCAGCTCAACTATTCTGCTAATCGGTTCAAAAAATTAAGGCTTGGCGCAAAAAACGATGCGCCCGTTTCTGCTTGCGTGTACTTTAATAAATGATCAAAGTTACCTTCATCGTCTGAATTGATCATGCTTTTTAGCATCAATTTAAATGGTTCAGGTGAATGACAGTAAGACACAAAAAACAACCCTTGCATCTTCATATCACCGTAAGGCATGCTTTGACGCAATATTTCAATGCTATTGCCTTGCTCATCTTTTAAATTAACTCGCTTAATATGAGAAGTCGCTGGTTTGTTTTCGCTAGTATATTCTTCATTGTCAATTTTGGTGCGCGCGATAACGTCTTCTTGCTCTTTGATTTCTAAGGTATTCCAAAGGTTGAGATTATGGCGATAGCGTTGAATATGTAGATAACTCCCCCCCGCAAAATCAGCATCTTCTTCTTCAGCGACTAAAGCAACTTCGCGTCTATGCCGACCTCTAGGGTTTTCAGTGCCATCAACGAACCCAGTTAGATCACGACCATCTAAGTACCTAAACCCTCTCACCTGTTCAGCTAATTCTACGCTGTCATCAAGTAATGCGGTGACTTTGCCTGCCACAATGTGATTAACGTCAGCCCTGTCACTTCGAATTTCAATATACAAGTCATAGTTCACCGACGGTGCAACACGATCATCACACTCAATTTCTGTAAACGGTTCTAAAGAGTTGGGTCTGGCGTGAGGGTACAATTCATCCCAATAGTTTGCGCCAATCGCAATTACACCAGTCAAATTGCTTTCCGAAAATCTGTCAGCATATTTGTCAAATAACGCGGGTAAACGCGAAAGTGCCTTCTTAACATGGGCGTTCTTGTCGTCCATTACATTAAAAAGTAAATAATACCCATGTAAACTCGGCTCTGCGCAAATACCAAATTGTTCGCGTGCCATTTATTCCCCACATTATTGCTCTTGTAATAACCTAATTTTACACAATTTTCTGCTATTAGCAGCAGTTGATGACATAAAAATGAAAAAAGCTCATCTTAATGAAAAGATGAGCTTTGAAAAATAGTTAGACTAAAGGCTATTTAGCCACGCGTAAACTCAGGGTACGCTTCTAAACCACAGTCAGCTTTATCAACACCTTCGTATTCTTCTTCGTCACTTACACGAATACCCATGGTGATTTTTAACACGTACCAAACAGCAAGGCTTGTAATAAATACCCATGCAAAGATAGTAGCCGCACCAATCAATTGTCCGCTAAAAGATGCCGCGTCATTTGTTACTGGCACCAACAATAAGCCAAATAACCCTACAACACCATGCACCGAAATTGCCCCTACAGGGTCGTCAATTTTGATTTTATCCAGTCCGACAATCGAGACAACCACAATTAAACCTGCAATTGCACCAAATAATGTTGCTTGCAAGGCCGTTGGTGTTGACGGCTCCGCTGTTATGGCAACCAAACCGGCTAATGCACCATTTAACGCCATTGTTAAGTCGGCTTTTTTAAACAGTAGCTTCGCTAACGCTAGCGCAGCAACAGCACCGCCAGCGGCAGCGGCATTAGTATTAAGAAACACCATTGCAACGGAATGTGAATTGCCAATATCACCAAGCTTTAACACTGAGCCACCATTGAACCCAAACCAGCCCATCCACAAAATAAATGTGCCCAGTGTTGCCAATGGCAAATTAGCTCCAGGAATGGCGTTTACTCGACCGTCTGCACCGTACTTGCCTTTACGTGCGCCAAGTAATAATACCCCTGCTAAAGCTGCGGCAGCGCCCGCCATATGCACTATTCCCGATCCAGCAAAGTCTGAAAATCCTAAATCGCCCAATGTGAACAAACCAAATACCGCGTTGCCGCCCCACGTCCAGCTCCCTTCCATAGGATAGATGAATGCTGTCAGCACTACGGTGAAAGCTAAGAAGGCCCACAACTTCATGCGCTCCGCAACGGCACCAGACACAATAGACATTGCTGTAGCAACAAATACTACCTGGAAGAAAAAATCAGACGCTTTTGAATAGATTGCGCCTCCCGTAAAACCATCTTCACGCTCGTTAAACTCTTTGAGTACTGCCTCAGCATCTACTGCTTCAATGCCCGACAAGAAAAAGCCACCACCGTACATAATTTCATAACCACAGGCTAAATACATGATGCAGGAAATTGAATAAAGCGCGACATTCTTAGTTAATATTTCGGTGGTATTTTTTGCGCGAACCAAACCAGCTTCAAGCATTGAAAAGCCAGCAGCCATCCACATAACTAAAGCACCACACACTAAGAAATAAAAAGTATCTAGCGCATACTGCAAGTGAAAAATTTGTTGTTCCATAAGTGCCTCCTAGATAGCTTCTGCGTCGTTTTCACCCGTACGAATACGTACGGCATGTTCAAGGTTGTATACGAATATTTTCCCGTCACCTATTTTTCCGGTGTAAGCAGACTGAGTGATCGTTTCAACCAAGCGTTCAACCACATCGTCATTTACGGCAATTTCTAATTTTACCTTTGGTAAAAAATCCACTTGATACTCGGCACCACGATATAACTCGGTATGCCCCTTCTGACGCCCAAACCCCTTAACTTCACTGACCGTTAACCCTTCGATGCCAATTTCTGAAATTGCTTCTCTAACATCATCAAGCTTAAACGGTTTAATAATTGCGCTGATTAGTTTCATTATTTACCCCTATTATCGTTTTCTATGACTATTCAAGGCGCATGCCAAACAAAAATCACTCCATTAAACAATTAGTTAAATAAAACCAAGTTAAGAGTTGCAATCGAATTGCACAAGCTTGGTGCATCAATAACGAGCAATGTATTGATGTAGTGCAAGTAGTCTAAATTTAAATTTCGGTAGGATTTTTCGGAGGTATTGGCTAAATTAGGTTTATTAAGAACAAGTTAGAATTGGCAGACAAATGACGACCAAAGACAACTTCATCTATTTAACGATTGCTTTGTCCACATTGTTATTGGGAATGGCACTCGCTCAGCAATTTTTTGCACCGTCAGCACAGCGACTAATGCAATCAGCGACAGTAGTAACCTTACTTGCCGTTGTTTGGGGGGCACAGGAAGAAAATTTCGTATTGCGTAAGGCGTTAGTTTTCCCTCTCGCTATTATTGTTAGTGCCTTAGGTGGCTATTGGCTAGACAATGCCAACCTTGAATATGCACACTTAGTCTTGATGCTCATCTTTTTTATCCTTACGGGATATCAGACAGCCAAACAAGTTCTGTTCACAGGACGAATTACCCACAATAAAATTTTAGGGGCAATTTGCCTATACATGCTTCTCGGTTTGATTTGGGCACTATGTTATACATTGCTAGAGCTTTCACTACCTAACGCGTTTCGTGGATTATCAGCTAACCCTGCTTGGTATGAACTCTTGCCAACATTCGTGTACTTTTCTTTTGTAACGCTAACCACCTTGGGCTTTGGCGATATCACACCTAATATACCGCTTGGCCAGTTTTTAGTTTATATGCAAGCAGTCGTTGGTCAATTATATTTGGCGATTTTGGTAGCAAGCTTGGTGGGTTCGAGGCTATCCGCGATGCAGGAATCTAAAAGCCATTCCGCTGAACAAAAAGACGAGTAACGCGATTACCTCAACGCTTGAGACAATCGCGAACTCGTTATTCTAGTTTAATATATGACAACCGCGCTGGGCTTGAGTACGGCGAGAATACCTAGTCGCTCCATATCGCAAAACTCACCCGCAGCCTTTAAAATCTGCTTATCAACATTCAGTGCCGTCATCGCCTCTTGGGCAATCAACTCACTATGCTGCAAATGTTTATGTGAATGGTCCAACATCATGGCGCGCTTTGCAACGTACAACAATTGTGTTTCAACTGTGGCATGCTCGAAATCTTCTTCATTTTGAAAACGAATAGGTTCTACCAAGCTATAAGGCAATTGCCATAGCTTTAACAGTTCTCCGGTACAATCAGCATAAGTAAAATCCAATAGCTGTTTTTGACGCTGCCAGGGCATTTGCTTATCTGACATTTCGTTAAGTTTATTAAACTCTTCTGGCGAAAATTGCTGAATAACAAGCTCACCAATATTATGAAGCAAACCAAGAATAAATAAGCGCTCAGCATTAGGAATACGTAGTTTGGTACCTAAGAATTTGATAATTAATGCACAATCTACACTTTGCTCCCAAAACTCTTCCAAGTAAGCCGGATCAGCATCAAGCGATTTAAATGCCTGCGTTGTAAAGTATGCAATAACCAGATTGTAAACTTCGGTTATTCCCAGTACTAATACCGCCTTAGAAATCGTATCAATTTTTCCGGGATAATTAAAAAACGAACTGTTTGCTAATTTAAGTATGGTCGCAGATAGCGCGGGATCGAGTAAGATCACGTCTGCAATATCATCAATTGTCGATGCTTCATCATCAATCAGTTCCTTGATTCGGATAAAAGAATCTGACAGAACAAATATCTCACTCGCTTTTTCAGCGTAATCTAGAGCATCCATAGTTATTTCCGAATTAAAACACTATTAAGTTAAGTATAAGATTTACTTAGATATAACGATAAATTCACACAATTGCAAATCCGATACAGGTACTTTCTTAATTATAGCGACTATTTTGAATACCCTTTGAATAATTTAAACTTCAAAGGGTAAGTGCTAGTGCAAAATTATTGTTGGTCAGATTATTATTCAGCTTCGTAGGAAGCACTAATTTGATATGAAGTGAACTTTCGCATGTTAATGACACCCGTATCAAACATAAGATATTGCCCTTTAATCCCTAGTAGCGTACCCGATACTTGTGGTGTTTTGTCGAAATTGAACGAGCTAATCTTTTCAGGAAAATTTAATACCGGATAGCGAATATTGACAATATCACCATCGAGCTGCTCGATATCATTAGCAGGGTTTGTCGAAATTACCTGACTTAGCGCTTCTTTTATTTGTGGAATAAGCTCGGCTGCGTAGGTTTTCAAATCGACATCGTCATTATTTCCTTTTAGCATCGCACGCCAATTAGTTTTGTCTGCAATGTGTGACGCAAGCGCAACTTCTATCAAGCCAGATTGTAATCTCGTATTTACTTTGAAAATGGGGAGTGCCTGTGTTGCGCCCTGATCAATCCAACGAGTTGGCACTTGTGTATGACGCGTTATACCGACTTTTATGCCAGAAGTATTTGATAGGTAAACAAAGTGTGGGATCATGCAGTTCTGTTCACCCCACTCGGGTTCTCGACAAGTGCCCTTAGCATAATGGCAAGTTTCTGGCTTCATAATGCACATGTCACACTGTGCCAATTTTTGCATACAAGGATAACAATACCCTTGTGAATAACTCTTTTTGGTTTTTCGCTGACAATGTAAACAGTTAATTTCACCATGAAAATCTAGCGTTAATGATTTGCCTATCAGTGGATTAAGCTCAATCCGCTGCTCTCCGATTGGTAGTGAATACTGCACTTGGTTTTGATCGTCTAGCGTACCGATCATTTTTTTCAACGCACCTATTTCGGTGGTAACTATAGCCATGGACTTTCTCTTTTTTCGTTATGCTGAATATGTATCTTTTTATTAGATTTATGTCTGATACGAATTGCTCAGTCATAATTTACCAGAATTTATGTATTAAGTTCATTATACTGTGGGCGTTTCATTGAAGAGGTTATCCCAAATATGTCGTCAAACTGGTTTGTTTACATGCTGCGCTGTTCAGATAATAGCCTCTATACGGGGGTGACAACAAATATCGACCGTAGAGTGACAGAACATAATGAATGTAACAAACGCGGGGCAAAATATACACGTGTGCGCCGACCAGTTAAATTGGCCTATAGCTTAGCATGCACCTCTCGCTCTGAAGCAAGTCAACAAGAATACCAACTCAAGCAACTTACTAAACAACAAAAGGAAAAATTAGTAAGTGATTACTTTTCGTGACGACTATAAAAATAAACACAAGCGTTAGCTGAATTGTCGACAAAGACTGGTCTGCTGAGTCAAAAAACAAACACTTTATGTATGATTTATTACAATACTCCTGATAAAATGCCGCGATTTTATTTAGCACATGCGTAGTACGATTCATGTTTTTAGAAAGTTTTTGCCAGCAAGCAAATGGCACAATCAGTTTTACCCGAGAGCAAGCAAGTAAATTTGCAAAAGAAGTCGCTGACGACTTTAACCCATTGCACGATATAGATGCCAAACGATTTTGTGTGCCTGGTGACCTATTATTTTCTCTTGTATTAGAGAAATCTGGCCTATCTCAAGATATGTCATTTACCTTTTCTGGCATGGTGACCGATGGTATAGAACTTACGTTTCCAAGTGAAATAAACGATTCAGCGGTTGTAGCTGATGAAAAAGGCAAAGAATATGTACGCGTAGCGGCTTCTGGTGCGTTATCACGCGATGCAGCTACGATTGAAGCGCTAACTAAAGCGTATGTTTCATTTTCTGGCCACACTTTCCCTCATATTCTTGTGAAGTTAATGGCCGACAATAATGTCATGATAAACCCAGCGCGCCCAATGATCATGTATGAAAGCATGTCAATTCATCTGGAAGACGTAGCGTTTAATGAAGTTGCTCTTTCTTTGGCTGAATCTAAGTTGGTTATTGACGGCAAACGCGGTACAGCAGATCTTATTTTCGACCTTATCTCCAATGGTAAGAAAATCGGTTCAGGTAAAAAGCATATGCTATTAAGTGGCCTACGCCCATACGATCAAGCAGTAATTGACGAGATTGTTGAAGGCTACTCTAAGACCAAAGCTGATTACATTGCAGCTTTGAGCTAAAGCGGAATTGTTTATCATAGAAATGGCGTCTTTAGACGCCATTTTTGTGTCTGATTCAATATTACTAGCGATGTTTTCTCTTTAGCAACCAGCGGTCTAACTTTCGCGCGCTACGACTCATCATACGCTGGCTACTTCTTAACCAAGCTTTCGCTCTAGGATCATCTATGCTCAAAATAGCCAATCCCAGTGGTAAAAATAGAAAGGCAGGGCCTGGGAGCAAAATAAAAATCGCACCAACAACAACTAAGAACCAACCGAGTGAAAATCGAACAAACTTGGGTAACTTATGCATTAATGGCCTCTTCGTAAGTTTTGTATATTAAGCTTTTGATCTAATAAGCAACATGTACGCCAAACAACCAATCTTTAAATTTCAACACCTTACAAACACAACTCAACTTTTAGTGTTTTCAACAATGGTTATTTTGGCCAATTATTACGTAAAATCACGATAGCATAATCAGTTTGATTGATTGATGGATTGATGAGTATCTCAAGTAGTTCAGTGTTTACTTTTTAATTTTGCATGCTCAAGAATTGCTGCTGTGATTGGCGTTCATGTTCAATACAAAAAGCGAATACTTGGGTACTCTTAGGCCTTATGCACTTTTTTGGGCGTTGATAAAAATCTAACCAAGCTTGTTGGAGCCTCATAGGGATTGCACTCGATACCGAAACTGTTTTGGCCAGTATTAACTGGTTATCAGATAAGCCATTGTTTACTTTCTGTTGCCACGCCTGCGCCGTCTGTTTCAATTTACTTGCCCGCGGTTTAGATTGTTTATTACGTAATTGGTTTTGCTTTTTGCGCTTCTTTTTCGTTTGGGGCTTGTATTTGCCTTGCTCACATCGCTGCCATGACTTAAAAAGAGTAAGTTCATTGGCTAGCTTGCGATTGCGCGATTCGCCGCGGCCTTGGTGTTTCAGCGCTTTCTGTTGATTTTGATACTGACGTTTTAAAGACTCACATGCTTTTTTGCCCGCTAGCGCCTGTGTACTGACTAATAATCCAAGTAGGAATGCAATGATTGCGATAGCAATTTTCCGTTTAGTTAAATTCATGATGACATCCTGTCAAATTCGCTAAAGTATGTTTTCGTACCAATTCATACGAAATTTTGAGTCTAGTGTATGTCAGTGGGATCTCAATCATTCTGTTAATCTATTTCGTCATAAGTAATTCATTTTCAATCCTTCGACAACTGAACAGGCGACTATACTTCGTAACTTAATGCGTTTTACAGCAATGGTGGATAAGGATTATCCGCTGTATCAACGATTTGATTTATAACTGCAATCATCGCCTATGCGACCGTTTAAGAATGCAAGGATGCAAAAATGACATTGAATATCATGCTACTGTTGCTGCTACTTGGCCAAAAGCCGATCAGCAGCCAACCGAACTCATTATCAACTCCACCACCAATCCAGCTCGCCACCACGCCACGTGAAATCAACCATATTGAACATTATTGGGTTAGCGAAAAACTTGACGGTATGCGCGCTTATTGGGATGGAAAATCACTATACACCCGTCAAGGCAACCCAATTTTCACGCCAGAATGGTTCATCAAAAATTGGCCTAAAACGCCTATGGATGGTGAACTATGGAGCCAGCGAAATCATTTTGAGCGTATTATTTCATGTGTTCGACGTAAATTAATTGAGCCATTATGTTGGCGACGACTGGCCTTCTATGTTTTTGATATTCCAACGAGTGACAAAGTATTTGGCCAACGTATTGAACACATGAAAGGCCTTGTAGAACATGCATCGAATCCACATCTAAAGATGATCGAACAATTTAGAGTAGCAGACAACGACTCATTATATGCGCTATTAGATTTTGTTGTATCACACGGCGGTGAAGGCCTGATGTTGCACCATGAACATGCACGATATCATGTGGGACGTAGCCAGCATTTACTAAAACTAAAACCGTATCAAGACGCCGAAGCCGTTGTTGTTAAACACATTCAAGGAAGAGGAAAATACACTGGCTTACTAGGCGCAATGCTGGTGCGAACCCCTGAAGGAATAGAGTTTAAGATTGGTTCGGGCTTTAGTGACCAACAACGCAGCGAACCTCCTCCAATAGGAGCAATCATCACTTATAAATATGTTGGTAAAACTGCGCGAGGTGTGCCAAGATTTGCTAGTTTTCTAAGAATCAGGCAGTACAAGCATTAGGCGGTAATTATCATGGAATTTCATTTGTGGTTGTCATTGGTGACCATCTGTATTTTAGGCGCACTTTCACCAGGGCCAAGTTTAGCAGTAGTGATTAAGAATACGTTGGCTGGCGGCGCAAAACAGGGCTACGCAAGTGCAATCAGTCACGGCATTGGCGTAGCACTTTATGCCGCGATTACAGCGACAGGCATTGCTGTAATTATTGTGCAATCTCCTATGCTATTTACATTCATTCAATATGCGGGTGCTCTCTTTCTAGTGTATTTAGGGATTAAAGCGTTGATGAGCAAAAAGCAATCGCTGCCTATTAACGATGAAAATGCACAAACCCGTGCTGATGCGTCACAAATAAATGGCTGGCGTGATGGTTTTCTTGTGGCATTTTTGAACCCTAAATTGGCGATCTTTTTTCTCGCATTATTTAGCCAGTTCGTCGATGCTGAAGCAACGTATCTACAAAAAGTAATCATGACACTCACGGTAGGTACAATTGATGCCCTATGGTACGTATTTGTGGCATTTTCTTTGTCGAGAGGCCCTATTCTCAATAAGCTAAAACGCAACAGCCATATAATCGATAAGATAACTGGCGGATTCTTGATTATGTTGGCGGCAAGGGTTGTAATCAACTAGATTATTCCCCCTAAAGCACTTGTTCTCCATTCAGCATAGCTATATCACAGCTGTGCTGATGTTCAATTCACTCGATAAAGAATTATGCACCATATCTAAAATGCAATGCTTTAAGGCCCTTGCCTTGATGAGCTTCTTTGAAAACGTCGGGATTTTCAATCTTGCCTTGAAAGATACATTCAGGGCATTCTCTGGCCACTTCTGCCAACAAAAATGCTTCATCTAAATCAGGGGAATTTAAACACAATAATACGTCACCATTGGGCACGAGCAACTCTGGAATACGTTTGATAATTTTTTTGTAATCACGCTCAATGTTGACACTGCCCTTTTGAAATGACGGCGGATCACAAACCAAAATGTCGTACGGCCCATGCTTTTTCAGTCGACTATAAGATTTGAAAATATCCACGCCTTCAAACTTAACCTTGCTAAGGTCATGTCCGTTGAGCTTATGGTTTTCCCTACCTTTTGCCAATGACGATTTGCTCATATCAATATTGACCACCTTGTCTGCCCCACCTTCAATAGCAGCAACCGAAAATGCACAAGTATAAGCAAATAAATTAAGCACACGCTTACCCGACGCTCGTTGCCTCAGCCAATCTCTGCCATTTTGCATGTCTAAGAACAATCCATGGTTTTGGGCTTTTCCTAGTGATATCGCAAACTTCATCTGGTTTTCGCTAACCACTATATTAGTAATCGCCTCGCCCCAAAGCGTTTCAATGGGCCCTTGCTGACGACACCGGTATTGAACTTGGATTGATTTGCAGGTATTCACTTGGTCACGAATTGCCTCAACCAGTGATGACAACCAGTCTGCAGCTACTTCCTGATAGAGTGTAATGAGTACTACTGGCGAGAACCAATCTATATTAACGTGTGACAGCTCTTGATAGGCGTGACCTCGCCCGTGAAAAAGCCGCTGACATTGCTCACTGTGGTCGTAAAATTGAAACTCAATCATCTTTCTACTTAATGAATAATTACAAGGAACAAAAAACCGCATCTATGATGCGGTTTTAATATTATACCAATTGAATTAGCTGCGTATCTAGAAGCCAAACACGCTCAAAAGGTTCACTGCGAAAAACTTAGTGGCAACAGTATTAATAAAGATAAATAACACGATAACCGGAATGAAGGTACCTAATGAGAAGTTCACATATTTCTCAACCCAAGTGCCTGCATAACCACTGTTACCCGCCGAAAGCTCTTCTGTTAAATTAGCTTTTTTCCAGCGATAACTTACAAACATACAAATCAAAAAGCCATTGAGTGGCAAAATGGTATCGTAGAAAATATCGTAAACTACAGTAAAGAACGACTGTTTCGCACCAGCATATGTGACAAATTCAGTAAAAAAGGCCACCATACCAAAAGAAACAGTTGCACAAACCGTTAAAACACCTGCCGTCATCATTAACGTAGAAAGTGCTTTCTTACGAGACTGGGATTTCTCATTTACCAAGTATGAAACGGGTACTTCAATAATTGACACAAGTGAAGTAATTGCAGCGAAAAACACCAAAGTAAAGAAGAAAGTAGCTACGATACTAGCACCAACATAGCCAATCGACGTCTGCAATGCTAAAAATATTTTAGGTAAGAATGTGAATATTAACGATACTGAGCTATCACTCAAAGTAGCAGGATCCACGTCAGGATTAAATGAGAATACAGCAGGCAAAATCATTAAGCCTGCGGTAAATGCAACCGCTGTATCAGTGATCGCCACTAATTTAGCAGAACCAACAATATCGGTTTTACGGTTAATGTACGAACCGTAAGTAATTAATATCCCCATTCCAAGTGAAAGCGAGAAAAATGCCTGAGATAGCGCACCATTGACCACACTAGGGGTAATCTTGCTGATATCAGGGATAATAAAGAATTCGATGCCAGCCATTGCATTGTCTAACGTTAAGACAAAGATAACCATAACAACCAACATGACAAATAACGTCGGCATTAAGGTTTTTGCCGCGCGTTCAATACCGTCTTGTACGCCAGCAACCAATATGAAATTAACTATCGCTGCTACTACAATCATCGCGATAAACACGTAATAACTATTAACAACCTCGCCAAATGCGGCACCCGAAGCAAGGTAATCTAAGTTTCCGCTCACTGTTATCGCGATATAGCTAAATATCCAAACAGTTAACACCATGTAGAACACTGCAATCATGAACGGCGTAAGTACACCAAGAAAGCCAGCAGCTCCCCACATTTTGCTGCCACCACTTAAGGTTTTATATGCCCCAACAGGTTCTTTAGCAGTTTTACGGCCAACGGCCATTTCAGCTATCATTACAGGCAAGCAGACAAGTGCCACAAATAATGCATAGATAAGTAAAAAGGCACCACCACCATTTTTGGCAGCATTTACAGGGAAGCCCACTAAGTTACCAATACCAACTGCCGAACCAGCGGCAGCAAGAATAAAGCCTAGTTTAGAACTAAAGTGTTCTTGTTGTGCAGTCATATATGTCCTTCATTATAATTTTTCTAGGGCATGAAATGCTCGGAAACATACTTCAGCGAAAAGTCGAGAAGCGCCTGTGTATTTTTTTAGTTGACCGATGCTATCAAGCTTTGCGCTTAATGTCTCGCTTTACGTTTACGTAAATTACAATTTTGTGTACAAAAAACGATGCATTTCGTAGATAACAAACTAACAAACTAAAATAAAACAGTTAGTTATACATTTGATGTTTGCTCATAAAAAATTCAATATTCGACGGTTCGAGGTGTATTTGAATGGAATATTGGGTGGAATACGCCTAAATTTAGCCGTTTAGATAGCGGTTAAAAGTGAAAAGAGGCACACTAAGCTGGCATGCCAATTCCATTATTTTTGTACATTAAATCACCTTTAGCAACGAGCTATTTGCCGAATAATTTGCCCCCCATTATCGCCAAAATGCTTTCAGCTTCTTTTGCTGCAAATTCTGTCGCCTGAATCAAATCATCATCAGAAATCCCAAGCGACTTACACAGTGACGCATCAATCGTATCATCATAACTAAATTCCTCTGGATGACTATCAACCAGCGCTAAGCGAGATGCTAAATACAGCACTTTTACATCTTTATTAATTTGAATATCATGCGCTTGATTATAGTGGCGGATTGGCAATATGATTTTCTCGGGAATGCGCCAAATTTTTAATAAATCAGCTGACACATCCGTATAGGTAAATCCAAGCATTTCCTGTTGACGCTGCCACGGCAATACATCGGTATCGTATTTTTCACATTCTGCAGCAAGTTCAGGCGAAACCTTCGCAACAATTATTTCACCAAAGTTTTGCAATAACCCCGCAACAAATAGTCGTTCTATATCTTTTATGCCAGCTTTAAT
The DNA here is from genome assembly GCF_053485835.1 of Thalassotalea fusca. Classification (NCBI taxonomy): domain Bacteria; kingdom Pseudomonadati; phylum Pseudomonadota; class Gammaproteobacteria; order Alteromonadales; family Colwelliaceae; genus Thalassotalea; species Thalassotalea fusca. The sequence goes on from NZ_JBQRUN010000009.1 coordinate 24,558, forward strand.
TGCGAGATTTTTGGACGCCAATGCACAAAAGACACTCATCCGCCAAAATCGCTTTAAATTGATCGCTTGATTACCAAAGTGCTTGAATGCTGAAGATGCCACATCGACTAGCATCATGTTATAGATAGATTGCGTTCCAATAATAGTGATAGCGCGAGAAATCGTACTAATCTCTCCCGGAAAGCTATAAACCGCGCTATTTGCTATTTGCAAGAGCCGTGAAGTCATGGATGGGTCAATACTGATAACATTGGCAAAATCTTCAATGGTTGATTCATCATCATCCATCAATGCCCTGACTTTAAAACATGCGTCAGGCAGCGCAAACGAACCATTGGCTTGAATAGCGTATTCATGTGCATTCATTCATTACTTCCTTTTGTTAACCTTGATTGTTTTTGATTCTAGATACTCATTAGCCACATAGCCATCCTTCGATACGTCGCTCCTCCTACTCAGGAAGAACGAATTCCATTTTGGTAACGCTAACTTCCGCAAAGCCTGAGCATCGACGCTCTTTTGTTATGCCCCGCTCCCCCTGAGCTTGTCGAAGGGCGCGTCATACCATAACCGACTGATCCTGAGCTCGACGAAGGGCCTGAACATCGACGCTCCTTGCCATCCATGGCACCGCGTCATACCGTTCGTCCTGAACATAAAAAAAGCGCATATCATTTAATAATATGCGCTTTTTAGTAATCAGGCTATGTTGAACTTACTGAGCAAATGTTTTTCCGAAAAAGTCACCTTGATTCCATGTTGGACGTTGCTCTTGATTTGCAATTTCCAAACCTATCATCATATTCACTTCAGCAAAGCTTGCTGCAGCGTCATAACGTATAGGTAAATCAATTTCATCACTGTGTTGGTGATAATGATTCTTTAAGAAATCCCCGAACATTGCGCCACCATCAATTTCAGGATCTTTCGATTTAAAGCCTGTCATTAAGAATACCGAAGGAATGCCAGCCTTAACAAAGCTATAATGGTCGCTGCGGGTAAATAGTGCTTGCTCAGGCATAGGATCTGGACTCAGACTAATATCAATTTTTTTAGCTGCCGTTTCAACTATAGAGCCTAAGCTAGAGTGTGTTGAACCAAATGCAATCACATCAGCAAATGGATACAAAATTAACGGCATGTCTAAGTTAACATTAGCCACCATTTGCATAGCAGGTACTGTAGGATTATTAGCGTAGAAACTCGAACCCAATAAGCCTTTTTCTTCACCCGTTACCACAACAAATAACACAGAGCGTTTAGGTGCTTGTGGTAATGATGATAATAGACGTGCTGTTTCCAACAAGATTGACACACCAGATGCATTATCTAATGCACCGTTGTTAATTTTGTCTTCTTCATCACCATGATGACTCACGCCAATGTGGTCTAAGTGCGCACTAAATACGACATATTCATCTTTTAACTTAGGATCACTTCCTTCAATCGCGCCAATAACATTAGGGCTCTTGATTTCTTCATGTGTGCTCTTGCTTGCCAAAGTCACTTTAGCAGATAGTGGGAATCCTTTAATCGCAACATTATTAGTGTCATCTTCAAATACCGCAGTTAAATCGCGTTCTGCACCTTCAAACAATGCAGTCGCTTTTTCATGATGCAAGTATGCACCACCTTTGATTTCATCATATTTGCCATGTGGCTTGCCATCTTTATCAACCCAACTCAAACGCGGGGAACTTGCATATTGTGCGGAGACTTCAAATGGACGAACTTTTTCACGTTTTGGTGTATGGATCGTAATGAATCCAACCGCACCACGCTCGGCTGCATGACGTACTTTTTCACCACCAGAACCGATATGAGCGCCTTCTTCAGATGGTAAATCGTCAGGGCGTCCCGTTAATGCGACAACAACCTTGCCCTTTACGTCAAGGCCGTCATAATCGTTATAACCAAAGTCTTCAGCAATTACACCATAGCCAACAAACACCGTTTCGGCCTGCACCATTGATTCAGTGCTGCTGGTCGAACCTGACATGATGAAGTCATTTTGGAATTCAAGTTCTGTTACACCAGAAGCATTCTCTATAGACATTTTAGCGCTGCCGTCTTGCAACACAGCTTTTCTAAAGGTCACTGCTTGCTCAAAGCCACCGTGCTCTCCCATCGGTGCCATTCCAAGTTGCTTAAAATATGACTTAACGTAGTTAGCAGCTACTTGATATCCATTACTTCCTGTATCACGGCCTTTAAGGGTGTCGTCAGCTAAAAATTCAATATGTGCTTTAATATTATCAGCATTCACCTTTTCTGGAGTCGCAGCGACAGTAGGTTCTGTTTTTGCTTTTTCCGCGCCGCATCCGGCTAATACCGCAAGTGATAATAAACTTGCTGAAGTAATGAGCTTAAGTTTCATTGAGTTCTCTTTATGCTTAAGTTATGTCGTTATAATTAGTACTGTTTTGGCTATGCAATGCGATATACAGAAGAACGCACCTACCGATCTCGACCAAAACGTTGCAGATACTATAGCGATGCGGACAGTTAAACACCAGATCCAACTGACAAACAATATGTAACAATTCACAATTGCTTACATATATTTATTAAACACCTTAATCAAATATAGGAATGCCAGTATCAGTCTTTATATCTTCGAGTACCACATAAGTATGTGTTGTTGATACTGCTGGCAACTCCACAATTGCACCGAGCACTTCCCGGTACGCCTCCATGTTATCAAAGCGAACTTTTAGCAAATAATCAAACCCACCAGCAACCATATGGCACTCGACCACTTCCTTAATCTTGATAACTTCCTCTTTAAAGCAATTAAAATCGCCAACGGTTGTTCTATCCAAAGACACTTGAATAAATGATGTCATGCCATACTTTAGCTGCTTAGGATTTAAAGTAGCCCTATAGCCTTTAATATATCCGTCCGCTTCTAAACGCCTTACGCGTTCCAAGCATGGGCTTGCACTTAAGTTAACTTTTTTTGCCAGATCGGCGTTCGAAATGCGGCCATCTTTCTGCAATGTGTCTAATATAGTTAAATCAATACGATCTAATGTACGTGGTTTATTGGCACTCATTGTTACAAAACCTTATATGGTTAAAGTTTACATTTACAGGAAATTATTCTGCAAAAACCCAAATTTCACAAGCACATTCTGCGGTACATCCGATAAAATGCCGCACCAATTAATGTTTAAATATTCTTTTTACAGGTGTAATTATGCTATTTAACGGAACTTTGAACTCAGTAAGTGAGATTCGACAAACAATCCGTAACCATTATCGTGCAAACGAAAATGATGTTTTGGCTGCACTTTTACCAATCGCCGAAATTAGCGTTGATGCTAAATCACGTGCTTGGGAATATGCTCGACAGCTTGTTGTTAATATCCGCAAAGACCAAATAGGCAAAGGTGGCGTTGACGCGCTACTTAACGAGTTTTCGTTGTCTACTGAAGAAGGCGTAGTATTAATGTGCCTTGCAGAGGCATTATTACGTGTACCTGACAAAGAGACAGCTGACAGCCTTATTCGTGACAAACTTGCAGATGGTGATTGGAGTTCACATATTGGCAACAGTGATTCATTGTTCGTAAATGCATCGTCTTGGGGCTTATTACTTACCGGCAAGCTCGTTAATTATTCTGATGACAAGAAAAAAGCGCAGTTTGGTTTATTAAAGAAAACTGTGGGTCGACTAGGTGAGCCTGTTATTCGTAAAGCTGTTCGTTATGCCATGAAGATCATGGGTACCCAGTTTGTTATGGGTCATAACATTAACGGCGCCATAGAGCGCGCAGTAGAAACAGAAGCAAAAGGCTACACCTACTCTTATGACATGCTAGGTGAAGGTGCTCGCACCATGCGAGACGCTGATCGTTACTTTGATGCCTATATGACCGCAATTGATGCAATAGGCGTTGCCGCCCGTGGTAAAGGCCCGCAAAAGAGTCCAGGTATCTCAATCAAGTTATCTGCGATACACCCACGCTATGAATTTTCACATCGTGATCGTGTAATTGAAGAATTAATCCCACGCTTAAAGAAACTTGCACTGGCAGCAAAAGCCTATGATATCGGTTTTACAGTTGATGCCGAGGAAGCTAACCGCTTAGACATCTCATTAGACGTCATCGAAGCCGTTTTTGCCGATAAAGACCTTGATGGTTGGAATGGTTTTGGTATTGCGGTTCAAGCATACCAAAAACGTGGCTTCCACGTGATTGAGTGGGTAAGACAACTAACGCTCAGCGTGGGTCGCCAAATGATGGTGCGCTTAGTAAAAGGCGCGTACTGGGACAGCGAAGTGAAAGATTCTCAAGTAGAAGGCTATCATGACTTCCCTGTCTTTTCGCGCAAACCTTCTACGGATGTTTCTTATCACGCTTGTGCGAAAAAGTTACTTGAATATCGCGACAGCATTTATCCGCAATTTGCGACACATAATGCCTATACAGTTGCCACAATCTTAGAAATGGCTGAAAACCATCATGGCTTTGAGTTTCAAAGATTACACGGCATGGGTGAGTCGCTCTACGATCAAGTAGTGCGTGGCAAAAACGTACCATGCCGTGTTTATGCACCGGTAGGTGAACACTCAGATCTACTGGCCTATTTGGTTCGTCGTTTACTAGAAAACGGTGCCAATAGCTCTTTCGTAAACAACATAGTCGACGACAATATTCCTGTTGAATCGCTGCTTGCTGATCCTGTTGAAACCGTTCAATCATGGTTAGACAAATATAATCCTCAGATCCCTCAATCAATTGATATTTATCAGGGTGAAGAAGGTGTTGGCCGCGTAAACTCTAAAGGAATTGATTTAACCGATATTGATGCAGTTACTGAGATGCGTGACAACTTAAATGCATGGTTTGAACAAGCTAAACAAACCAGCGTTAGTGAAGGCGAGCTGCCTGTTACCAACCCTGCTAATAACAACGAAACCATCGGAACTATCAAGCACGTTGACGCTGCTGAAATGTCAGCATTAGTTGATAAAGCGCACGAAGCGTTTGCTACGTGGTCGACAACGCCAGTTGAAGCGCGTGCGGAAATTTTGCTTAAAACCGCAGACATTTTAGAAGCCCACCGTGATGAACTCATTGCACTTTGTACAAAAGAAGCAGGTAAAACCGTTCCAGATGGGGTTGCTGAAGTACGTGAAGCAGTAGATTTTTGTCGCTACTATGCAGCAAGAGCAAAAGAATTACTTGCAGACGGCACTTTGGTATCTCGTGGCGTAGTGCTTTGTATTAGCCCGTGGAACTTCCCATTAGCGATATTCTTAGGCCAAGTTTCTGCCGCTATTGTTGCTGGTAACACTGTTGTCGCCAAACCTGCCGAACAAACGAGTTTAGTCGCATTGCGCACTATTGAACTTATGCGCGAAGTAGGTTTACCTGAAGGTGTAGTTGAACCTGTCATTGCACGCGGTAGTGTCGTTGGCCAAAACATTGTGCCAAACGAAAAAGTACAAGCGATTATGTTTACCGGTTCTACCGAAACAGGCAGCTGGATTTCACAAAAGCTCGCTGAGCGTGATGGCGACCCAGTGCCGCTAATCGCAGAAACCGGTGGGCAAAACTGTATGGTAGTGGATTCAACCGCATTACCAGAGCAAGTGGTTGACGATGTTGTTTCTTCAGGCTTCCAAAGTGCTGGACAGCGCTGTTCAGCACTTCGCGTGCTATTTGTTCAAGAGGAAGTAGCAGATAAAATCATCACCATGATAAAAGGCGCGATGCAAGAATTACACATTGGTGATCCTGCGTTCTTATCAACGGATGTTGGCCCTGTTATTGATAAAAAAGCATTAGCTGCGTTGAATGAACATGTTGATTACCTCAAGTCACGCGGTACGCTGCATTATGCTTGTAAACCTCCTGTTTTAGCTGATGGCATTGCCGAAGACGAGCATAACTTCTTTATTCCTCGACTTTATGAAATCAGTGATTTGTCTGTCCTGAAAAAAGAAGTATTTGGCCCAATCGTGCATGTTATTCGATACAAAGCCAATCAACTCGAGAATGTGATTAATCAAATTAATGGTACGGGCTTTGGTTTAACTATGGGTATCCATACCCGTATTGAAGAAAAAAGCGAATATTTAGCAGCGCGCTCTCGTGCTGGTAACGTTTATGTGAATCGTAACATGATTGGTGCAGTTGTAGGTGTTCAACCATTTGGTGGTCGCGGCCTATCAGGAACAGGCCCTAAAGCGGGTGGCCCAATGTACTTAACACGCTTAGTTAAACACGATATTAGCGTCCCAAGTAAGCATCTTACTGACGAGCAGGCGCAGGCATTTGCTGAACAAGCTGAACAGGTTAAATCCGCGGAATCAAGCGTTGCTCGCCAAATTTCACAAGCAAAAGCACAGGAATTAAGCTGGGGCTTCACTCCGCTCAATACTAAATTGTCTGTACTACGCCAAATGCTGGCACAGTTAGCCTCTAACAAAGTGGTACTTGCGCAAGAAAGCGAATTACCTGAAACACTTAAGCATGCGCGTGAACAGCTTTTATTTATTGAGAAACAGCTTAAAGCACCTAAAGTGTTACCGGGTCCTACGGGCGAGTCAAATACGCTGTACTTTGAATCACGTGGCACAGTTGCTAGTTTGCGTTGTGAAGATACACCGTTCAACTTCTGGATGATGTCGATCATATCGGCTTTAGCTGCAGGTAATACCGTTGTCGCGATTGTTGATAAGAAGTACTTATCAGAAGCACAGGCTATTTCAAGCATTCTTGAACAAACAGGCTTACCGAGCGGTGCATTCCAAGTGTTAACGCTTGGTCATTTAGTCACGGCGCTGAAGCATGAAGACTTAGCAGGTGCGGTAGTCGACAATGCGAGTCCGTTCAAAAGTTTGGTTGGTGAAACAATTGCAGCACGTAAAGGCGCAATTTTGCCACTCATCACTGCTTACACAAACAGCGACCTGTTCCATCGCATGGTGACTGAAAAAACTGTCACCATAGATACAACAGCCGCTGGCGGTAATGCCTCGTTAATGACCATGGAAAGTAACGTTGGCTAATTAGCCTCAATTGAGCAAATTTATAAACTTGCTCAACAATGAATGCGGTAGTGGAATAAAATATTTTTCACTACCTCGTACTAAACTGTGTCACTAAACTATCCCCTTAGTGGCACAGTTTTTTTCTAGAAATTTACAGTAATGCTTCAACATCCTGAGTTGTCATTGGTTTATGAAAATAGAATCCTTGCCCGTACAAACAATTCATTTTTTTCAGTAGTTTAGCATCGGCAGCGTTTTCAATACCTTCGCCGACAGTTGTCATTTGCAAATTAGTCGCCAAATCGATAATTGCCTTGATGATCGCATGATTATTAGCATGCTCATGAACGTTATTGATAAATGATCTATCAATTTTTAGCACATCCATTGGAAAACGATGTAAATAGCTAAGACTTGAATAACCCGTACCAAAATCGTCCAGCAGAATCTTAACTCCCATTCCCCTTAATGTTTGTATATTCTTTAACACCACCTCAGCGTTTTCTAATAGTGCACGTTCGGTAATCTCAAGCCGTAAGCATCTCGCATCAATATCCACTTGCTCGAGTAACTGCTTGATATCATTTGGTAGCGTATAACTGAAAAAGTGATCGCAGTACAAGTTACAACTCACATACAAATCTTCGCGGTTGAGTCTGATTTGCCAGTCTTTAAGCTGCATGCAGGCTTTTTTCATGATCTGAAAGTCAATTGCCATGACTAAGTTGGTTTCTTCGGCCAGCGGAATAAAATCATTGGGTGCAACGAAACCGCGCTTGTGGCTATGCCACCTAGCCAGTGCCTCAAAGCCAATAATTTTATTATCTTGCAGTTGTACAATAGGCTGAAAATAGGGAGAAAACTCTTCTTTTGCAATGCCTTCACGAATATCCGCTTCCAATGCCAAAGCATCTTTCAGTTTTTCGTTCATGCTGGCATCAAAGATCTCATATCGGCCTTTGCCTTTATCTTTGGCGTGATACATCGCAGTATCTGCATCGCGCAGCATTTCGTCTGCGCTGTGATACCGGTCGTCATTGAACAATACGCCAATACTGGCACCAATAAACACCGACTGACCTTCAATTAAGAATGGGTTCGACAGATACTCAGTAATCCGTTGTGCGATCTCAAACGCTTCTTCTTTGCTGTCGAGATCTTCGGTTAGTACAACAAACTCATCACCACCCAAGCGCGCAACTGTGTCTTTGGTTCTTACTAAGGTCTTTAAATCACGGCCAACCTCTTTTAACAATGTGTCGCCCGCATGATGACCAAGACTATCATTGACCATTTTAAACCGGTCTAAATCAAGAAATAACACAGCATAAGTCACGTTGGGTTTGCGTATGCCGCAGGCAATGGCATGGTTAAGCATATCGAGAAACAAAGTACGGTTGGGCAATCCCGTTAAGCTATCGTGCGTTGCCGCGTATTTAAGTTGCAGCTCTATTTGCTCTCGTTGGCGAATTTCTTCTTCTAACTCAGAGGTTCGAACCTTGACCTGGTGCTCCAATGTTTCATGGGCTTTTCGTTCAAAATCAGCTAACTCACGTCGTTTGATTGCTGTTGATACATGCTGAGACACAAAATTCATCAGCTCAACATCTTGCTCAGTGAACTTAACGCTAATATGATAGCTTTGTATCACCATGGCACCTATCACTTCGCCAGATTGCGTTAGTGGCACGCCTAACCATGATTCAGTTTCTGGTTGCGGACACTGTGCTTTTCCTTGCTTATAGAGCGCCATCATTTTTTCTTGATCAAGCAGCATAGTTTCACCGCTTTTGATAACAAGTTCAGTGAAATGATTGGATGCTTTTCGCGGACTAAAATCGGCTTTCAGGTTTTCACTTTTTTGATCGGAATAATACACGAATTTTACCGTATCACTTTGTCGGTTATACCGTGCAATGTAGAAATTCTCAGCATTGATTAGTTGACCGATGATATTATGCACCATCGAGTAAAACTTACTAATTTCAATTGATGTATCATTTGTAAGTTCCGAAATGCGAAACAGTGATTCTTGCAATAATTCCGACTTTTCACGATCCCGGATTTGCTTCATTAATTCACGGGTTCGTGCATCAACCGCTTTTTGCAATCTTTCTCGATCTTGTAATCTCACCATTGCTGAGACCACATGCTGCGCGGTAAAAGTTAGCATGTCTAAATCATGCTCTTGATATCGTGTTGTTTCGGAGTAACTTTGAACCGTCATTACACCAATAACAAACCCGTTATGCATAAGCGGCACGCCAAGCCAATCGGTACCCGAACTTCCCGTTTGTACAATCAGCTTATTCTTGGTTAACTCGTCAATAACTTCAGGTGTTGCCAACAAAGGCTTTCCTGTTTCAATGACATAGTTGGTCATTGAGCCTTTAAAGTCTTCAAAAGGGAATTGGCCTTCAGGCCATTTGTCGAATTCATCAACGTGATACACGAATTCTAACGTTGAAAATGTTTGGTCGTACATCACGATATAAAAATTCTTTGCATTCATGATAGATGCAATTGCTTGATGTACTTGATAGAAAAAGGTGTCTAGATCTGCGCAATCACTTGCGAGTTGGTTCAACGTAAATAACGCAGTATAACGGTCGTGCAACTTACGATATTTTTCCAGGAGCAAAATACTTTCTTTAGCAAGCTCATTGCTCGCTATCTGTTCGTGATTGTCGTCATCCTTTGAAATAGTCGTCATACTGCCTTTTATGCCTTAACCTATTCGTTATAAAACTATTGTTTACAATAGCAATATAGCGAGTAAGTCAGGCAAGAGCAAGCAACTAGCGGTTAGCCCTTAATTTCTTTGATTATCTCTTTTTTATTCGCTTCAATTTGCTCTTTGTTGCCACAAATAGCTGCTTGGTGTTCGTCGCGGTAGTAACGAATATCAATACAATCATTTTGATACCTACGCTCTAGCTCTGTTCTGATAATAGGCTTATCTTTTGCGTTGATAATTTGCTTATGTAATGCCTGACAGGCTTGTATTTGCTCTGACGCCAATGTTACATCTTCACATGTTCCCGACTGAGAAGAACAACCCATTAATAGTATCGTCGCAGCAATTGCGCTGGTCATAAAGTATTTCATGTCTATGTCACTTAAATCATTAATTTTTATTTTGAAGGAGTATAACCGGACTGTTAATTAGGTGATAGCTTTTTACAAGATCAGCTTTAACAATTTATCGCCAGCACCATTTTATAGTAGACTATAGGATTGTAAATTTAAAAGAACAGATAACCTGGGAGAAAGTTATGCATGTTCAAGTAGTAGATTATACTGCCGCTGACGCCCCTCAACGCTTTGTTGAAAGTTTAAGACATACAGGATTTGGCGTACTAATAAACCACCCAATTAAACAAGATCTTGTTGAGTCGATATATAAGAATTGGTATGAATTCTTTTCTACTGGAAACAAACAAGACTTTGCCTTTGATCCTCAAAAACAGGATGGTTATTTTGCGCCTGAGATTTCAGAAACGGCTAAGGGTCATTCCAAAAAAGACATCAAAGAATACTACCATGTTTACCCTTGGGGTCGTATTCCAAAACATTTGACAGAAGAAATCCTTGAATATTATAAATTAGCATCATCATTAGCAGGCGAGTTACTTGATTGGGTTGAAAAACACAGTCCGCCAGAAGTAGCAGCTTTGTACTCTGAGCCATTGTCAAACATGATCATGGACACACCAAATACGTTATTGAGAATATTGCATTACCCTCCTCTCAGTGGTGATGAAGAGCCAGGCGCAGTGCGCGCAGCAGCTCATGAAGATATTAATTTACTGACTATCTTGCCAGCGGCTAATGAGCCAGGCTTACAAGTGCAACAGCAAGATGGTACTTGGATGGACGTACCTTCAGATTTTGGTAGCCTCATCATCAATATTGGCGATATGTTACAAGAAGCATCGGGTGGTTATTTTCCGTCTACCAGCCATCGAGTTATCAACCCAACAGGTAAAGCTGCCACGCACTCTCGTATCTCTTTACCGCTCTTTTTACACCCTCGCTCAGAGGTTGAATTGTCAGAGCGCCATACCCAAGCAAGCTATTTATTAGAACGTTTGAAAGAGCTAGGCGTGAAATAACTCAATTGGATTACTGTAAAGTAACGCCGTTAAATTGTCGTTAATCTGCACCAAGTAAAAAGGCCGTCAACAATGTTGACGGCCTTTTGCTTTTATCATGTCACCCGTTTACGATTGTTGCAGTGACTGTTGCTCCGTAGCCTTTTTGCTACTAAAGGATCCTTTAACTTTTTTGATACCACTTTTTGCATCTTCAATAATCATATACAAACTTGGAATGAGTACCAAAGTAACCACCGTTGCAAACAGTACCCCGAACGACAACGACACTGCCATAGGAATCACTATTTTCGCTTGCATACTTGTTTCAAAGAATACGATAGGTACTAAACCAATAAAGGTTGTAAGTGAGGTAAGCATTATCGCTCTGAAACGCTTAGTACCAGCAAACACCACCGCTTCTTTTAACGCAATGCCCTGCTTACGTGAATTATTAACGTAGTCCACCATTACTAGGGAGTCGTTCACCACAACCCCCGCTGCAGCGATTATTCCAAACAATGACAATGCATTTAAGTCCATTCCAAGAAGCATATGACCAAACGTTGCACCTATAACACCGAATGGGATCACGACCATGATCATCATTGGTTGCGAGTATGATTTTAACGGCACAGCTAATAACGAATAGATCACCATCAAGGAGATAATGAAGCCTCGAACTTGCTCCCAAAAGCTCTCCATTTCTTCCTGAATGCTGCCCGTAAGCTCACTGTTCAATTGAGGATACTTACGTTTAAGCTGCGGGATAAAATTATCTCGAATATCTTTTGCGACTTTAAATGGTTCAACTTGATCGGCGTCTACAGAAGCCCATACATTGATAGTACGATTGCCATTTTCACGTCGGATGCGCGTTACACCGTCAGTTAAACTAATGTTCGCTAGTTCAGAAAGCGGCAACTCTGCACCGTTAGGCGCTTGAATCATCACGTCATCAACGTGACCAACTGAACTGCGCTGATCTAGAGGATAACGAATCATGACTTTGATTTCTTCGGTGTCACGAAGAATACGTTGTGCTTCAAGTCCATAAAAGCTGTGACCAACTTGTGACGCAATATCTGACAAAGTTAACCCTAGGCTATGTGCTAATGGCTTAAGCGTAAACTGAACCTCTTTCGCACTAGTTTGACGAGAATCATTAACGTCCCCTACCCCTTTCAACGAGTTCAACTTAGCCTTTAACTCTTTTGCTGCAGCGAGTAACGTTGCGTCATCATGGCTTTCTAGCCTAAAGCTTACATCACCGTCTTCACGGCCACCGCCAAATAAATTATCGTCAATTGAAAACGATTTTACCCCAGGCATTTTAGGAATAGCTTTACGCCATAATTCAGCTAGTGCAAAGGTATCCATTGCACGTAGTTCAGGGTCTACTAGTTTCACCGTAATTCTACCAGCAGTTCTTCCACGAAGTGCAACATCCATATCAGAGATCATGCCTTGACCGTGTTCGGCGGCAATTTTCTCATCAACTGATTTCAAAATGCTTTCTACGCGTAATACGGTATCAAGCGTTTGTTGCTCTGAGGCATCTACATTCATATCAATAGAAACACGCGGAAAATCATGAGGTATTTTGGGTTGACCAACAAAGCGCACTAGTCCACCGCTAAACAGTCCTGCACTGATCAATAATATGGCAATAAAGAAAGTAAACACGCCATAACGATAATCAAGAAATTTCTCTAATGCTGGACGGTACACATTATCTATAAAGCGCTTAAGGCTAACGTCAATGGCTCTCCTGATACGATCTAATGGATTCTTAGGGTTAAACTCTTTTACTTTCATTCTCGCCAAATGCGCAGGCAGAATAAGTTTTGACTCAACTAATGAGAATAACAAACAGAATATTACTACGAAGCCAATTGATTGGTTAAATGCGGACGAAGGTCCGTCGCCAAGAACAAACGGTACAAAGGCCGCAATGGTTGTTAATACACCAAACGTTGCTGGCATCGCGACTCGCTTAACACCACGAATGACACTTTCTGTACTATGGCCTTTGTCTTCGATTTCAGCGTGAGCACTTTCTCCCATCACAATGGCATCGTCGACGACAATCCCCAGTACTAGAATGAAAGCAAATAAGCTCGTGATATTAATCGTGACATTTACGAATTCCATCGGCATAACCAACAATGTTCCTAAGAAACATACCGGTAAGCCCATCATTACCCAAAATGCTAAGCGAATTCGAAGGAACAACGCTAGCATCAAAAATACAAGTACCGCCCCGCTCTTCATGTTGTCGACCATCATGTCTAATCGACCTTGAAGATAATAGGTCATGTCTACCCAAGGCTCTAATTTAACCCCCGGCGGCAGGCTATCAGCTTTTGCATCAACAAACTGATTAATGACTTTCGCTACGTCAGTAATGCTTTGATTGTCAGCAGCGCCAATAAAGAAAGTGGCTGAGTTCATACCGTTGAATTTAGAGTACTGTAGCCCTTCTTCAAATCCATCATGAATCGTGGCAATATCGCCTAATAGAATCTTTGTGCCATCTTCCATTGTGACAACAGGAATACGTTCAAATTCATGGCCGCGATAGGCTTGATTTTCTACACGCAAGTTAATGTAGCCGTTTTCCGCACGAATTTGTCCAGCTGACATATTGCGAGACTGGTTTCGTACAGCTCTGGCTACATCATTGAAGCTTAAACCGTATTCTCTTAACTTGTCTTTACTCACTTCAACCGAAATTTCGTAACTTAAACCGCTATAGAATTCAGAAATATTGACTAAAGGTAACTGCTGAATTTCATCGTGAATTTTGCGACCAAGTTCTTTTAATTCAATGTTGGTTAAATCACCGTATAAAGCGAGATACATCACTTCCTGACGAAATTTCTCACGCTCAATTTTAGGACGTTCCATACCGTCAGGAAAGCTAGGAATTGCGTCAATTGCTGACTTTACTTCGTCAAGGACAACTTGCGGATCGTAGCTTTCATCAACACGGAACCAACCATTTGAGTAGTTACGGTTTGAATACGTAATAACCCTTTCTAAGCCTTGAACAGTTTCCAGTGCTTCTTCAATTTTAATCGTAATGCCTTCTTCCACTTCTTGTGGCGCGGCACCAGGGTATTGTGCACTAAATGAAATCCAATTAATTTTTACCTGAGGGAACATCTGCTTGTTAATGGTCATTGCCGTTAACAAGCCGCCGATAATGATAAATATCATCAGTAGGTTTGCGGCTACACTGTTGCGCGCAAACCAAGCAATTAAGCCTTTATTAGTATCATCCATAGATTGTTACTCCTTAACACTAGCGATTTGCGTGTCAGAGCCGTCTTCAGATTGGTTCTCTAAATCAGATTCATCAGTTGGCAACGCTAACTGCATGCCATCGATAGGGTAATCAAGTGCAGAAACTATCATTTGATCTCCCGTATTAAGGCCTTGAGAAATAACAACATTAGCGCCTACTTGGCGAACGATATCTACTTCAACAAATTGTAGTTTTGACTCTTCACTTAGAATAGCAACGCGACCGTTATTAACTAAATAGCGTGGTACCATAGTTGCGTTAGCTAACGACTGACCTAAGATCTCTGCATTAATATAACTACCAAAGCGCAGTACAGGTTTTTGTTCATATTCTGATGAAAGCGCATAAGGGTCTCTGACTTCAGCAACCAAGTAACTCATACGACTCTTCTCATCAATAACGCCTTCGCTTCGTACAATTTTCGCAGACCAGGTAGTAGATTGGCCACCAAAACTGCCTTTGATAACAACTTCTGCGTTTTTGCCATGATCAACTAAAAACTGCAGTTGATTATCAGCAACGGGTAAGCGTACCTCAGCCGTATCAGTTGATAGCAATTTACCAACACGTGTGCCCATCGCAACGAATGAACCGAGTCCAACACTACGATCATCAATCATCGCATCGTACGGTGCCTTGATTTGCGTTCTTTCTAAGTTACGCTTAGCTCTTAGTACAGAGGCTTCAGCAGCTTTGACGCGCGCTAACTCCTGCGCTAATTGTGGCTTTCGCAAACTTAGTGCTGTCGGAGTAGCATTTGAAATACGTTTCCACTCTTCCTCAGCCACCATACCTTGCGCACGTTCAGTTTCTAATGCTGCGTGGGCAGAAGCCAAAGTCGCTTCAGCATCAATTAAAGCCGCTTCATAATCACTCGGGTCAATTACCGCAAGTAACTGTCCTTTGCTCACAAATCCACCTCGAACAAATGCGTCGGACAGTTCGACAATTTGCCCGCTAATTTGCGCGACAAGTTCAGTTTCATACTTAGGTTTAATGACACCATATGAATCGACATGCAATGTCATGGGAGCAACAGTAATAGATTCAACGGCAACGATTGGTGTGTTGTCTTCCTTTGCTTTTTCTTCAGGTGGTTTCTTCATACCAGCAAGTAATGCGAACAGCACTATACCGGCAAGTACTATGACAATAGGTACAATAATTTGTTTTTTACGAGTCACCGCTATTTCCCCTACTAAATTGTAATCAAGCGTAACAATCTGTTAATGGCGTACATAATAATGGATCTTATGCACGGAGTTACTAGAAAGTTGTAAGTGCTTATTACAAAAAGCTTGCCGTATTCGTACAAAAACTATAAAAAACAAGAGACAACAAATTTAAACATTAAATAACAACAAGTTACAAGGAAAATCAAACTAACTTATTTACCGAAAAATATAGTAGAAGGGTTTGTACTAAAAATACAAGTTGGCGATTTTCGCCATAATTTAAACTTTTATAAATATTTTTTGGCGATATAACCAATAGAGTACTAACCATTGCAGTAAAACCATTCCACCAAATAATACTAATTCTCGCCAACCCGGAGCGGCCACCTGCAAAACTCCACCAAACAAGCTGCTTGAAATGTAAGACCAATTTATTAAGCTAGAACCGAGGTATACAATAATTGAATTGGTACCAATAACCGCAAATACTTTTGCCCAACGCCGCCAGTTTAGTACATCAATGAGTCCGTAAAATATCGCTAGCAGTAACGTGCTATATCCAACGGTCACTAATACAAAAGAGCTTGTCCATAACACTTTGTTTATAGGAAAAAAGCTGCCCCACCCGTAGCCAATTAATAGACATGAAACTCCAACAACCAGTAATTTGACAAGCAACGTTCTTGGCGAAGACAATTGTTGCTTCATCATTCGTCCCACAAAAACACCTGCTAATGCATTGACCACTGATGGAATATTTGAAAGGATGCCTTCAGGGTCTAATGGCTGATTTAGGTAAGTACTTCCAGGTAATAATGTTTGATCAAACCATACATTTAACGCCCCATTAGCACTATAGTTTCCGCCACCATAATCGCCTATTGAGACAAAAGTTAACACCAGCCAATAACCTATCAATATAGCTAATGCGGTAATCCATTGTGCACGCTCTGATAAATACCAAACAATCAATGCCGCAAAAAACCACGAAACACCAATTCGACCGAGTACACTGGCAAATCGTATTTCATCAAAGGCCAGCGGAATACCGGTTCCCCAACCGTGGTTATATATGATCCCTAGCAAAACGAGCAGAATTAACCGCTTAATGCCATTCAGTAATATTCGTGTGGCCTGCTCAGGAGGGTATGTTGCTAAGGGTTTTGCAGCAATACCCAAACTTACTCCCGACAAAAAGATAAATAGTGGAAAGATAAGGTCGTACGCAGTAAAACCATGCCAAGGCGTGTGGTTCATTTGCTGAGCGGCAACATCAAATACCACCCAACCACTTATGACAAAAAACGCTGCAAAAAACTTCTCTGCGCCAATGATCCACACCATATCAAACCCTCGTAGGGCATCAATGGAAAGCAATCGTTGTTTTTTCCGCGCAAGAGCAGGTGTGCTCGTATCAGTCATAATGTGTACCTTTGTCGCTTTATCTTATTGTTCTATTTTGATGACTTTCTTAATTGCAATTGCACTTATTAACAGGGTTATCCAACACTCTCAGCCAGCAAAGACAACGCTGTCATTCGGTATTCTACTGACCTTTTGGCAAATAGCAACTCCGCTATGTTGCAATGAAGTCCAAATGAGAAAAGACATAACATGATACAAAAACTAACTTGCCACGACAGTAGAATGTCCACACAATGGTAAGAGTAAGGAGGTGCTATGTTACATAAAATTAGACAGTTTTTTGATTCAATAACACAAGAAGAGACATCTCAAGGAGCGGCTCTTGATATAGAAGTGGCTTGCGCAGTGCTACTTTTTGAGGTGATTAATGCCGATGATGAATTATCTCCAGAAGAACAAGAGAAGCTGAGCACTATCATTCAAGGACACTTTTCGCTGCAGCACGATGAAGTCTCTGAAATTATCGAACAAGCAAAGAAACTAAGTGAAGATGCCAATGACTTTCATCAATTTACCTCACAGGTAAATCGTCATTATTCTGCTGAAGAAAAAACAAAAATAGTCGCACTTTTATGGCAATTAGCACTTGCTGACGGTCACGTTTCGGCCATAGAAGAACACACGATTCGAAAAATCGCAGATTTGCTCTATCTGCGCCATGGTGAATATATTCAAGCCAAACTGAGTATTGAATCGCCTTAATCAATGCTTTGTCGCAATAGCACTCTGTATTGGCCTTTACGCTATTAGAATTAACTTATTCGGTAATTTATCCAGACCTCTCTATAATTAAAGAAATGTCATCAAATAAAGCCGATAGATGAAATCTTTCTCTTTCAGCCAGCTTCAAACACAGATCTTGTTATTAATTATCATATTGTTTACGAGTATGACGCTGAGCTACAGACTTTTCATTGAGCAACCTCAGGCTGAACGTTCCCTTAAAGCATTTCAAAACAAAGAGTTGAAACTTATTCAACTCTCCATCAAAGAATCTATCAAACATTTACAGGCAATTACCTATGACTATGCAATATGGGATGACACATACAATTTTGTCAACGCGCCCAATGATACATACACCACAACCAACTTTGTTGATGATACGTTCGTTAGTCTAGCCATAGATGGAGTTCTTATTATTAACAAGACAGGAGAAACCGTTTTTTCGCAAGGTTTTTTGCACCAAGTACAGCAGCAATTTACTTTGTTCTCAGAAGGCGTAAAGCAACTACCAGCCATCATCGACAGATCGAATTCAAGCGCCAATGCAACAACACCGCGAAAGTCTTTCGATATTGTGTTAACGCCAGCAGGATTAACACTATATAGTGCGGTTGAAATTAGACGCTCCAATAAATCAGGTGAATTTAGCGGTTTTTTTGTATTTTTTCGCCAGCTCAATCAGAAGTATTTTGATGGTATTGCTGAAACCGTTATGACGCCCATCAAATTTGAACTCCTTGCCGATAGAGGTACTGGCTCATCCGAGAGCTATTCATGGCTATCGGAGTTTACGAAATCCAAAGCAAGCAAATATAGCTTTTTGCGGCTCGAAGATGTACTAGGTCATGCAGCCGCCCAGTTAAAGATTGAGCATCAGCAGTATCAAGTGCCACCGCTTTTGGACCTAAAAGTGTTGGGGTTTATTTCGTTGTTCTCGCTCATCATGTTCATTGCTTTTCTCATGTTTAACAATCGTATCATTCGCCCTGTGCAGCGGTTTCTTCGTCAAGTCAAAGCGTTGGATACGATTGATGGTAACACCACATTATCTGAAGACTTTCGCATCACTGAGCTCAACATAGTTGCCAAACATATCAATCACCTACATCAAATTGTTAACGAACAAAATACCTTGTTGAGTGAACAATTAACTATCGATTCTCTTACCGGGCTAAGCAATCGACGTGGGCTCGAAGAGCATTTGGCAAAACACTGTGATTTAATGACGCGTCAAAGCGTGCCTTTTGCCATCGTGCTAGTCGAAATAGACTACTTTGAACAATATCGTAGCGTATTAGGATTAGTAGACGGTGACCAATTGCTCATACAAATTGCTGATATTTTACGTTTCCACATTAAGCGAAAGAATGATATTTGCGCGCATTTTAAAAAAGAAGAGTTTGTCTCACTTTATAGCGGCATAGACCAATCGCAATTATCACAAATCTTGAATGACATCACTTCACACGTAGATCGGCTTAAAATTCCTCATCCAAACTCTACTGTGTCCAATCAGGTAACGTTAAGCTTAGGCGCTTGCTATATCGGCAGTAGCCAGGGAGCGTACGATTTTATTTCTGTGAAAAATGTCATGCGGGCAGCTGATTTTGCGTTGTACCAGTCTCGCGAAAAAGGGAGAAACTGTCATACTAGCTTATCGTTTGAAACTTTTACTGAAATTGTAAAAGTACCGCATGAATAAGGTGTTTAGATATGATTATTAGGTATAATACACCATTCAGCTACACTCCCTATTAACTCAAAAAGTAAAATTCTATGGCAAATATCGGCAAATACAACACGCTTTCAGTAATTGCACTAAGCGCAAATGGTGCCTACCTTGATGGTGGTAGCCTAGGTGAAATTCTCCTACCTAATAAATACGTGCCTACTGATTGTGATATTGATGATAAAATCGAGGTGTTTATTTATGCTGATTCAGCCGATCGGCTAGTCGCCACGACAGAACGCCCAAAAGCTCAGGTAGGCGAATTTGCCTCACTTCGCGTAAAAGACACCAACAAAATGGGCGCATTTTTAGATTGGGGATTGGCAAAAGACTTATTAGTGCCGTTCAATCAACAGCATAAAAAAATGGAAGTAGGTCGTCACTATTTGGTTTACGTCTACGTAGACGAGCGCACTGAACGACTGGTGGCAAGCAGTAAACTCGACAAGTTTGTCGATATCTGGCCAGCAGACTATAAGAACGGCCAAGAAGTAACGCTAACCATCGCCGCACGAACTGACTTAGGCTTCAAAGCGATTATCGACCATCACCACTGGGGCTTACTTTACGCCAACGAAATTTTTAAACCCGTTCGCATCGGTCAATCGTTGAAAGGATATGTTAAACGAATGCGAGAAGACGGGCGTGTAGATTTATCACTAACCCGTGTGGGCAAAGGTAAAGTTATCGACTTTAAAGACACGCTAATAGAGTACCTTAACAATAACGATGGCTTTACACCGCTAAATGACAAAAGCTCACCAGAGCTAATTCAAAAGACACTGGGCGTTAGTAAGAAAACCTTTAAAGCAACCGTAGGTAATTTACTCAAGCAGAACAAAATCACTATCACGAGTGATGGGATAAAGTTAGTTAATTAGCAAGCTAATTTTATCTATTCTGTATTGCAAAGATTGGAGGCACTTCATTTGAATGTGTCACCAATCAAGAAAATTCTAAGCACAATACCCCATCTTTGTCATTTAACATATAACTAACATTTTCAAAAAATTTTTGACTAATCGAGGTTGACAGCTTTTTTTTGCGCATTATTATTTTTCCGCTTTATTAAGTAAAGTAAACAATTTGTAAAATAATTCATCAAGGAAAAGGAACTGAAGATGAAAATTAAATGGATCCTACCATTAACACTAATGGCTGCGAGCTTTGCCACGGCTGCTGAAAAATGGGAAGCCCGAGTTGATAAGAACGTCAATTCAACTAAAGCTAACCAGATAGCTCAGCAATACCGCCCTAAGATACACTGTAATGGGACTGATCGCCCTGATACCCAGGTTTGTTACTCCAATGCAATCAAATTATTGGTTGTAGATGGTGACACTCGAACTATGTACGCGTTTGAGATAGATCATGACAATCAAAGCCAACCTAGCTACTTAATGAATTTGTACGTAAATAGCATCAGCATTCCAGCAAATGTAGTGAATGTGATGCATGAGACCCTAGATACATATAATATTCTAGGCAGGACAATTGACGAAGTAGATCAGCACCTTAACTCACAAAATATAAAAAACTTGAGTCAATTAGCACGATTAACTTCAAGTAATGCAAGCGCTAACAATTGTGAAGAATCTGCTGAAAGCAAAGTCGTAAAAGCCGCTTATAGTGCCAATGTAACAAGCAAAATCCAGTCAATCGCTAAGAATATATTTTCTAACAAGTACGCTAGTTTAGATAATTCTATTTTTGGCGTAGATTTATCCAATTTTAGTTTCAATGTAAGTGGCCAAGGTGTAACTTTGAGCGGTACTTCTGCGTTTAATGCTATACCTAAAATAATTGAGAAGTCCTTTTGGCATGGTGCTGATAACTCAATACATCCATCAAATGAAAACACTGCGGCATATGACCTAACATTAAATAGCGGATCTGTAGCGTTATCCGTGAATGAAGTAAGAACAAGGCTAGATGGTATGAGCTTGAATCGACTAACTAATTCAGGCGCAACTAAAGCCAGTGTATGTCTACTTGAAGAATTAAATAAGTATCTGCCAGCAACAGTCGAAGTGTACGGTAACTCAAGTACCTCGCCATCAGAAGGGCCCACTTCTCTGCCGCTTGGCTACAATCGGGTTCCAGTAACTCAAAGCAATGGCCGAACTGGTGGGCAAATTCTAAGTGACCTTTGTGTTTGGCGCTTTTACCTAAATGGTAAAGAAATATCTAACATGATAGGTCCATGCCCATAACGCTATTAAACGACAAAATAAAAAGAGGAACCCAAGGTTCCTCTTTTTATTTAAATGTTGAAAACCGTGGAATTAAAAGCTTCCACGTATGCCGACACTAAACCCACGCCCAGGTAACGGTGCAACGTTTTTCAAGAATGACGCATGTACACGTGCTTCTTCGTCCGTCAGGTTTTGCCCTTTGACAAAAAACACCAGATCGTCGCCAATCCCTTCAAGGTAATAGTTAAAATGTGCATCGACAATAGTATAGGCATCGGTAACTGTTTCTGTTTCAGCGATATTATCTTGCTTGAAATAATGCATCACAGACAATTCAGCACCGTATTTATCCGTTTGATAATTCAGTTGACCACCAAATCTCATTGGCGGAATACGTGGTAAGTGGCCGCCGTCGGTAAGCTGAGCATTGATGTAATCACCAAAAATAGTCGTTTGCCACTCATCATTTATCTGATAAAGGAACTGCGCTTCGATACCATACATATCCACATCATCTTGTTGATAGGCAAAAATAGGTAAACCTTCCTCAGCTTCACCATGTTCATCTTCGTGGTCGCCACCATGAGCATGACCATCTTCCATGAAAAATCCAGTATCTTGCTGATAGAAATAGTCTTCAATATGGTTGTAGAACGCACTAACAACGAAACCGAAGTCACCATCAAATTTACGCCATGTTAGGTCAAGATTGTATGATGTCTCAAGATCAATGTCCTTTTCCATATACTCAATGTGCGCATGATCACCATGTGCTTCTACATCGTATAACGCGCCAACTTCATAAGTATTGGTACCTATGTGTGGCCCATTTGAAAATAGTTCAGAAGCAGAAGGTGCACGTTGTGAAAATGACGCTGAAAACCCAATGTTATAGCCTTGCTGATAGTCCCACACAATACCGGCTGATGCACTTATCGGTGTAAAAGACTGTTTAGCAAAGTCTACTTCTTCGTGTTCGTCGTGATCATCTTGGTCCTCTTCGTGATGTTCATCTTGATGAGCATCAATAGTCACACGTTCTGCGCGTACGCCAAGTTGTAGCAGCACGTCATTGAAATGTTTTTCTTCCAGCCACGCAACAGCAATCGATTCAGTTTCCGACGGAGGAGTAAAGGCTTCCTCACCAATCGCTTCAAAATCGCTATTTTTATAATGGAATGTCCACGCACCTTTCCAGCCGTTATATGCCTGATGATACAAATCAAACCTTGCTTCAAGCATGTCATTGCTAAACTGCGTCCCCACTGCACCATTCTCTATTTCTTGATGCTGATAATCCGTATAAGCAATCTTAGACGCAAGTTTGTTGATGAAGGTATCTTCGAAATTTAATTCGCTTAACAACTGATAACGATTTTGTACTAAGTCACCTTTGACTGATTCTGTTTCTTCGCTATGTTCGTCATGCTCGTTTTCATGATCGTCATGTTCGTCTTCATGTTCTTCATCGTGATGACCATGATCGTGACCCGGAATACCGTACTCTCGTTCCATGCGGCCAAACGACATACCAACAAAACCATTATCGAGTAAATAGCTTGTGCCTACCGTAAACCCAGATGATTTGGATGCGCTATTAGCGAGTTTTCCTGAATTTTCTTCGCCATGCTCTTCATGTTCATCATGTTCATCATGTTCATCATGTTCATCATGTTCATCATGCTCATGGTGATCGTCAGCCAATTCAGCAACGCCGGGTATTTTGTAGTCATTTGATTCGCGCATAAAGCCATCAAAATGAAACGCTACGTTGCCCTCGCCTGTATTAATTGCAATTGAGGCTTCATTTTCATCGGCCACATCATTATGCTTCAGCATGAAATCAATTTGATTATCAATCTCAGTTGGCACACGATTATCAACCACGTTTACTACGCCACCTATGGCACCACTTCCGTAAAATAACGTAGCAGGTCCTCTTAGTACTTCTACTTGCTCTGCAGTACTAGTTTCTGACGAAACCACGTGATCAGGGCCAACCCGAGATGCATCGCCAACATCTAAGCCATTTTGAGTAATGAGTACACGAGGTCCATCTAAGCCTCTAATTATCGGGCTGCTCGACGTTGGTCCATAATAATTCGAGTGTACACCGACTTCATTCTTAAGCGTTTCGCCTAACGTGGATGCATGTTTTTGTTTTAGCTCATCTGCTGCAATCACATTGACTGGTAACGCACTTTCAATGGTTGAAGAATGTAGTGGGGTTGCATGAACGTCAATAACTTCCATCACACTAGGAGCAAGCGTAACAGCGATATTACTAACGTCGTCTTGCTGAATTTCAATGTCTACATTTTTGTGACTATATCGTTGTGCCGTCACATGGAGCTCTATTTTACCTTTTGACAAATCTGTAAATAAGAATTGTCCTGACGCGTTGGTAAAAACAACTTTAGTACTGTTTTCAATCGCGACTTTTGCATTTGCAATTGGTTGGCCTGATAAGTCAGTAATAGTACCTGATACTTGCTGCGCATAGCTGATAGCAGAAAACGCAAACGACAATGCACACGCCGCCGTAACTTTGTTAATTTTCATTTTAAGTTTTGTTCCAATAATAATTGATTTAGAGATTATCGAGTGATTTATTGGAAATGCGGAGGGGCTCTTAAAGGAGGGAGAACAACTGAATGAGATAAGCGAGCACTATAAATTTTTGTCGGTTGAATCCCACTAAAAACGACTAACTGTTCGCTTTTAATTTGTAGTGAAGGAGTCTCAACGTCTATGTTATGTTGACACAATTTACAATCAGTAGATTCTAAATGTGAATCAAGCACATCAGCATGCGCGCCATGCGCCACCATTGTCAGTAATGTGCTAACTACAAGTAAAATTGATAACCAAAATTGGTTTTTGTGTGTAATTGGAGTGTATTTCGCCATAACAAACGTGATGTTATAACAAAACATTTGTTGACTCAAGTTGAATTGAACGGAGTCAGAGTCAATAAACGTTAACCTGTGTTTGAATTCAAGTGTGAATTTTCGTTTAGTTGACTCTGACCCTAGATTGATTAATGTCTATTTATTGCGTGCCACCAATCGTCATTTCATCAATTTTCAGCGTTGGTTGACCAACACCTACAGGTACACTTTGACCATCTTTGCCACAAACACCAACACCTGCGTCCAGATTCAAATCATTGCCAACCATGCTTACGTTTTTCATTGCTTCAGGGCCACTGCCAATAAGCGTCGCCCCTTTGATAGGCGATGTGATTTCACCATTTTCGATCAAATAGGCTTCTGAGCTGGTAAAAACAAACTTACCAGACGTTATGTCAACTTGACCGCCCGCAAAGTGCGGTGCATAGATGCCCTTCTTAACCGACTTAATAATGTCTTGAGGATCATGCTCGCCTGCGAGCATATAAGTGTTGGTCATTCGCGGCATTGGCAAGTGTGCATAAGACTCTCGGCGACCGTTGCCCGTAGGTGCAACGCCCATTAGCGAAGCATTATGCTTATCTTGCATATACCCTTTTAAAATACCTTTTTCAATAAGCACATTATATTGGCCAGGCGTACCTTCATCATCGATGCTAATTGAACCTCGACGATTTGCGATGGTGCCATCATCAACGATAGTACAATGTTCTGACGTCACTTGCTGGCCTACTTTGCCAGAAAATGCTGATGAACCTTTACGATTAAAGTCACCTTCTAAGCCATGACCAACAGCCTCATGTAATAAAACACCAGGCCAGCCACTGCCAAGTACCACTGGCAGCAATCCCGCCGGCGACTCAATCGCAACTAAGTTAACCAATGCTTGTCGAAC
This sequence comes from Thalassotalea fusca, assembly GCF_053485835.1. Lineage (NCBI taxonomy): Bacteria > Pseudomonadati > Pseudomonadota > Gammaproteobacteria > Alteromonadales > Colwelliaceae > Thalassotalea > Thalassotalea fusca. The sequence goes on from NZ_JBQRUN010000009.1 coordinate 50,025, forward strand.
GGCTTCTTTCGCGTATGCCGCATACCTAGGTTGTTGTCCTTCAGCTTCAAAGAAGTAGCTATAATCTGTACGCGCGCCACCACCGGCGCTACCACGTTCACGCTTGCCGTTTTCTTCAACTAAAACAGAGCAATTCAATCTAACCAGTGGTCGAATATCGGTTGCAAAAGTACCATCTGTTGCCGCAACAAGTACTTTTTCATAAACGCCTGATAAACTAACAATTACTTGTTTAACACGTTTATCTGTATCTCTGGCAATCGCCTCTACTTCGTGAAGTAAACTAATTTTCTTTTCTTGTGATAAGCTCGCTAACGGATCAAGCGCCTCATACCTAGCGGTAACATCTTTGGGCGAAAATGCACACACCTTGCCGTGCCCGTCTGCCTGCACGATGCCGCGAGCAGCTTCTGCTGCTTTCGATAATGCCTCCGCACAAATATCATCAGAATAAGCGAAGCCAGTTTTTTCTCCCGAAATGGCGCGTACGCCTACACCGCGCTCAATATTGTATGAACCATCTTTGACTATGCCGTCTTCAAGCATCCAGGATTCATGTGCGCTTGATTGAAAATAAAGATCGGCAAAATCAATATCTCTTTGTCGAATACTCGACAAGGTTTGCTGTAAAAACTCACCATCTAATTGGCTATTCGTTAAGAGCTCTTGCTCGACATTATTCATAAGATTTAAACTTCGTTGTAAATTGATTATGTTCGCCTACCGGCATCGTTTGTTTTACATGTTCCAGTGCTGATATTTCAAAATCAACACTAATGCTACCTACTCCAGTAGCTTGCTGCGCGAGTATTTCTCCCCACGGCGAAACTATCATGCTATGTCCCCATGTTTCTCGACCATTTGCATGAATACCTTCTTGTCCTGCTGCAATCACATACGCTTGATTCTCGATAGCACGTGCGCGAATTAAAGTTTCCCAGTGGGCTTGCCCTGTAACACGAGTAAAGGCTGCTGGTACCGTTATAACGTTTGCACCTTGTGTTGACAGCTGTCGATAAAGCTCAGGAAAACGCAAATCATAACAAATAGATAAGCCAAGTATAACCGGAGACAAGTCGAGGGTAGCAATCTTTTTTCCGGGCCAGGTAAATTTAGATTCACGATAACTTTTCTCGTTATCGTTTACTTCAACGTCAAATAAGTGAATTTTATCGTAACGTTTCAGCAATTTACCTTGAGCTGAGAAAACTAGGCTGCTGTTAGTGAACTTTTGTTCAGCTAATTCTTGTTGTTCAATTGAATGCAACATTGGAATACTGCCCGCTACCAGAATTACCTGATGTTTCTTAGCAAGCGCAGCCAGTTCTTCAACTAGGTACTGATTTTGATAAGTTTGTTGGGCCAATTGCAATTGCTGAGCATCACGTCCCCCAAAAAATAAACAACATTCAGGTAAGACAACGATATGCTGTTCTGCTGTTGGCAATAACGCGATTTGAGCGTCAATTTGCGCAAGATTCTCCGCTACATCGGGTACGGAGCAAAGCTGAATTGCCGATAATTTAACCATCAACACCATCCGGCTCTGACTTAGATGGAGGCTCAATTGGCGTTTCTTTCTTCATCGGGGTTACCTTTCCTTGTGGTTGTGCCTCTTCCTTAACATTTTCAACTATTTGAGGAGGATTTGAGCCACTAACTCGTACATTCTTACTTTTTCTGTCAACCACTTTTAGATTAGGGTTAGCAACATCTCCTGATAGTGTCATGTTATATTCTGACACGACTTTGGACGTTATCACCTCATCAATCGCTACCCCCGCTAAGAAGGTCACCGGGTTAAGCGTTGCAATCCAGGCGAGTACGGGCAAACTTGACGTTAAATTAGGCTTGTAAGACATGTAATAATCTAAAACGCCTTTATTTAAATCCGTGTTGCCTTTTACGGTTAAATCGCCCGCAGTACCTTTTAGGCGCGTATTATTTGTTGATAGCACACCTTGTTCTATCTTCATGTCGCCTTTTATTTCACTATAAAAAAGGCCATCACTAAAAATATCACGAAAGTCTAACGTCAGTTTTCTTACCAAAGACTGTAAACTAAGAATAGAGAAAATACGTAGTCCTTTATCGTCTATATCAGCTAAGTATCCTGCATTCAAAGCAGAAGACACATTACCATCTAGGCTTGCCAATTGATAACGATGTGGACCACCTTGCCATGCCAAATCATATTTCATATCTATGCCACTATCTTTAATGATAGACGCATAGCCTAACGCTTCGATTTCACGACCTATGTTGCCCGATGAAAACTGGCCTTTGAGTGACGTTAATGATTGCTGCTCGTTAAATCGCCAGACACCGTCCACCGTTAACTTGGTTTTCCCTCGTTTCGCAACAAAATTATTTAGTTTAATTTGTTCATTTGAGGCTCTTTCAACCGAGAAATCGACTTCGCCTAGATCCAGTAATCCAAGTTTGCAACTACGACATTTAACTTGCATCGGAGGTAGTTGCGAAAACAGTTGCTCATCGCTTAGCTCAGGCGACTCCTCGCTTGGTGCGATAACGTCAGGTACCGTACTGATTTTACTTTCTGTGCTAGCGATTTCAGTTTCGTCTGGTGGGATATGAATAAAATCAGCGTCAACTGCAACACCTTGTTTAAGCCAATCAGGGAAAAACTTAATTGCTGCGCGGGCTTCTTTGGCATTTACTTGTAACAATTGCCATGCCTGCTCATCAACAACACTATAAGACACATCAGTAAATATTTGCCCTAACACATCTAGCTTGCCGACATTGCCACTAATTCGCTCCGGTGAAGGAAACAATGGTACAGCGTCTTGGTTATTCTCAGTAGCATCGACACTCGTCAGCAAATCATCAACAAACGCATACCACGGCTCAAATTGTGCCTGCTCTAAGTGAGTTGTTATATAAAAACCACTCATAGGCATTAGCATTTGTTCATTCCCTAATACTAAATGCGATTGTTTGAAAGTGATGTTTTCATGGTCGAGCACACCATAAAAGTTCAGTTGTTCCCCTAATACCGCAGTGATAGTGGATTTATCTTCACGGCCAGCCACGCTCACCGATAACGCCATCGTATCGTCTTGGGCTTTATTAAATGGATCAGGTAAATTTAGCTTGGTTGGTCTTAAATCAGAGAGTAAGTCAAAGCTATAGCTAAATTCATTACCTTGGTAAAAATTAAGCGCTAAATCTCCCAGCCAACTCACTTCTCCTTCGGCGTATCGCTTTAACTTTTGTGGTAGTTGCTGGTGCCATAGTGATTCAGCCCATTGTGCCTGCATCTTTATCAATGTCTGATAGTACCTAGATTTTTGTTCAGCGCTCAACGATATTGAGATGGGCAGTCCTCGCCATTTTAGGTGAAGATCTTTTGTTGATAGTTGCTCGTTATTAAAAGAAAGCGCCCCATTGACATCGGTCATCAGCATTTGAGGGGTTTGTAAATTGATGCGATTATCAGTGAAAATCACATTACCTGTAGCAACAGCCTGTTCAACATCATCGAGTGGTAACCTAAGTTGAAAATCTCCCTCGACCTTGCCTTCAACAGCCAGCGCAGATAATGCTTCTCCAACACTGTCAGCAAGTGGGCTGGCATGCATTAAGTTTTTTATGAACTCAGGCGAAGTGGGTGGCAATATCGCATCAATAAGTAACTGTTGCTCGTGAGACAGTTGTGGAATTTTTGCTATCACGCCTTCTACAGCAAGGCCTGACAGCCGTCCTGCTCTACCCGTGATTCGCATTTCATTATTGGTAAAATTCAAATTCGCCGCAAAAGAAGTGATTGCAGGCCATTCACTATCGAATTTAAACTCAGCGTCGATGAGCTCAGCATCAACAACGAACGTACCTTCACCATGACCAAACGGAAACTCATCCAGCGCCCCGTTAAAAATAACATTCGCTTGTTCAATCCGCCCTTTTTGGAGTGCACCATTTAAATAACTCACCAAATCTTCCCCCATCAGTTGGTTGGGGAAAAACTTCTTCGCATTGAAACTTTCTACGCCTTCTGCCAATGCCAATAATGATAACGAAGGTTTGTCATTTTCCGGAATTTTTACCGCTAATTCGCCAGACAAGGAGATATCAGATGATTTAAAAACGAGCTGTTTGACGTCAATAACTTTGTTTTTACCACTAAAATCTGCACGAACGCTGGCATTTAGTTGTTCAAATGGTAAAGGTGCTAAAAACTGTCCACCCAGATCTAATTGCCCCTGCTCACCTGAAATCAACAGCGCCAGTTGATTATCACTGAACACCGCATCAAGATCGATATTACTAATACCCGGAATATCATGATTTTCGTCTATCGATATCCCTTCGCCACGACTAACCACTTGCAGTTGGTTTGCTCTCGATAACACATACGTGTTTAATAACTTGCCTTCAATCGCCATAGCATTTAGAGACGATTGCACCTCTGGCGACTCATAAAATAACGGTATGATTTTCTCTATTCTGTCCAGCTTGATTTGATCAGCAAAAATAAATTGTTCTGAATTGGAACGATACCCCTGTAATGAAAATGTCTGCCAAGGAATATCATTGAGCGATAGCTTAAGCGCCGTAGTGTATAAGCGAGTAACACCTGTTGAATCAACATTTTGTGCCCATATTTGCCCTTGTTCCAGCGAAAGGCTTTGACTCCCATTTGGCGTTTGCCATTCAATATGGTTTTCCCCTAACGCGACTTGAACCTGACTAACCGCACCTTTGTTTAATGTCAGCCATGCGTCAAAATTTATCGACGAATGGGTTTGTTCATTATCTATGGCCAAAACACGATCTAACCACGGTGTAATATTTAACTCATTCGCCTGAAAATACACCGTACCTTGCATATCAGCTAAGTCTTCGCCTTTAAGTCGCATCGACATCTGTAGATTATTTGACGATAAGCCGTCAACAATGACGCTTCCCTGAGCATAGTGAGACAAGCCTTCATTTTTCCAGTTCATTTCATTTACCAGAAAAATGCGCTCCTGCTTCGCTTGGCGGTACGTGATTTCAGTATTCTTAATGGTAAAACGGCTTATCTGCTCTAAGAATAATTCAACAATATTGTCGAGTAATGAAAGGTCTTGCGTTGAATTTTCAGATTGGTGGAGTAACGTCTGGTCAAGAAAAATGGTGACACCATCAAGGGTAAGATCTCGCGTGACAACTTTGCGCATTTGCAATGAGCGCCAAAAATCAATATGAAAATCAATGGCGTTAATTGAAATAACCGCAGCTTCAGAATCAAGCACTGTCACATTGCCAGCAACGAGGGACGGGCCAGAACCTTGCCAGCCCATATTTAACTCGCCTATGACCACTTGGCTATTAAATTGCTGGTTGAGGTAGTCTTGTAAATCCGCGCGATAAGTGTGCGCATAGGGGAGAAATAATCGTAAGCTACTAATGAGCGCAGCAAAAACCACTAGCAAGATTGCAATAATCTTGTAGGTTCTATTCAACCAGCGGTTAGTAACTTTTGAAAACCCCATCTACTCTCACTTACTACTTACATAAAATCTATATAATTATATAGACACTTCAAGTAAGTAATTGCTTACATCATTACAACATCAAACTGCTCTTGATTATACAAGGTTTCAGTTTGAATTTTTATATCTTTACCAATAAATACTTCGAGCTCAGCTAAGTTATGATATTCATCATCAATGAGGAATTCACTCACTGCTTTCGATGCGTAAACGATAAATTTATCTGCATCGTAGGCTCGATTAACGCGCACTATTTCACGCAAGATCTCAAAGCACACCGTTTCGACTGTTTTTAGGTTGCCACGACCTGAACATACCGGACACTCACCACACAAGATATGTTCTAAACTCTCTCGCGTGCGCTTGCGGGTCATTTCCACTAATCCCAATGAAGAAAAACCGCTAATGCTAAACTTCACTTTGTCTTTTAACATTGCCATTTCAAGACTATGCAACACCCGACGCTGGTGATCATCACTAACCATATCAATGAAGTCGACAATGATAATGCCGCCAAGGTTGCGCAAACGAAGTTGTCGGGCAATTGCCTGTGTTGCTTCAATATTCGTATTAAAAATGGTTTCTTCTAAGTTACGATGACCAACAAACGCGCCGGTGTTGATATCAATGGTGGTCATTGCTTCTGTTTGATCAATAATCAGATAACCACCCGACTTTAGCTCTATTTTTCGATGCAAGGCACGTTGAATCTCCGCTTCCACATCAAACAAATCAAAAATAGGCCGCTCGCCCGGGTAGTATTCCAGTCTTGGCGTCAATTCCGGTACGAACTCTTGAGTAAACTCTCCAAGTTGATCAAAGGTAAGTTTGGAGTCGACGCGTATTCGCTCAAGTTCAATGCCAACAAAGTCACGCAATACACGAAAAGCGAGTGACAAATCACGATATAAAGGAAGTTTGACTTGTTTACGTTTTTTACGCTCTTCGACTTTTTGCCAAACACGCTGTAAAAACTCTGCGTCGTGACGTAACTCTTGTTCACCTACACCTTCCGCAGCAGTTCGCACTATAAAACCATGAGATTCATTGCAATAAGGCGTAATTGTTTCTTTTAAACGCTGACGTTCTTTTGGATCTTCAATTCTTTGTGAAATACCTGCATGGCTCGCGTTTGGCATCAGCACCAAATAGCGGGCTGCAACCGTAATATCGGTAGTCAGTCTTGCACCTTTGGTACCGATGGGATCTTTCACGACTTGCACAACAATTTGTTGACCTTCGTGCACTAAACTGCGAATGTCAGGTGCACCTTCAGTGTCGCCATTACCTTCATTGATAATAAGTTTTGAATTGATATCAGAGGCGTGCAAAAAAGCCGCTTTGTCTAAATTGATATCGACAAAAGCCGCTTGCATCCCAGGTAGAACACGAATTACCTTACCGAGATATATATTTCCCACTAAGCCACGCTTGGCCTCACGCTCTACATGTACTTCTTGTAACACCCCATTCTCTATTAACGCTACACGCGTTTCGCTAGGGGTCACATTAATTAATAATTCACCACTCACCAAAGGTCGACTTCCTTACTGTTGTAGCGCTGTAAAAACGCCAAACTCTTGTAAAATTTCACTGGTCTCAAATAAAGGTAAGCCGACTATAGCGGAATAGCTACCATTAATATGTTTCACAAAGTGTCCCGCTATACCTTGGATGCCATAGGCTCCTGCTTTATCGCATGGCTCACCGGTTTGCCAGTAATTAACGATTTCAGCTTCAGTTAACGCTTTGAATGTCACGTCCGCCCGCACCACTCTTGTTAACACTTGTGCACCACAAACTACAGAAACGGCCGTAAAGACCTGATGAGTGGTATCTGACAATAACGACAATTGTCGAATGCAATCCTGCATATCAATCGGTTTACCTAGAATTTCATCACCAACAACGACACAAGTGTCGGCTCCTAATACAATTGTAGTATTCGCATGGTGATTCGCTATGCATTGCGCTTTTTCTATCGACAAACGCGCCACATAATCAATCGCTGGCTCATTGGCTAAGACTGTTTCATCAATATCTGCGCTTTCACAGATAAACTGATATCCTAATTGAGTAAGGTAGTCTCGTCGACGCGGTGATTGCGACGCTAATATAAGCTGTTTTTTCATCATTACTTTATTCTAAAGTGTCGCCTAATTTTGCGAAGTAATAAAAATACCCACGGCCACAAGATTATCGTGGTCATAACGGGATATAAATAACTAGGCAAGAATACGATGTCTGTCATGAATCGCTGAAACCAAAACACCAACAGATGATAAAGTGCCGATAGCACGCCAACTATAAGCGCTTGTTGCCAAAGCGAGAAATTTCTAATTTTCTGATAGTTTCCTGCCACAATATATACTGCTAACGCCATTGCTGCGGCATGCACACCTAATGTTGAACCAAGTAAAACATCAAGTAAAAAACCAACGCACCACGCGCTCCCTACATTAATACGATTAGGCAATGCCATACACCAATATATTAATGCCACCAGCACCCAATCAGGACGAAACACATCGGTAGACATTGGCAAGGGCATAATACTTGCCATTAATGCGACTAGAATGGTGAAAATGAGAATAATGCCGTTATTAGCCAACATATTACAACGCCTCCTTTGGAGAGAATAAATTGGCTTTATGTTCTGGCCACAACAGTAATAAATAACGCAAGCGGTCTATCTGTGCAATTGGCTCACTTTGTACGCGGGCAAATGGACGTGATTCATCTTGGATCACCACGGTAACTTTTGCCACCGGATACCCTTCAGGAAATTTGCCACCTAATCCTGAGGTTACCAATACATCGCCTTCTTCGATATCAGTACTGTGAGGAACAAAGTTATGGGCGAGGCGATCAATTGTTCCAGTGCCATTAGCAACCAAGCGAACACCATTTCGCAATATTCGCACGGGCACAGCTGTAGTCACGTCAGTGATCAATAATACACGGCTAGAAATGGTTCCTACATGTAACACTTGCCCAACTACACCATTTTCATCAACAACAGGTTGGCCTTCATACAAACCATCGTTAGCACCACGGTTAATAACGACTTGATGAGAATAAGGGTCACTATCTACCGATAAAATCTCTGCAACCATTTTCTTACTATCAGCGCGAACCGGCGAAGACAATAATGCTCTTAAGCGAGCATTTTCTCGCTTGACTATATCCAGCTCCAATAGTTGTTCTTTGAGAATGGTTTCATTGGCAGTAAGCTGTTCATTACGTTGCATTAAGTTGCGTCGTGTTGTCAAATTATCAGCTGCCCAATCCAACATGTTTTTCGGGGCAGATGCAAGGTATTGTAGCGGGCTAACCATTGATTGTAAGTAACCTCTGGCCGTATCAAAGCTCGCCATTTTGTGATCTAAGAACATTAACAGGGCCGAAAGAATCAACACGAATATCAGTCGGTTTTGCGGAGATGGGCCATGCTTAAAAATAGGATTCATTGATGTCGCGTAGTTGCTATCGTGTGTTGCACACTATGGAGATATAAAAAGTGGCAACTACGTTGCCACTTTCTGCCAAATTATTCGTAAGCAAACAAGTCGCCGCCGTGCATATCTATCATTTCGAGCGCTTTACCTCCACCACGAGCTACACACGTTAGTGGATCGTCCGCCACAACTACTGGGATACCCGTTTCTTCCATTAGCAAGCGATCAAGGTCTTTAAGCAGCGCACCACCAGTTAATACCATGCCACGCTCTGAAATATCTGATGCTAATTCTGGCGGTGATTGCTCTAGCGCCACCATGATTGCACTTACGATGCCTGTTAGCGGCTCTTGTAATGCTTCAAGTATTTCATTGCTATTCAATGTAAAACTGCGCGGTACACCTTCAGCTAAATTACGACCACGCACTTCGATTTCAATTAGCTCTTCGCCTGGATAGGCTGAACCAATCTCGTGTTTAATGCGTTCAGCAGTAGCTTCACCGATCAAGCTACCAAAATTACGACGTACATAGTTGATAATTGCATCATCAAACTTATCACCACCAATGCGAACCGACGAGGAATAAACCACACCATTTAGTGAAATAATACCAACTTCAGTCGTACCACCACCAATATCAACAACCATTGAGCCTGTTGCTTCTGATACCGGCATACCAGCACCAATCGCTGCTGCCATAGGCTCATCAATTAAATAAACTTCACGTGCGCCTGCACCCAATGCCGACTCACGAATAGCGCGTCGTTCTACTTGTGTAGAACCACATGGTACACAAACTAACACGCGCGGGCTTGGACGTAAGAAGTTATTGCTATGTACTTGTTTAATAAAGTACTGCAGCATTTTCTCTGTGACAAAAAAGTTAGCAATAACGCCGTCTTTCATTGGTCGTATCGCTTCAATGTTACCTGGCGTACGCCCTAACATTTGTTTAGCCGCAGAGCCTACCGCGGCTACGCTTTTCGAACCGCCAGCACGATCTTGACGAATTGCTACTACTGAAGGCTCGTTAAGTACAATGCCCTGGTCTTTTACATATATCAAAGTATTCGCCGTTCCTAGATCTATTGAAAGATCGTTAGAAAACATGCCGCGTAATTTTTTAAACATAAGGTGTATATGTCCTTTAAACGTCAGGTAGGCTACAGAGCCTGAACATAATGAAATTCTTTTTATATGCTGCTAATCATACCCTAGACTCAGCAAGATGTGTTGTTCGTTTTACCAAAAAATGAAAGAAAATTCGCATTTTTTTGTTATTTTTGTGAGAAATGAACAAAACACGGATGGAATCTGGCAGCGAAGCGTATAATTAATTGATGGGAATCTTGTTTTCGCAACTTTTATGACTAAAAATCAACCAAACGATTTCTGTCTGCCAAAGCCTTTGACACTAAATTGACCATAGCAACCACATTGTCATGGTGACTATTAATTGGGATGAATTTCACGCCACGAAATAATACGATCATTACCGCGATAGGTACCAAATTGAAGCTCTGCCGTAGGGTTTTGTGTTGGTGCTTCATCACTATCACTGAGCTCCCAATCAAATTTGAGCCATTCGGGCACTTCGAGTTCCCACGTAAGATTTCCCGTATTGGCGTTGTCGGTAAAAGTTGCATTTGTCTTATCAAATACAAATTTATCAAACTTTCCAGTGGTAAACGGCTGCTCAGACACGGATTGTATTTGGGTACTTGTTCTCGTCAGTTTATTCATACTATCCGTATTATCAGGCACTAATCGGTAATCACCCAATGCTAAGCCTCCGGAGTGAAGATTCCCAGTATCAACACGATTGCCCAATTTAGGTACAAAGCAGCTGTCATCGGTGTTTACCACAAAATTGCCTACCGCATTAAGGTACTCCAACACCAAAGGCGCCGTTAAGTCTGACGTATCAGGGCCATAATTACTCTCAATGCGCAATCGGCCAGTTCTTATTTTGAGGTTATCTAATACAATATCTTCATCATTAAGTTTATATAGTGGTACCAGATCGGCTTCATCGAACGTGTCCAAATTAACGGCTAACCGAATGTTGGCGTCAAATTCATTGAGATAACTTAATGCACTGTGTTGGTAAACAAAATGATCATTTTGATTAAAGGTATAGGTTAAGAAGTCTTCATCGGTTTCTAACTCGAGGCTACTGGATGTCATAGTAGCGGTTACCGCCACTTTTTGAGTTAAAGAGCCTTTTTGAAGTTGTTGGTCATCCGTGGTGGGTACAATAATCTCGTAGGTGGAGATCTTGTTCAGGCCCGCGTAAACGTAATTTTTGATCTTGTATGGGCTAGGATCATTAGGGCCACTGTTCACGCCATACGGCGTGATGGTATAAATGGGCAGTAAATCATATTTGATGGCACCGTCTGTCGTTACCGTACCGTCAACGTTAAGCGTATATTGACCACTATATGCCCAATTTTGCTCGCAAGTCCCTAACTCTTTGTGCTGGGCGACAATACTGCCTTCGTCACCAGACTCTATTGATTGCCACAAACTATCTGGATAAAAGCGGCCGACGTACTCCACTTGCCCCGTTAAATTGCCCTCGCCAAAATAGTCCTTATCTGACAGCTCTGCGTTCAATTCGATAATGCCAACTTCGTTCCAACGTAAGGTTAAGTCCCCTGATGAGCCGTTTGTCATACTAATCGCCGATGCCGCATCACCCGATAATATTCCCACTTCAGCATCGGAATACGTAGTAGGATCAGGTGTCACTAGTTGATGCGTTAAGTTAAGAGTTTCACCTGCTATCTCATTACCAAAGTTAGGCGTTATGGGGTTATCGCTCAGGTCATCATCGTTATCTTGTGTCCAAGCAACAGCGGTAATCGTCGCAGCAAAATCTTCTCCTGCCTTTTTAAACGTTACTACGCCCGCAGGATCCTCCTCGAAATCCTCCTTTGTCGCAGTGTTATTTGGTACATCAATAAACAAGCCATAAGGTTTCACGACAAAACTATTACTAGTGCCTCTCATATACTCATTGCTAGGCTCGCCAGTGTCGGGATCAGGTAAATTATAACGCGCGTTTAATTGCATTTGCCCTGCATCCGGATAATTCAACGTAAATGTCGCAGATGAAGACTGACTATCACCAAAATCTAAGCTGACATTGGTGTAACTAACCGCGGCCGCGTTGTTGACCGTTGCTATCGGATTATCACTACCATTATTAATGTTTACCTGATGACCGTTACACTGCAACGGATTTTCACACACAGCACCGAGTTGGATCGTATTGTTTCCTATTAATTTTCCTTGGCATTGTCCTGTTTGAGCATTAGTTTCAACCGCAGTAATCGTGATGTTTGATGAAGGTTTATTGGAGGTTTGCGTTGAAATATTGCTGAAAACAAAGCCAGTGTCAGCAAAGGCTATATTACAGCTGCCGGCGTTGTTGTCATTACAAACATAGCCGGCATTGGCATCAGGGTTATCATTGGCAATCGACAAAGTAACATTTTCGGCATGTATATAATTAAAGCTGACATTCGTGCTACCGGTAAATGCAACAGACTTAGTCACTGTGTCACCCGCTCCACTGGCAATAAAATCCAAGGTAACATGCTCAGCACTTAGCGTGCACGTGCCATCAAAGCTGTTACTACACGCTTTTATCGTCACGCTTTCCGCATCACAGGTTAAGCCGCTGCCATCGTGAATAATTTGGTAATGATTAAGCGGGCAATTGCCAGGTGGATTGGCAGCCAAAGCGGTTATTTCATCTTGTGTAAGCTCGCCGGAGTAGATTCGAAAATCGTCAAGCTCTCCTTTGAAATGTTGACTTCCCAAAGCCCAGGTACTTGCACCTATCGATAGCACCGTTGATGTTTCGGCGGTAAGTGATTCAGTTCCACTATTTTCCAACACACCGTTTTTATAGATTGCCCAATTGCCACTATTAACATTGGTCACAAATACTAAGTGTACCCAAGTGTCTATTTCAGTTAACAGATTAACACCGCGCATGTTGGTGTTTTGACCCGCTAAGTTACCATCCCAAATTAACGTACCATCATTTAACCAGCGCACTTCCCAACCATTGCTAAAACCAAAGATTCGCTGTTGAGTGGCAGGTAACTGCGGCACCTTTACCCAAAAGCTCGCGGCACCTATGGTCGGTGGCGAAAACGCAGGAGTTTGCACAAAATGGTATCGCGTATCATCAAAATCAAGCGTGTAACCCGATGCTTCACACGTCCATGTTGGATCGTTACCATCTATGCCCGCAGAATTACCTAGAGTGCCATGTCGCCCATTGCCACTACTGTCTGAGGCGGTTTGGCCTGCTCCTTCATTAAAATTGTAGTGTAATTCCAGTACAGCAGGATTAGAGCCACCTGCGCCGCACATGCCGTCAAAATCGGCGTTATTGATAAAATCAGGATCATAGGTTTCGCTAAATGAGTTACCTAAATCGACACTGTCACCAGTTACAGCCCCTAAGATAACAGCACTTTTATCGACACTAATGTCATCTACCGCGTACATGGCACCAGTAAAACGAAAATCTTTGTCTGCCGAAATATCGTCGTAACTAACGAATATAAGATAACCACCGGCATCATTTATTCTGGCATTTTTAGCAAACGTCGCATTTTGTACAAAAATTCTGACCGTGCCTGCGCCAACAACAGCGAGTGTACTGTCTTTCTCAAAATGAAGATCATTTATCCAATAATCACCAGCGACGAACTGTGCGGTAGACCCCTTTTCCATAAATAGGCTATCGATTCGGTACTCCGCATCTGACTGCGTAAAGAAAACGCTTCCATTTTTAGATACATATATATCGTCGTAATTGCCTGCCGCAACGGCTAGATTTCCGCCCGCTATGTCGCCATCTACCCCCGAAGAAAACTTGTAACTGGGTAATATCAATTGATCGCCGTAATTAGTCGAAACATCAGGAAACACGTCTAAGCAGTCTGCTGCCCAAGACAGCAAAGGAAGAGAAAAAATCAGTAAGACTATTAGACGAAAAAGGTAATGCATTACATCTTAACCAAAAGATACACTGTAACCTTAATATACTGTAAAAACGCTACTAACGTCTAATCGAAACAAGATGTTATGAATAAAAGAAGTGAGAAAAAGAAAAACCCTGCATCCTTCAGGGTATAATTTTCATGAAACGAAACTGACTTTAAATTAGTTTTAGTTATTTGTGGGTTAAATTATTTATTTGATTGTAATCGTGGCACGTACAATAAAACGGCTAAAATCAGAATAAATATCAACACGCCATTAGGCTCGCTCACCTGTGGAATATCACGTACATAGAACGTCTCAAAATATTCATTAGCGCCATTAACCCAACGGCTTGAAACTTGATTGTTCTCAAAGTTGATATAGTTATCCCAATCTGACACGTTGTCGAACAATGAATTCCAATATTCGACCGCATGAATATAGCTACCATCAGCGCGAGTAAAGTCAGCTAAGGTGAGTTCAAACTTTAAAACATTAAGTTCGTCGTCTGTCGCAAAACGCCACCCTGCATGTAGCTCAGGCGCATAGAGCACGTTGCCATTAAAAAACTCTGAATTTACCGGCGATGCCCATGCCCACTGAAGGTTTTCGTGAACAATGTAATTGTCTTCTGTTAAATCGCTTAGGATTAGACCGGCACGCGCTTGGCTTGCGCACAACAGCGCAACCAACACTAAGATAAGTTTTGTAAGTTTAATCATTATATCCCCTCGTCCTTGAACTACTTCAACAACTGCAATGATAAATAACTTTAAGAAATGTACAATAAATCAAACAAATTTCGTGCCAATAAAAAAAAGCCGTTGTTTTACAACAAATAATCGTTACCTAACACTTTTTAAAAATAAGAACTGTAAAAAAAGCTAACACTTGAGACACCAAAAACATTAAAACAAGGTTAATGATGCGTTAATCTTCGAGTTCTTTGGCGTCAACAGCAAATTGCCTAGTGGTGATAACACTGCCACTCAGATCATCGCATTGCCCTTTGCTCGTAATATTATAATGCGTTACACCATTAACATTTGTTGAAGTACAATTCACGGTGAATTGACATTGTGATAGTCCTGAAACACCAGCTAATTGTCTAGTCTCATCACCATTGTTACAACTCCCCGTACCAGCAATTGGGAAGGTATTTTGCAGTTGCCATTGCAAGCCAGTTTGCCCTGCGTGATATGTCCGTGTACCTAGCACCTCATACGCAATAGACTCTGAAGTGGTACTCAACATGTTCACTAAGCCTACACCTAACAGTGTCATGACGATAATAACGAAAATAGCTATAACCAATGCACTGCCGCGTTGAGACGAACACGACGCTTTAGCTAACGCAGAGTATGTAGAACGATCGCTAAGGAACATTAGGCACCTGTATCGTGTTATTAAAATTAATGGTCTCGTTAAGCGCACTAAACACTAGTTCAACTTCTACCAAGCCATTTCTTGTTTGTGTAGGTGCAGAAACAACGAAATTTGATGAAGCATCGAGCGATTTCGCCATTACGGCACTATCGGTACCTTGTTGACGTACGAGCGTACCACCTGTAATGCAATAACTCACTAATGGCCCAATGAAATAGGCGCGCTTAGAAGGTGAATCAGCAGCAAAATAATCGTCGCTATCTCGGGTAACTACCCAAGAATTGGGGTCAGTGGTAAAGTCATGAGAGGCAATTGAAAAAATATGATCGGTACTACTATAAACATCGTTTGGATTAACGGTATAAACGGCGATTTGCAGACTATCTGAATAGTTAGTGTCATCAAATGGTACCAAAGTCACATCATGTGATTTAGCTTCAGGTGATACGGGAATATCAATATAGGTGGCCGCAGCTTCAATCGGGTAAAACTCCAAGCACGTACCATTTAAGCTCGGACTATTAGGTAACGCATGGCGAACCTCTCGATTTAAGCGCTCAACGGCAAATCGCCCTGATGAGATTAAATGATCACGTAACGTGGTGTCGACGTAAATTTGCGCGCCAAATTGAAGAAAGCCACTGAGCCCTACTGACAACACACCCAAGATAACTATAACGGTAATCATTTCTATCAGGGTAAAGCCCGCTGATTTAGCCCGACACCAGCCATAATTTAATTTGGCAAACTTCATCAGAAATTACTCCGATAAGACGCAAATACAATACTGTCACCCAGCGGCGTGGTAACAGTCACACGAACGCGCTTTGCAACATTCCTGTTGCTACTATCACAGCTGTCATCGTAATCGGGATCGTAACAAACATCGATATCGACAATGTACCCTTCATAACTTTCATCAATATCACTGCCTGGAAAACTAGCACCATGATAGTCATCGACATCGTTATAATTATCAGGGCTATCTGTTTCGTCTGGATCTATAAGTGGATCAGGATCAGGATCAGGGCCAAAATTTCCAACGGCAGTACACTCTGGTGCACCATTGGCTGTATCACCACACCTTAAAGCACCACTAACATGATCTGAATTCTCATCATAAGCCCGTGTTAGTATTTCATTCAGCACAGACTGCCCAAGCTCAGCGGCACGTATTGAATGCAACTGATCGGCGTGGCGCGTAATGGCAGGAAATATGAACTGGCTAATCACTGCGTAAGATAACGCCAATACAACCAAACCAACAATGGTTTCAATCAGCGTAAATCCCGCCACTTTACCAGCGCTGCGCATTTCGCCTTGATTACGTTGCATACGATTAGCTACCGACACTTTCAATAAACCCTTGTGCATTGATGCTCACTTGCCTATTAGATTGCCCAATCACTGTGATAACACATGATGAGGCACACGCGCCAGTTGGTCGTCCCATACCGTCAAAACTAAATGTATAGTCACCACCAGAGACATCAAAAGATACCTCTCCGCCAGATTCTAATGTCAGCGTAGTAGTGGTATGTATGCTTGCATCACTAGTATCGCAATTAGGTCCATTACCGACTTCTGTTGCTAACATAGAAATTTTATATTCAGTGACACGCACATCAAAACACTGTTCTTGCACGGTTTGTTGCATGCGTCGTAATTGAATATTGCGCAGCATGCTCACCAACTGATTTTGTACGGTAACCTCTTCAGTACCTCTGGCATCAAAGAACTTGGGCACGACCGTTGCGGCCATGATGCCTAGTACAAGGATCATGACAATTAATTCAATCAGGGTGAATCCCTTTTTGTTAGCTTGTAATCGAATCATGGGTGATTATTTCAATCGAGCTCTCTTATAGATTAGTTTAATCTAACGCGTATTCACACCTATTCCGCTAGGCAATTAGTCGCATTCATTTATCGAAATCGTTGGTTTAGCACTCGCTGATGCCTGCGTATAAACAACAATACAGGGGTCTGTTAAACTTGTTGGAGCGCTCGAATAAATTGCCGCCGGATAGATGATAATATGGCCAAAGGTCGTTTGCAGATATTTGTATTTATTTTCATCAATATCAATCAACAACCGCCAATCATCATCTTCACCTCGCGGGTAACCATAATGTACGGTAATTTCATCGTCTGTACCATCACCATCTTTATCGCCAAGATTCACTGTTTTACCGTCGCCCGAATCGAAAGATTGCACACCTTTTACTAATGACTTGCCATAGACTAATCCGGCCGCCCCTTCCATTGAAGCTTCAATGGCTTTAAGCACTGCGGTGTGCGCATCAGATTTGAGATCAATAAATTTGGGCGCAGCAGTGGCCGCCAATATGCCTAAGATGACAATAACAACGATCAGCTCGATTAACGTAAACCCGTTCTCTTTCGTTAAATTACACGTTTTCATTCAAACTCTTTACAAAAACTCTTTACACGTGCTGACATTGCCATGCGCTCAACAAGCATCATCAGCCCCTTTATTTAGGTTTCTCCAGCATAAAGTATTTCAATAAGAAGTTACAGCACCAAATGCCTGCATAGCAGAACTAACCACTTGTTTTGTATTATAAAGCCACGTACTCTTTTGCTACTAGTTTTGATTGGGCTCCATTTTGACTTTACATCGCGTATTTTACGGGCTATTGGCCAGCTACTTTCTCATTGGCATGCATGTGCTTTTACCTACGCCTGTTGGAATGGGGCTCTACATGTCATTCAATACCATAGGTTGGCTTATTATTTCGCTGCTCATTTCTATTGGTGTTTGGCGTATCGCTCAGCGCAAAGAAATCGTTTTGGATCAGTTCGTCATATTTATGTCATTGGCGCTTTTGTGCTTAGCAATCCCGTTACTTTATTCCAATGAACATGCAGAACTGGCAATTCCACGGCTGCTCGCTATTCTAGGAAGTATATTTCTGTGGTTAGCCTTAAACCGAATATACACCAATCAACGTCAACTAGATAATGTACTCATTTTGATCGTCGCCGCGATTGCTATCCAAGCGATATTCGGACTGATTCAATTTTTATTTTTCGAGCAAGGCGATTGGTTAGGTTATGATCCAACACGACACAGGCCACATGGGAGTTTAGTGCAGCCAAATGTTGCAGGAAGCTTTCAAGCGACAGGGCTGATTCTCGCCTGTTTTCTCATTAGTCGTAAAAAACAACCCAAACTTTACCAATTAGTTCTTTGGAGCTGTTTGATTGTAAGTCCTTTTATCCTAACACTACTACAATCTAGGGTTGGCTTTTTGGGCAGTATTGTCGGTTTGGCGTTAGTTAGCTGGTATATGTTTACTCAACAAAAGAAACGCGCACTTATTGTTATAGTGGTAGTCACCAGTTCATTTATCTCAGGTTTTTTTGCACTACAGCACTCAAATACGGTTAAGCGAGAAGCAGAAGTGTACAGCAATGCCGGTGAACGCATTGATATCTATAAAGTCAGTCTGGCTATGATCGCCGCTAAACCTTTAACTGGCTATGGTTACGGTAATTTTGAGCGTGCGTATTTAGATTTTCATAATCAAATGAAACGCGATGATCCGGCCCTAGCAGAACCCATTCTACGGTTAAGCCATCCACACAATGAAGTGCTGTTTTGGGCCATTGAAGGTGGTGTACTACCTTTGGTGGCATTTATCGCTCTTTTCGTTGGGTTTTGCCGACTCATTGCCAAAGTGTACGCCTGGCCACTTAGGTTAGCGTTGATAGGTCTTATTATTCCGATCGTGCTACATAGTCAAACAGGTTGGCCATTCTATTTATCCCTGAGCCACTGGGTAGTTTTGTTAATGCTCATATGGTACATCAAACAACAAGACAACAATTGCAATGTTAATTACCAGTTCAATGCTTCATTCGCATTAAAGAGTTTTTCACTGGTTATTGCCATACTCGCTGTACCATTTTTTCTAACAACCCTACACACCAATATACTCATTAGCGCCTTTGAAGGTGGAGGCTATAAAAAGATAGAGATTTTACAACGTGTTATCAATCCACTTCCTTGGAAGCAACGGCTAGAACTTAATACCCATAACTACATTTTGCAGCAAGGCATGACACATAATGACGCTAATAAGTTACAGGTGTACATTGCTTGGGCTACAAATGAGATGCAGCACACACCTCGCATTTCACTTTATAATAATGTGATTTTATCCCTCACTCATATGGGAAGAGTCGAAGAAGCAGCACGAGTACTTAGTGAAGCGCAGAATACTTATCCACTGCACAATGATTGGGGTAATCGAATCTATGTTGAAATAGGTAACTAGTAGAGTGGATTAACGAGAGCACAATACCAATAAAAAAACCGGCAATTAAGCCGGTTTTTTTCATTTAAAATGGTTATTAACAACCATCATAAGTGCCTGTTAGTTCAGGACGATCATTCACATCATCTGTTTGTACATACTCTACCTGACAATCTGCTGGCGTTGTCGCATTAGTATGTTGGAATACACCTGCCGAAGATTCAGTTACATCTTCGGCATCTAATTCTAATAATGAACTTATCGCATTTGTCGTTGGATAACCGTAGGCAAGTGAAATTGTTGTACCCGCCACCGTAATGCTACCAGTAGATGCCGTTTGTGAATCTACTAACGCTTTAGCATGCGCCAAATCCATCGCTGAGTTAATTGACCCTTCAACAGCTTCCATTACCGACGCTCTGGCATCACCAGTTAAGTCGATGAACCTAGGCGCTGCCGTTGCCGCTAAAATCCCTAAAATAACAATAACCACAACTAATTCGATTAGTGTGAAACCTTGTGATTGTTTTACTACTTTCATATGCATACCTGTTTATTATTAATTATGGTGTATTAATTTGCGTTAATTGTGACTGCAACAGCACTAGTTGCAGGCGAATAAGAAAAGTTATTGCCAACTGTGGAAACGGCGCCAGGTGAAACAAAATCACCATTAACATCACGGTTCAATGTTTCTTTAAGGTAGAAAATACATTCTGTGCTAGCACCAGTACCGGCTTTTTCCGCTAAATAGTCAAATGAATCACCATTATTGCCATTGAGAACTGCAATGGAGCTCGTTAAGCCCGGCGGTTGTTGTAAAATACTGTTCCAGATGTCAATACAGTTTGCCGCGTCAAAACTGCCATCGAGTGTATTGCCATCATTTTGACCCGCTGTTGAAGCTACAATATAACCAGCGCGAATGCCCGTAGCACCTGTGGTCAGCAACACCTGCGTACCGTCATAATCAACAACATTTCTATTGGTATTATCTTGCTCACGGCTATTGGCTTCCCATTGAGCACGCGCCAAAGACACACCTGTTGCAAAGCCACCGGCCATACCTTCAATATTTGCCTGTTGTGCTTGGTCAGTTAAATCGATAAATCGTGGAATAGCGGTAACAGCTAAAAAGCCAAGAATCACCACAACAATGACTAATTCAATCAAAGTAAAACCAGACTGTTTATTTATACTGTTCATATCAATCTCTTTCGTTGACCCTTACTCTAATTCTAACCACTTTTCTGTAAATAAGTCACTCAATTACAGCAGCAATTAACACTTTTTTTTATTATTTTTGTTTTAGTCGCGGTAAATCCCCGCAATTCACTCAATTATGCGGGTTAGCCACCACCTTGCCAGTGTTTGGATGATACTCAAAAAACTCACCATCCGGTAAGCTGTATCGACACCTGCGCGCATGACCATGTTCAGTATCTTCCACTGAAATTACCGCAATCGGCTGCTTCATAAAAACGAGTGCAGTGCCCATTACAAATTGCCAAATTTTTTCACAACCTACCTTTGTATCGCCAACATCTACCCAACCTTTAGCATTAACAGGTACACCATACCCTTGATTGCTGCCGTTTTGGCTGGTGTTTTCGCGTACGAACACCAGTTGTGGCTGTTTATCCATATACCACTGAGCGCGAATAGCCGTTATTTTCGCTGAAAAATTATGTGCTAGGTTGCCAAACCCAGCTTGCCTCAGCTCATCGCTTTGCTTGAAAAAGTAATACAAAAACAACGCCATCATCGCCGCTAACAAGACAACAATGATCACTTGTTCACCAAGCGATTTTTCGCGCTTTTCAAATGCCGACTGCCGTGACACTAGCGCCCCCTGAATGCCGACATCATATCCCACATTGGCGTGAAGATACCCAACGCCAGTATTAATACCATACCCGCTACAATAGCAATTAAGATCGGTTCAATTTTAGCGGTGAGTGTACTTAAATCGTAGTCCACTTCACGCTCGTAATAATCGCCAACTTCTTCTAGTAACTCATCAACACGGCCAGTTTCTTCGCCCACAGCAATCATTTGCAACACCAAAGGCGTAAATAACGTACTGGCAACAGAGGAGCGTAGTAAGCTTTCACCACTTTCGATCGACTTTCGCATAGCAATGATCTTTTCACGCATATAACTGTTGTCTACCGCGTCCGCAACCAGCGTTAGTCCAGCTGTCATTGGCACACCTGCACGAAGTACAATCGCGAAACTGTGTGAAAAACGCGCAAGAATAGAACGCTCGATAATATTACCGACAATCGGCATATGAGTTTTACGCTTATCCCACTGATAACGGCCTTTTTCAGTTTTTAGATAGTTTCTGGTACCAAAGAAAAGGAAAATTGAAGCAACTAGCATGTGTGGCCAATAATCCAGAAAAAAATTAGAACTGCTAATTAACGCTTTAGTCGCCCAAGGTAAATCGGCCCCCAGCTTAGCAAACATATTGGCAAAGGTTGGAATTACCCAAATATTTAAAATGACCATTGCAATGACTATTGCGCTGATTACGAACGACGGGTAGCGCATTGCCGTTTTAATGCGTTTTCGTGTTTCTTGTTCCCGTTCAAAGTAGCTGGCTAGTTTTATAAACGCATCATCTAGTTTACCCGTATTCTCCCCCACATGAATTAACGACACAAATAGCGGAGAAAATAGTTTTGGATGCTGATTCAACGCAGAAGATAACGCATAACCACCCTCTAACTGACTCGCTATTTCCCCCAGCGCCTCTTTCAATTTAGGCGCAGGTGTGGAGTCAGCCATGCCATTAATAGCACGTAAAATCGGTACCCCCGATTTCACCAAAGCGTACATTTGGCGACAAAATACAATGAGTTCATCGAGCTTGATGGCTTCAAACCCCAGTAACTCGCCAATATCTAAATTGGCCACGTCACTCGCGCCCTTCGCATTTTCATTAGCAGGTTCAATAGAAATAGGTACAATGCGCTGACGCGACAAATTTTCAGCGACAGCTGCACTGCTGTTCGCTTCCATTGCCCCTTTCACCGATGCACCACTTGCATCTCTGCCTGTATAATTAAATGCCGCCATTATCGTTCTGTTTCAACTCGAGAATCGTTAATTAATAGTCGTTGTTCAATTTTGTTAGTCGTCCGCAATATCAACCGTTTCAACCAGCCTTAGCACCTCTTCAACACTAGTCACGCCTTGTGTTGCATAATCAAACGCGGCTAAAGACAATGGTCTGAATCTGGGGTGTTTCTTGGCTAATTCGGTAAATGCCTCAGCATCTTCCCGCTTCATGGCTGCCATCATGGGTTCATTCATTTCAAGCAATTCGAAAACACCTATTCGCCCACGGTAGCCGGTATATTGACACGATTGACATCCCGTGCCCTTTTTGAAGCTAACCGTTTTGGCACCGTCGCCCGCCAAATTAGTGAGCCATAGCACTTCTTGTTGAGTGGGATGATAGTCTTGCGTGCAATTTTCACAGTTTCTTCGCACCAATCGCTGTGCAATCACCGCTCGCAATGAACTCCCCACCAAGAATCCAGCAGCCCCCATATCCATGAGGCGCAGGGCACTCGTGATCGCATCATTAGTATGCAAGGTTGATAACACTAAGTGGCCCGTTAACGCACCCCGTAAGCCAATTTCAACGGTTTCGCTGTCACGCATCTCACCAACCATAATGATATCGGGATCTTGACGTAATGCAGTACGTAACACACCTGAAAAGCTCAGATTTATTTTACTGTTAACCTGTACCTGATTAACACGCGGTAAGCGGTATTCAACCGGATCTTCAACGGTAATAATTTTTTTCGATGACTGATTCAGTTCGCTCAGTGCACCATACAAGGTTGTTGTTTTACCACTCCCGGTTGGCCCCGTTACTAGCACCATGCCATGTGGTCGGGTAATTTGATGTCTGACACGTTCGACTAACGCTGCAGGCATCCCTGTTTCTTCTAGTGAAAGCAATCCGGCCGATTGGTCTAGCAAACGCATAACCACTGATTCGCCATGCTGAACAGGCATAGTCGACATACGTACGTCGATGTTATGCCCTTTGATTTTCAGGTTAAAACGCCCATCCTGCGGCAAACGTTTTTCTGAAATGTCTAAGCCTGCCATGAGTTTTAGTCGTAACACCATCGCAGCAGCAATCTTGCTTTCTTTAAGTACGTTTTCTTGCAATAAACCATCAATACGTTGGCGAATGCGCAATAGATTTTCGTCGGGTTCGATGTGAATATCCGATGCTCGCACTTGCACAGCATCTTCAAAAACCGATTGCAAAAGCTTGCCAACGGTTGCATCACCACCTTCGTCGATAATGCTTGTACTTAAGTCAAAATCAGATGATTCCTGATATTCTTCTTCCAGCTGACTGGCAAACGATTCAATATCAGCCGTGCGGCGATACAAGCCATCAAACGCTTCAAATAGCTGTGACTCCATCACAACCGCAAGCTTAATAGCTTTTGGTGAAAGTGTTTGCTCTAACTGGTCAAGTGCATTCAAATCAGCAGGATCACTCATGCCCACAAGCACAGAGTCACCATTATCTTCGATAACTAGTGCCCGTAATCGGCGCGCGTGAACCTCAGGTAACAGTGTAGCGACCTCATTAGGAATGCGACGTTGGCTAATATCTAAAAATGGTACTGCAAGTTGTTGAGCTAAGAACTCTAATAGCTGGCGCTCGCCAATATGTCCTAGCTCAATTAAGGTATCACCGAGCTTTCTGCCAGTACTTTTCTGACTGTTTAAAGCCTGCATGAGTTGCTCATTAGAAATGATTTGTTCATGTACTAACAAATCACCAAGTCGCATTTTTAACTTAGGCGCTGCCATAGTTATTCTCCTAACTCACTAATACGTTGCTGGGCAAACACTAAAGATTCCGATGACAAACCGCGCTGTGCTATCGCCATTTGATAAGCCTGTCTTGCTTTGTCGAATTCAGCACCGCGATCATGGGCAACCGCTAGCCCCAACCACCACTTGCCCGATTGTGGTTCTAATAAGGTTAATTGTTTATATGCTGCTAGCGCAGTTTGAATATCACCTACTTGTTGCGCAACAGACGCAAGTAGCGATTGATATTCTTTGTCTGGCACTTCAACTTGCACTTTCAATCGTTCCAATGCTTGTGCCGAGTCACCTTGTGATAGGTAAATTCGTGCCTGCATCATGCGCATTTCGCTATCTTCATGATCTAATGCTAGCCCTTGCGCGAGAAGATTGATAGCTGCTTGATACGATTGGCGACCAAACCAAAGCGCTGCAAGTTGTTTTCTTGCCGCTTTGTGCCGTTGATCGACAAGCAAAACCTCCTCCAACGCCTTCTCAGCTTTCGCCAACTCATTGCGCTGTACTGCTTTTTCGGCACTTAGATATTTATTGGCAACAAATTCCTCGGGTGTAAATTCACGCCGGGAGATACTTAGTTTTGCGGATGATTGTTGCTCATTGTCAACATTGTTAGACGTAGGTTTACTCGTGGCTTCTTTTAAATCGTTTGATTCGGGGTTGAATGGTTTATTGTTGGCGACTTCTGGGCTAGGCAGTGACGATGGTCCGTTTGTGTTTACGCTACCCTGCGCAACCGTTTGAGCTTTTTGCTGAATTTGCTGAACCTGCTGTTCACTACTTTCCACAGTTTCCGCCAACGCATTTTCAGCAACACCGTTTACGCTATTAACGCCTTGTTCAATAGCCACTTTTTCTTTTTCAGCGCTTGCTTCTGGAGATGATGCGTTACGAGTTGAATCAGTTTCGATAACTGGTGATGCCGGAGATGCAGGGGATTGCTTAACAATAGTGCTCGCCTGCACATTTTTCAACGACTGCACTTCTGAATACAAGGACCACACATACCAGCCGCCAGCGTTAAGCATGAGTATGCCTACCACGATATAAACCCAATGAATTGGCGACTTACTGGCTACGTTTGTTTGAGGCACAACTGCTGCCTGCTCCGCTTCGTGTTGGCGTTTATCTAAGTCTTTTAGCATTTGGTTGATAACGCTCAATCTAAACTCCGTATAACAAAAACATAAATAACACTAAAAATATCCCGGAAAAGCTGGCTATGGCCAATTTTTTATTGACCGAAAATGCGGTAACTCCTTCTGTATCCTCCACAGCTGCTTTAAGCTGTTGTTTGGTCAGTTGGTACGTTCCCTGACCATAACTTAGCATCAGCATTTTGTGACAAATAATATTAACGAGTCGTGGAATACCACCGGATACTTTTGCAATTTTTTTATACAAGGCATCATTAAACAAATCTGCGCCCTTGTATCCTGCAACATGTAATCGATGCTGAATGTAACTACGTACTTCTTGTTCTGTCATCGCACGCAACCGATATGAAAATGTAATGCGTTGCTTCAATTGTCTAAACGCTTTAGTCGCTAATCGCTCGTCCAATTCCGGCTGGGCAAATAACACCACTTGTAACAATTTTCTCGTTTCGGTTTCGAGATTAGTAAATAGCCGTAATGCTTCTAAGCTTTCTTCTGGAAGTGCTTGTGCTTCATCGAGAATAACTACCACAGAATGCCCTTGCTGGTGTAACTCTAGCAAGCGCTGCTGGATACGTTGTGTGAGTAGTTGCGCAGACATGCGTTGTGCCTGTTTGACGCCTAGTTCAACTGCTACGGCACGGCGTAATTCATCCGGTTTCAGATAAGGATTAGGTACGTACGCTGTCACAAAGTGTTCAGGTATTTCATTGAGCAGTTTACGGCAAAGTAGTGTTTTTCCCGTACCAACTTCTCCGACAACCTTGATAAAGCCTTCACCAGTTTTAAGTGCCGTTAGCAACACAGCGAGCGCTTCGTCATGAGGCGCCAACCCCAGATAAAAACTGGTGTTGGGCGTCAACGTAAACGGTAACTCTGTTAAACCAAAATGATAAAGGTACACCTTTAGTTACTCTGATTCTTCAGGAAACCATTGCTTGAGCAATGCTCGTGCTTCTTTCAACTGGTCTTTCCACGTATCTTGACCAATAACCACTGGTTTTAACATGATAACCAATTCTTTCTTTTGTGTTTTTTGGCTTTTACTCTTAAACAACTCACCCATTAGTGGAATATCGCCTAGCAATGGTGTTTTTGACTCTAAATCCACTTTGCGCGTTTCAATAAGCCCGCCAATAACCACGATTTCACCAGATTTTGCTCTAATGATGGTATCTGATTCCCGAACGCTGCTTTGTGCTAACGGTAATGCAAAAGAATCATCACCTAATCGAATCGTTTTAGTTTGTTCTTCCGTGACAGTAACTGATGGGTGAACGTGTAATATGACTTCACCATTGGCATTGATTTGTGGCGTCACATCCAAGGCGATACCTGAGAAGAACGGTGTTAACTCTACCTCTGGTGTAGTAGTAGTCGCTGTGCCAGTGGTGGTAGTACTTGATACTTCGGTTACAAAGTATTCATCCTCACCAACTTTGATGATAGCTTTTTGATTATTTGTCGCTGTAATTCTTGGGCTGGATAATACTTGCACATTGCCTTGAGTAGAAAGCAAAGTAATCACGCCTGAGAAATCAGTATTGGTAAAACTGAGGCCAGTTAGGCCACCTATGGTAGCAGAAATCGTGTTGCCAGAGATCACGCCGTTGGTCGCCAATGAAAAGTCTGTGCTGCCAATATTACCTAGCACTTCTTCCCAACGAACGCCTTGCTGATAGTCATCATTGAGCGTTACTTCCATGATTTTAGCTTCAATAATCACTTGGCGTCTTAAGTGATCTTGCGTGTTGTTGATAAACGATTTTACTGCATTAATTTCATGTGGCAGTGCTTTAACCGTTACGAGTCCAGCTTGTGGTGAAACGATAATTGAACGTCCGTCATCAGAGCCTACTAATGTTTCAAGCGTTTCTTTTAAATCTTTCCAGAAATCTGACTCATTTTCGGTGTAAATGTTAATACCACTATTACCCGTTTGGCTGTTACGTCCGTTAGGGTTATTTTGGCCGCTACGATTACCTTGAGCATTATTATTGTTGCTGTTGTTTCGGCCATTGCCATTACTATTAGGATCGTTTTGCGACACACCACCTGAATTAATTGAGGTGCTTGACGCGCCAAAACGTCTAACGAATAAATAGTTTAACGGAATCGTTTCTGTGCGAATGCCAGCGGGGAATATTTGAATAATTTGCCCTTGGCGACGAATATCAAAGCCATATAGCTCTTCAATAACATCCAATGCCTCACCAAGCGTCACGTCTTTCAAATTGAGTGAAATCGCACCGCTAACATCGGGATGCACGGCGACACTGTAATCAGAGTTATCAACCAAAGCGGAGAAAAACGCCTGCGCGTCAACTTTTGTCGCGGCAATATCGAGACGTTTTTCAGATAACAAACCATGGCGTGCTTCTTTTAAGCTCGACTGCATTAAGTCTTGTTGGATTGCATTCGGTAATTGTGTCAGCGGCTTTGGTGTGCGTTGTTTCTCGCTTTCAGCAATAGCGTTATCCAAAGTTTGGTTAATCTCTTTCGGTGCATCGGGCACAGACTGACAACCAAGCAACATCGACATTGCTGCCATACAATAGACTTTGGTACTCAATTTTCTCATAGACATTTTTTTTATCATTTTGAATTAACCGTCACCCCTGAAAACAGGTTTAGTGTTACTGCTCTTTCAGGAGATTCTAATGTGATACTTTTATCGCCAATTGCTCGCACTTGATAAGCGCCAAATGTGTCTCCCACCTTTACCATTTGGCCGTTCACTATGGCAGTTTTTCCCTGCTCACGATGAATAATACTTTCCAGCCTTAACGCACCTTTTTGGACAATTTGCTGGCCGCCACTGACAAGCCCCAAAGGCCTTGTTGGGTCGCTTTGGGCGAAACTACTTGCGCTAAATAATAACATTGTGCAGCTAATAACGAATAAGATAATGTTAAACACCAATAAACTCCTTATTCGTACTTAAACTATATATTTCAATGACCAACTGGCTTTTTGGGTATTCCATTAACTGGTAATCAAAACTTTGCCAGAAAAATGTCCAATCCAATGTTTCTACTTGCGCCAGATAATCACGAAGCTGAAAGTAACCACCCGACAAGGTTAAGCGCATACTATGCTTATAAAGCACCATACCAGCAACTTCATTATTTTTTGATACCTTGGTTGTTGGCGTATTGGTTGTTGGCGTATTTGCCGATGACTGGCTGTTCTGCTCACCTTGAGATGTTTTCGTTGTCAACGGCTGAGCGGGTAACACTTCTAACGATACCAGTGAGACCCCTTTTTGCAATGCCAGTAAATCAATTAAGGCCGCACGCATTTGCGTTGGGTTTATGAGCTCTGTTGTTAATGTAAGTAAGCGTTGGTCAATCGTTGCCAGTTTACGCTGTTTACGCGTGATTTGTTTTTCAACACTTGCGTTTGGATCTGTTTCCAACGCTTCTTCTAACACGTCGATTGTTTTTAACGCGGCAAGGTTAGTGCTGCGGATTTGTTTTACTTTTTGCTCAACCGAGTCGACTTGCGTTAATGCATTGTCTAAGTACAAATTATAAAAGCTGAAAAAGATCAGCATAATACCTGAACCAATAATCAAGTATTGCTCTCTTGGCGTTATGTTTAAGAACCGGTCACAAAAGACTTTCCATTGACTCATTGTGTCTTACCTCGCTCCGCACCATTACGCGAGCTCACTACAAATTGGGTATTTTTTTGCTCGTTTTCTTGTAGGTTCATGTAGCTAAAAGACTGGCCTTTCAAAAATGTTGCGCCTTCAAATCGCGCTAACCAACTTGGTACTGCCTCTGGTTGTCGAGCAACTCCCGCAAATGTCATCGTATTACGATCTATGGCTACTTTTTCTAGGCTAATGTCTTTATGGTGTAATGTTGATAACTGTGTCATTGCTTGCGAGTAGCCCGCTGTGTAGGTAGTATCTGTCGCGGTTAATTGACTTAGTAATTGCTGTTTGTTTTCTATCACAAAGTCCAAATTATTTAACTCAGTAACTAATTCAGCACTTGCTTTGTTATCTAACACTTGTTGCTGAAGTAGTTTGATACGTGCATCATTTTGACGTTTGACCGATTCTGCCTTAGATAATTCACCATTGTGCATTGATAACTGTTGCGCAGTAAACATTGACCAGCCAAGCATAATAACAAGCAACACGCCCCAAAAACCAACGACTTTGGGCAATGTAATCAAGGGTTGTTTAACGATTAATTCGTCTTGGTATAGATTGATAGTCAATTTTTTCATTAGCGTCGCGCCTCTGCTTCGACTGCCATTGCAGCACCAATAGTGGCTGCGTACTCGCGATATTCATGACTACCTTCTGGCATGGTAAACAAATGCACTTCACTGGTCGCATTTTCAGCCAGCTTTCGTGCAAGAAACCCCTCGTTTTTCATTGGCACTAACACTTGTATCGACTTAATGGGTGCCTGTTTCAGTTGACGCTCAAAATAATCTAATGAACGCTGGATCTCTAGGCTTAAGGTGTCAATCATCCCCATCGATAATTCTTCTTCGCTGCGCTCGGCAATATTAGCCATACCACGCAGACGACGCTGAAAATGAAGTTGGCCTTGTTTGACCACGAGAATAAGCATTTCTTCGCCGGGTTGCTGGCAAAGTAACAGGCAAGCGTCTTCTTGATGAGGGATGAGTTGCGCAAATGCAAACTCTTCGATGGTGATTTGCGCTACAGCTAGATCATGCTTACAAGCTAACTCAACTATATTCGACAATTGCGCTTTTGAGGCGCAAACCACATTGACGCGTTCAACGCCTCCTGATGTCACTTCTGTATCATAATAATCAACAATCATATCTTCAGGCGGAATTGACACCTGATCTTTAATTTGCCATTTCAGTGCCTGATTTATCTCTGCTTCAGGTACGTTAGGCTTTTCCACCTGCACGATGTGTGATTGTTTAGATGAAAGCACCACGCTACAGTGCCCTTTAACTTTCATTTCGGCGAGACTGGCAATCGCGTTGTCATATTGACCGTCTAGCATTGAAAATTGGTAGGTTTCTATAGCACGAGTAGGCGTGACAACTGACACATCAAGGTGTTGTTGTTTTAATGACAGTCCAATACAAGGACTTTCTTTCGGTTTAGATGCAAAACTTTGCAAACGTGCTTTTAGTGACATTTATCGATATTATTATTAGCAACTGTAAATCGTCCTAGTTTCATTATCCCTGATTATCATGTCTACGCAAGTTTTTTAACCAATGGTAGTGGGAATAACTAAAGAAAATCATTCACTTTTATGCCTAACGTTTCTCCTGTACAAAAACTAAACCATCCTTTATTTACCGAGTATGGTATCGAAGTGTTCGTCAAGCGCGATGATTTAATTCACCCGATTATTTCAGGCAACAAATGGCGAAAGCTCAAGTACAATTTAGAAAGCGCAAGAAAACAAAATATAAACAAACTATTAAGTTTTGGTGGGGCATATTCTAATCACATCCATGCACTCGCTTATGCGGCATATACGCAAGGGTTTTCCAGCCATGCCATCATACGAGGTGAGTCCAGTTATCAAGACAACTATACGCTCACCTGGGCTAGAAATTGGGGGATGACATTAACATTTGTCGACCGAGCGACTTACAGACGACGAAATGAGCCTGAATATCTGGCTGCGCTTAGCAAGCAATACCCTGATCACCAAATAATTCCAGAAGGCGGGAGTAATCAAGCCGCGCTTATGGGGGTTGGCGAAGTGTTAGATGAGCTAGTACAGCAACTGGATGGTTATGATACACTGATTTGCCCTGTGGGTAGTGGTGGCACCATAGCAGGCCTAGTTAAAGCCGACAACAATAAGCACCAGATTCTTGGTATTCCAGTGTTAAAGCATAATGGCTATTTAGTTCACGAGATTGAGTTATTGCTAGGTGAGCAATATCAACATTGTGATCAGTGGCAGTTGCTCGATGATTTTCATTGCGGTGGCTATGGTAAGTTTTCGGCTGATGACTTGCTGCAAATGCAGGCTTTTTATCAGCAATGCAAGCTTCCTATTGAGCCAATGTATTCAGGTAAAATGGTATTAGCGCTATTGTCTTTGATTCGTTCAGGGCATTTTACGCGCGGGCATCGCATTGTTTTGCTACACACGGGAGGCATCCAAGGGCTTGGCGGGTTTATAGAACGCGGTATTATTCAGGCAAGTGAATGGCCTTCGCTACCTGCGCCACCGGCTCAGTGAAGAAGTGCCCTTGTCCACCATCTATGCCAAGACGAACGAGCGCCATCCATTCATCTTTGCTTTCAACGCCTAACGCATACAAAGCAATATTTCTAGGTCGGCTAATGGCCGTTATACTTTGCACGAATATTTGATTTTCAACTTTGCGGTGAATGTCAATGACAATACTGCGATGTAATTTTATTGCCTGTACCGGTAACTCTTTGAGGTACTGTGCACTCACAACAAACTGTCCAACTTTGTCAGCGATCAACTTCACGCCATATTCGCCAATACGTCCAAGCACAGGGGAAAGCTCAGCAAGGTGATTAGCAAGATGATATTCACTCACCTCAATATAAATGCGCGGTGCTATGGTGCGATTCTTGATAAGTATCGCAATTAAGCTTTCCACGAAGTCTTTGTTAAGCAACGATTCAATAGACAAGTTAATACTGCAATCTTCATGTTGGCTTGTTTCGTAACTAAGCAATCGACAGACTTGCTCAAGAACAAGTAAATCAATCTCTTTAGTTAACCCGCATTTTCGTGCCATTGGCAAAAACACGCGCGCACTGATCAAATTGCCATCATGGTTACGCACTTTGGATAGCACTTCATGATGTATTATCGTGCCATGGTCGCACGAAATAACCGGTTGAAAGAAAATAACAAAAGCATTCTTTTCAATTGACTTTTCCAACATGGTGCGCCACTTCAAAGAGCCTTTGATTTGTCCTCGTTCAATATCGCCTTCGTCAAACATGAACCAATGACTTGGCCCTTGTAGCTGCGCTGATCGCAACGCCATATCGGCTTCTGACATCACCTGATAAGGCTTATGTTTGCTTGTGAAAAAACTTACACCGATGTGCACAAATTCTTCGTTATGTATGCCCACAGGCAGCGGTACCGACATTAAGTTTTTAAATAGGCGTTTAACCAGTTTTTCAGCCTCATCCGCAAAGATGTTTGGGATCAAAATCGCAAGCTCAAACTGGCCGCGTCGTGCAATGAAATAGTTCGATAAATGTGACAAGCGACACCGGCACGCCTGAATGAGCCCTTCTAATACCGACAGTGCCTGTTGTGGACCATATAGCGCATGCACCAGCTCACAGTCATTAAACTGTAGCAATAACACCGCACCTTGCGCTTCTTCTTCTTTTAGTAATGCCTCTAGTCGGCTATTGAAATATTCGCGATTACCTATGCCGGTTTCCAAATCGAGCAAGGCGCGTTCGCGCATCGTTTGATCAAGCAATACGTCATTATTTCGGGCTTCTTTAAGTTCTAACAATAAGGTATTGATCATGCCAGCGACATCACAGTCGTCATCAATATCGCGAATATTGCCGGATATTTTGGCGGCGTGTGCCCAGTGCTCCAATTGTTGGTAGTGCAACAAACGCTTACCTTGTTTTGCATCAATACACGTTTGTAAATAAACAAGCGTTATGATGAGAAATAAACCTACGACACCCAGAGCCACCGTTGCACTTGTTAATGAAAAATAGTTAACGACAATTACGCCTAGCAGGCAAATGGC
The DNA here is from genome assembly GCF_053485835.1 of Thalassotalea fusca. Lineage (NCBI taxonomy): Bacteria > Pseudomonadati > Pseudomonadota > Gammaproteobacteria > Alteromonadales > Colwelliaceae > Thalassotalea > Thalassotalea fusca. Next base: position 83,437 of record NZ_JBQRUN010000009.1, read on the forward strand.
TAGGGCCAATACGCAAATCAGACGCAGCCGAAATATGATACGTTCGGACGTAGTGTTAGCAAAAATAGGCAACTTGTTCTTTTCGTTATTCATGAGCTGAGATAATAATATCGTCAGTTTAGGGCTTTTCTTTAGTGTAGACGATGAATAACGAACAAGTTAATGCGCGAAAACTTGAATTTAGTGCAGTAAAACGCTGACAATTTATCAGCGTTTCGAACAAGTTATATCTGAAGTGACTATTGTGCGATTTGTTTAACCTGTCCAAAGTGCTCTAACACTTCTTCAATTTCATGATGCATCTGCTCTTGTGTTTTTTGATCATGTGCCTGATTAGCCGCTAACACCACCACTGTTGCAGGATGAACGAGTAAATCTTTCGCATGGTAGCAAGCCGCATCCTTGACTGGCGGTAGCTTACCATCGGCATGATAGTCGCGCTCTATTTCATCCACCGTAATTGTTAACATTTGATCAGCAGCACTAATCGCAGCCGATAAATACGCTTTACAGATAGGCTTTTTCATCACAACTTCTGGTAAGAGTGATTTTGATATTGCTACTAACTCTTTGGCCGCTACGCTAGCTTCTTGCAATTTACCCGCATCAATTTGTTGCTGAGCCTGCGAAGCCTTTTGATAATACGCATCCCATTGATTATCAGCAGCATTAACAGCTAATGACGTACTTAATATGGTAAAACCGAATATGATTGACTGTTTCATCTGATTTAATGACCTATGCTTGTAGAAAGCAACATCATAAACGCAAACAACAACAAATGCGAATAGTTTTTATTTGCACTTATTAACACTAAGCGCATCCTTGGACCCTGAGCTATCGGGATCCCTCAGACTCCGACCTCGTATGTTTCCATTCGTAGTGAACATAAAAAAGGGCCGATAACCTAAGTTATCAGCCCTTTTTGCCAAAGAAATACGATTACGCTTCAGCGATAACGATTACTTTAACAGTAGCATCTACATCTGTGTGTAAGTGAATTACGATATCGAATTCACCTGTTTCACGGATAGTACCTAATGGTAAACGAACCTCAGCTTTAGTTACTTCAACACCCGCTTCAGTGATCGCATCAGCGATGTCACGAGTACCGATTGAACCAAATAACTTACCTTCGTCACCAGCTTTAGAAGCAATAGTTACTTCAGCAAGTTCAGCTAATTTAGCTGCACGTGCTTCAGCTGCTGTTAATTCTTCAGCAAGTTTCTTTTCAAGGTCAGCACGACGCGCTTCAAAGTGCTCGATGTTAGCTTTTGATGCGAATACAGCTTTACCTTGAGGTAATAGGAAGTTACGAGCGTAACCAGACTTTACTGATACCTTGTCACCAAGGCCGCCTAATTTGGCGATTTTATCAAGAAGAATTACTTCCATTTTCAAAACCCCTTATTAGGTTACTTGTGTAAATCAGTATATGGTAATAATGCTAAGTAACGAGCACGCTTGATCGCACGACCAAGTTGACGTTGATATTTAGCACTTGTACCAGTAATACGGCTAGGAACGATTTTACCACTTTCAGTGATATAGTTTTTTAATGTAGCGATATCTTTGTAATCGATTTCGCTAGCACCTTCCGCTGAGAAGCGGCAGAACTTACGACGTCTAAAAAAACGAGACATGGATTTCTCCTAATTAATCATTTCAATCTGTTGAGCATGTAATACAAGTAGCGGCGTACCATTTCTTGTTTCGTGCCGATTAATAAAACCAGACACTTTGATATTACAGCCCTCAGTTAAATCACGAGTTAAGTGTTGTGCCCACGGTCCACTTGCAACAACTTGCATGCGAACATATGCTTGTCTATCCATATCAGCTTCTACTTGCATCGAACGATGTTCAATAGAAAACTGACAATGATGAAACCCTGCAGGGCTTGTTGATAATTTCGGGGCTTTCACCACCTGACCTACCAACACGAAGCAATTGTCAGACACGGATTACTTATTCTTCGCTTACAGCTTCTTCTGTTTCAGTTTCAGTAGCAGCTGCAGGCGCTTCAGTAACCTCTTTCTTCACTTCGCGACGGTCTTCTTTAGCAGCAGCCATAGGCGATGCTTCAGTAACCGCGTTTTTCGTGCGCATGATCATGTTACGAATCACAACGTCGTTATAACGGAAAGAAGTTTCTAATTCATCAATAACGCTTTGTGGCGCTTCTACGTTCATAAGAACATAGTGTGCTTTGTGCAATTTATTGATTGGGTATGCTAGTTGACGACGACCCCAGTCTTCTAGACGGTGGATTGTGCCTTCAGCACCACTGATTAAATCAGTGTAACGCTGAATCATACCAGGTACTTGTTCACTCTGATCAGGGTGAACCATAAATACGATTTCGTAATGACGCATTACGAGCTCCTTACGGTTGTAGCCTCATATCTGGCTCAGCCAACACCAGTGTTAAGGCAAGGAACAAAAAATGTTCAGGCTGATTTAAGGTCGCGTATTGTAGGGAATTTCACCAATAAAGGCAAGCATTAGTACGTGCTACCCATGAACTATTTGCTTAGTTTGATAACGATCTAGTCTCGAGAGTCGAAAATAGAGAAATAAATGTCATTCATCGCTTGATGAGTTTGTGCGTCATATTTTACAGCAAGCCCATTAAGGTTAGCTTTGAATTGTCGATATTGTTCTTTGAAACACGCTTTGGTGAGCTTATGGCACAGCTTAGCGACTTCGCTAAACACATAGGCATTCATATAGCCTTCAAAGACAACAGGATCGACATCTTTTATGCCACTCGCGTGGGCTTGTTTTATAAATGTATTGCAAATTTCAAGATCACACGTTGCTGGCTCTGGAAGCACTTGCGTCACCAGCACATGGCTCGGTTGCTCAATACCTTGAAATAAGTCATGGCTTGAAACAAAAGACACGGTGGCGTAAATGGGTTGAAAGCCTTGTTTGTAACCTAAATTAATCAGCTCAGCCAAAGGTTTATAAGTTCCCACAAATGCGACAGCATCTACGCTGTTTTGTTGTAATACCTGCAGCGCTAGTGAAATATCTTCAGTATTGCGCCGAAAACGCGTAGTCACCACCGGTGCTAAACCGCGTAGTGACAAGGCTTTGAGATAGCCTTGCTCAACCGCTTTACCAAATTCATCGGATTGAATCAATAACCCAAGCTTTTGGATGCTTAAATTGTCAAACAAATAAGAAATTTGAGCGTCTGCTTCTTGATAATAACTCGCGCGTAAGTTGACAATATAGTCTTTGACAGGAAAACGTAGGAATTCTGCACCAGTAAATGGCATTAAATACAAACTATCGTGTTTCTCAACTAAAGGTAAAACGGCGTGTGATGTCGGCGTGCCAACGTAATTAAACAGGGCAAAAACGTCTGAACGATTGAGCAATTGATAAGTGTTTTTTACGGCACGAAATGGCTCATAACCGTCATCTAGACTTACGAGTTGAACAGGACGTTGATGAATGCCGCCATTGGCGTTGAGCTGTTTAAAGTACAGTTGTGCGCCCTGGTTTAACCGGTTGCCTAATTTTTCCGCGGGGCCAGATTGCGCGTTAGAAACGCCAAGAATAATAGGGTCTATAGCTTGCGCAAATGCGAAGCTGGAGAACAAGAAACTTAGCATTATCAAGCAACAATACTTCATCTACACCAACCTTAGAGCCCCCAAAAATTATAGCGGCGACTCTATGTCAGCATATACTTACAAATGAGAAATAACAAATCTAGCTAAGTATTTCTCACTCGAATTATCATAGTCGGTTATTAGTGCGTGTTGATTAACGTCTTTGGCGTACAATTTCATATAAACAAATGCCAGTCGCTACCGCTACGTTTAGACTCGATACTTCGCCAGCCATCGGTAACTTAACTAACTGATCGCAGTTTTCACGCGTTAAACGGCGCATGCCTTTGCCTTCTGCGCCCATCACCAACGCCATAGGCCCTGAAAGTGCAACGTCATAAATGCAGGTATCCGTTTCTCCCGCTGTGCCAATGATCCAAATTCCCTGTTTTTGTAATGCCTTCATTGTCCGAGCAAGATTTGTAACTTGCACCAAAGGAATCGTTTCCGCGGCACCTACTGCCACTTTACGCACCGTTGATGTAATACGTGCGGCATTATCTTTAGGGACCACAATTGCATGTACGCCAGCTGCGTCAGCGTTTCTTAAACATGCCCCTAAGTTATGTGGGTCAGTTACACCATCTAGAATAAGTAAGAAAGGATCGGCTTGATTGCGCTCACAGGTCGCTAAAATATCGTCAAGATCATTCTCGGTAAACGTTTTGCCCGGCGTAACACGCGCCAATACTCCTTGATGCTGTTCGCCTCTACTTTTTTCATCCAGCACTTTGCGATGAACAAACTGCGCTGGAATGCCGTGTTTCCTTGCCAAGTTTACAATAGGTAATAAGCGCTCATCTTCACGCCCCTTCAAGAAAAACAACTCTTTAAATCGCTCTGGTGAGCGTTTAATTAGTGCGCTAATTGCGTGAATACCTAAAACTACTTCGTCTTGTTTTGCCATGTTATCGTCTTTTCAATCTACTATTTATCAGCACGCTTTCGTGCATTTTTTCCAGGTCTTTTCTTGCGAGCCTGGCGTTTTTCTGCCTTAGGTTTTGCCTTTTTCTCGACACCGTTTTTAGATTTTTTGTTTTTTTTAGATTTCTTGCCTGCCTTGCCTTCTGGCTTGGCCACATCTTTTTTTATTTGCTCTTCTCTTTTACTAACTTTCTTACCTTGCTTTTTGGGCGAGGTTGCAGTTAGCGGTCGCGCTTTTTGAATAATGGCATCTTTACCCGACAACTGTAGGTCAATTTTCTTTTCGTCCAAATTAACCGCAGCTACTTGTACTTCAAGTACGTCTCCTACCCTAAAAGACACACCACTCTTTTCACCCGACAAGCACATTCTGACGTCATCAAAATGATAATAGTCTCGCCCTAATGAAGTGATATGCACTAAGCCTTCAATATGTAACTCAGACAGGCGAACGAATAAACCAAAGTTTGTCACCGTTGAAACAACACCAGTGAATTTGTCACCCACATGATCTTGCATAAACTCACATTTAAGCCAGTCAGAGACATCACGTGTGGCATCGTCTGCTCGACGTTCTGTCATCGAACAGTGCTCACCTAGTTGAATGACTTCTTCCGGCGTGTAGCTGTAACACCCATCATTAGCTTCAGAATTTTCCTGCCCTTGTAATATCGCTTTGATCACACGATGCACTACAAGATCCGGATATCGACGAATAGGAGAAGTAAAGTGGCTATAGGACGCTAATGCCAGCCCGAAATGGCCAATATTTTCGCTTTGATAAACCGCTTGCTTCATCGACCTCAACAGCATGGTTTGAATAAGCTCTTGGTCTGGTCGCTCGCCAATAAGCTCAATAATTTTACTGTAATCAGCAGGAGAAGGCTCTTCGCTATAGGTAAGCTGTAAGCCCAGTTCACCTAAATAACTGATAAAGTTATTATATTTGTCTTCGCTTGGTTTGTCGTGAACACGAAATAGCCCCGGAGCTTCGTGTTTTTCAAGGAATTTTGCGGTAGAAACATTCGCTAAAATCATACATTCTTCAATGATTTTATGCGCATCATTTCGTGCAACAGATTCAATTGACTCGATTTTTCGGTCACTGTTAAAAATAAAGCGCGATTCTTCTGTTTCAAATGCGATAGCACCTCGTTGATTTCTCGCTTCAATAAGCGCCTGATACATTTGATGTAAATGTTGTAAATCAGGAACAAACTGCTGATACTGCGCTGAAAGTTGGGCATCGCCATCTAATATCGCGGCGACTTTAGTGTAAGTGAATCTTGCGTGTGATTTCATCACTGCCGGATAAAACTTACTCCCGGACAATTTGCCATTAGCGCTAATTGTCATTTCACACACCATGCACAAGCGATCAACGTCAGGATTTAGCGAACATAAGCCGTTCGACAATTTTTCCGGTAACATCGGGATCACTTGGCTAGGAAAATACACGGAATTACCACGAGCAATGGCTTCGTCATCGAGTGCAGTGCCCGGCCTTACATAGTAGCTCACATCAGCAATAGCGACCCATAAACGCCAACCACCTGATTTCTTAGGCTGACAATAAACGGCATCATCGAAATCTCTGGCATCTTCGCCATCTATTGTCACAAGCGGTAAGTGGCGTAAATCTACCCTTGGCAGTTTGGCTTCGTCAGGCACATCATCGGCAATAACACTTGTTTCTTCAATGACAGCGGCTGGCCATTCGTGTGGTAAATCATGCGCGCGTAGCGCAATATCGATTTCCATACCGGGCGCCATGTGCTCCCCTAGCACTTCAATAACTTCGCCTACCGCATTAGCGCGTTTTGAAGGTCGTTGGATAATTTTAGCAACGACCATTTGCCCATGTCGGGCACCTTGCTTTTTGTCAGGACTAATAATGATGTCTTGTTTGATTCGAGCATCGTCTGGTACAACAAAAGCAACATTGTGTTCAACAAAAAAGCGCCCAACTATATCAGCTTGGCGAGGTTTTATGACATCAAGAATTTTTACTTCCTTTCGCCCTTTTCGGTCAGTGCGATCAACCACTATCGCCTCAACAACATCACCGTGTAGTACACGCTGCATTTCATGTGAGGAAATAAATAGATCTTTGCTACCAATATCTGGGATCAAAAAGCCAAAACCGTCTCTGTGGCCAGAAACCGTTCCTGTAATCACATGGTTTTTTGGCGGAATAGCGTATTGCTTGAACTTATTGAATACCAGTTGACCTTCGTTTTCCATGGCTCTTAATCGCCGCTTCAAACCAATGTGTTGTGTCTTATCGAAACATTGGAGCACTTTGCAAAGTGCTTTGAACGTAAGTGGCGCTTTAGCTTTTTCTATGGTTGCTAAGATGAGTTCGCGACTGGCGACAGGATGTTCGTATTTTTGAGATTCTCGTTCGTAAAAAGGGTCTTTTTTGATCACTAGTTATCTAACATTGTGTTTTTTGTTGATTATATCCTAGTTGGCCAAAGTGTGCCTACTAAATAATCGCCAAGGCAAGAATCACACTTATTTTTTGCCAAATAAAAACATAGTAATTGTTAAAAATTTTGCAAAAAATAGGTCATCAACCTGAATCTAACAACTGAAATGCAAAACCGACAATATATCAATACCTGCCTTTCTTCGCTTCGTTGACCACGCGTTCAGGCATTTTCTCGGCTAATTCCGACATAAGCTGGCTAACTTGTTTATGAGTTTTTTTGTCGCCAGTAACAGCATTGTGTAATTGTGCATACAACTCAGGAAAATCCAACGGACTTCCTTGGCCAGCATTGTAAATTTGAGCGAGGCGAATTTGTGCCTTAAGGTTGTCTAATGTTGCCGCTTCTTTGAGGTAAACTATCGCCTTGTTGATATCAGGCTGCATAAATTTACCTACATGATAATAGCGCCCAAGTTGCTCAAGAGCCTCTGATAGCCCCTGATTAGCAGCTTCGCGCATATAATGTAGTCCAAGCGGCACATTTTTTTTCACGCACACACCAAAGGCCAGCATATCTCCCCACAAGAATTGATAAGACGGTAAATCAGCCTTAACAGCACGTGCCTGTATGTCTTGCACAAGTTGGCATTCATCAATTACCACTTGACTCAGATGCTTGTTTTCTTTGATTAAATCAAGCAATTGATTATCAGTGTAAATTTGAACGGCCTGCAAATTTTGCGCATACGCCTGGTTGGCACTTAGAGAGAACGTGACTGTCATCAGTACCAAAACGAATTGAACACACTTCATCATTGCTTTCCACATAAAATTTTCTAGCTAAATTACTTTGCCTGTTTTATATCGGCCATTATAGCGAATACTTGAGTTACCAACATGCGCTTACTGATTCAATGGGGCTTACTCTCCCCTATGCGATATATCCAACAATACTATCAATAATTATCAGCAATAATAATACCAACCTGAACTTCGAGTTAAATTGTCACCAGCTATACATTGGTATTACGCACAAAGCCAAATTGTTTACTTGAACAATTATCAGATTATGGTAAGAATGGTCAAAAATCCGTCATGGTTTGTGTAGATGTCGACTATTGATCAACTAATTAAACATTCTCAACAAAATGAACTGATTGCGCGTAAACTGTTTGAGATTGAAACAGAAATACTGGCCTGTCAATCAAGCCATAGTCTGCTTACCAGACTATTCGAACTAATCGCTGAGAAATTTCATTTAACCGATAGTTGTTTGCTTATTGTTGAACCTTTGCCTGTTAATTTTTTGATCAATGGAATTATGCACAGCCAATGGCACAAGAAGTTTGCAAAAAGTATCTCACATAGCGCACTCGAACAAATCCATTCCAACCGCTTGCCCGTATTGGCGAATGAACTTACGCCATACCAAGAAATACTCCCCAACGCCTTAATTCAAGCAGCAGGTTCTTTAGCGTTCTTACCACTAGTGATTGAACAAAAGCTTATCGGCAGCTTAGTGTTTGCTGATAGAGATCCTGACCGCTACGTTCCTGGCCTTGGGACGTTTCATTTAGAGCAGCTTGCAGTGAAAGTGAGCTTATGTCTCAGTAACGTAATGATGCGAGAACATTTGGAATATATGGCGAACTATGACCGATTGACAGGCGTTGCCAACCGACGACTTATGGAAAGTGCTATTTCAAACGAATTGATACGCCAGCAACGCTATAACGTGCCATTTTCTATCTTATTTATTGATTGTAATAAGTTTAAACAAATTAATGACACCTACGGCCACGACTGCGGCGATAAAGTGCTGTCATACGTTGCCACACAACTGCAAGAACTTATCCGAGAAAACGACCAGTGTTTTCGTTACGCTGGCGATGAATTTGTCATTACGTTGGCCAGCCAAACCTATCAGGAAGCACTATTAGCGAGCAAACGACTCACCACATTTTTTGAACAAAACCCGATGCCGTATGAAGGCAAACTACTGCCAATAACTATTAGTTGCGGTGTGGCTGCCAGTGATGGAAAAAATACCATGGATGAATTATTAAAAAATGCCGATAAGCAGCTATATTTACATAAGAAAGTATACTCACAATAAAGCAACTAACTATTTCTGCACATTGGTAGGGCTGAAAGTGCACGGAGAGGCTGGCTATCCCCTGTTATGATTGTTGAAGTTGAAATTTCCGAACTAGAGATTGGTCAATACGTCGTTGATATCGTCAGGCAAAAAGGTACCTATAGTTTGACTCAATCTGGTCACGTCAAAAATGAGGCTGTCATTCAGAACCTCATTGCCAAGGGCGTCGAGTCACTGCTTATAGACACATCAAAAACTCTGGTTTTAGACGAAGAACAAGGCACAGCTACCACCAAAGAAGCCGAACGTTCTCCCGTAATATTAGAAATCAACAAGGCGAAAAAGCTGTTTCATGAAAGTAAAGTAATTCAACGCCAAGTATTTGAAGATGCTCAACTAGGTAGAGAACTCAACTTAAGTCCAGTTATCGACATCACCAACAAAACCATCGAAACCATATTTAAAAACCCTGACGCACTAACGTGTGTAATTAGCATTCGTAAAAAAGACGAGTACCTGCTTGAGCATTCTGTATCTGTCTCTGTGTTGATGACAATTTTTGCCAAGTACTTAAAGCTTGACCGCCAAATAATTCAAGCCTTGTCCGTAGGCGCTTTTTTGCATGATGTGGGCAAAATTATGGTGCCAGAGGAAATTCTCAATAAACCATCCAAGCTCACGCCGCAAGAAATGGCCATCATGCAAAGCCATGTTAATCACTCTATAGAGATTATTGAAAATACCCCCGGCATTTCTGAGCTGAGTTTAGAAGTGGCCGCGCTTCATCATGAAAAACTCGATGGCAGTGGTTACCCTTATAATCTCACTGAAGAGAGTATTTCGATTTATGGGCGTATGGTAAGTATTTGCGATATCTTCGATGCTCTCACTGCCAGCCGCTGCTATAAAGAAGGTTACACACACATTAAGGCTTTTCGAATTTTGCGCCAATTGGCACTGCAAAGACAACTAGATCAACGCCTCGTTGATTTGTTTATTAAATGCATGGGCGTGTACCCAATTGGCTCACTGGTCGAACTCAACACACACAGGCTGGCGATTGTCGAAAGTCGCAATAAGAATGATCCAACTAATCCTAACGTGAGGTCTTTTTTTAATTGCGAACAAAATCGTTACATCATGACGGAAGACATTGATCTATCTAAGTCAGACGACTTTATTTTAAAAGCCGTTAAAGCCGATCAATATCATTTAGACATGAATAAAATTGTTGAATTCTTACTGATGGAAGGTTAGTTGAATTTTATTATTCATTATCAACTAGAGCATCAGGGATAAGCGATCGTACTTTTAACCGCTCATCCCTTTAACCAGAATATCTACTTGCTAAAGTCTACACCCGATTGTGCTGCAAAGTAGGCGAACAACGTGTAGATTGTTGTCGCTTGTTTCATTGTTTCAGGATCTACTTTATCTAACGTGTCATTTTCAGTGTGATGATAGTCGAAATAGGTTGAACCATCAGGTGAAAAATTCACGCTTGGCATACCTTCATTGCTTAACAAGCTCATATCTGACTGTGCTTTGGCATTGTTGTCACCGCTTAATTCAACACCTAACGGAGCCAAATAACCAGCGAGTTCTGCCATCGCAGGCAACGCTGATTGCCCAACACCTGTGCGCATTCTATAAATTTTACCAGTGCCGTAATCCCATTCAGCACCAAGCACATGATTTGGCATTTGCTCACTATAATCTTTAACATACTGCTTAGCCCCTAGCAAACCAACTTCTTCGGCGGCAAAAAGGATAACGCGAATAGTACGTTCAGGGCGCTTTTCAAGTTGTGCAATGTGATACGCGGCAGCCATTACCATACCAACACCCATGCCGTCATCAACAGCGCCAGTTCCTACGTCCCAGCTATCTAAATGCGCACCTAGGGCGACAATTTGCTCGGGAAACTTGCTGCCAGTAATTTCACCAATCACATTGGCCGAACGCGCAACAATTTTTTCTTCTGTCTTCGGCGTTAATTTTAAAAAGACACTCACAGGTTTACCGCGCTTGAGTTGGTTCACCAATAAATCAGCGTCAGGATTAGAAATAGCCGCCGCAGGAATTTTCTCTACTCCATCTTGATAACGCATAACCCCAGTGTGCGCCAATCGATTGTTATCTGTTCCGACTGAACGCATCAACATCGCAGAAGCGCCTTTACGAGCGGCAATCGCTGCACCGTTAACTCGTGCACCTACGGCTTGACCATAGCCTCTGCCGTCTTTATGACGTGACATACGATAGGAAATAAAAGCAATTTTACCCACTAAACTATTGTCTGGCGCCGCTTCAAGATCAGCTAAGGTTTCAAAATGAGCGATTTCTTGTGTAAGGCCACGCTCACCAGTTCCAACACTGCCACCTAATGCAATTGCTACCATTTTCTGCGGATAAGGTGCGATAATATTCGCTTGTGCATCGCCACGTCGCCATAATGTTCCGGTGACTTCATCTGTCCAAACCTTATCAAATCCTAACGCCTTCATTTTATCGACCGCCCAAACGATAGATTTTTTATCGCCATCAGATCCCATTAAACGGTGACCGACTTCAGTAGTCAGCGATTCAACCAACTCATAAGAAAGTGAATCCTTACTTACTTTTTCTTGTAATAAGGCCATAGTATTACGTTCGGCATCATTTAATACGTCTTTAGCTATCGAAGTAGCGGGTAGTAGCGTACATAACAATAAAGGAATGGAGAGCTTTTTAAAGGTTAGCATAATTGTCCGTATAATATTGGGCGTTGAAATAGAGCCATAGTATTGAAAATTTTGCCAAAAACTGCAACATCGTTAGTGTGAGTAGTTAATAGTTTTTTAGACAAATCAACGCAGCCTACTTCGTATAAAAAGTTAAAACACGTTCACCTTCTCACAATCCTAAAATCTATACTAGACTTAACCGCATCCCACTGTTTTCAGTGCTACTTATAACTATTAATACATCCAATAGTTCTCGCCACTCACAAGGAAGGAAAAGCACTATGGAACACGCGACTTCGTTACACGACTTTTTTACAGAACAATTAAATCAATTATCGAAAGTAATTCGCAGTGGCTATCAATCATCTTCCCTAACGTTGCCAATACTAGAACCGCTAAATATTGAGCGAGAAATCACTGGTGAAATAGCCTCAGATAACACCATAGTGCAAGTCAGCTTTGAGCATCCCACACTTTCAGGGCTGGCAAGTTTGGAATCAAAATCTCAAGTGCGGTTATGCCTGAGCGAACGCACAATTTTCCTTCGCCTAACGTTTACGGAATTAACACTTAGTAGCGACAATTTTCAGTTGAAGGGCAATAGCATTCCACTGTTATTCACACACCAATTAGACTCCAATGGCAAGTTTTCGGTCTCGGCTCGTAATGTTTCACTACAGTTAACAATAGCACTCAACATTTCTGAACAGCACCCGCATCTCGAGTACCAAATGGCTCAAAGCGAAATCAAGGCATTGGACTTTCATGTTAAAGATAACTTGTTACTGAGTAACCTTTTACCATTCTTTAAAGAACAAATAGAAAAGCTCGCGGCAAAACGCGTCGGCAAACTCCTTTGCTATTACCTAAATGACAAGTTTCAGCAAGTATGTCAGCACCAAGCGATGCTGCTATCACAGCTAACCAAGCTTTCTCAACTCAAGCAACACCAAGTCCAGTGCAGTGAAACGACCGAGCCACCGAAACTCTTGCAGGGGCTTGATGGTATTAGCCAGCTTTCTATCCCCATGTTTTGGCAAATCCCCTGCGTTGACCCTAACAAAACGCCGCACATAGAACTGAACGATTTAATCGAACAAGCTGAAACAGGCGACCTAATTCTGTTCGCGGGCTCACAACCTTATTCACTGCGTATTAGGCGATTTACGCAAAGCCGATATTCGCATGTGGCCATCGTTATTAAAGAGCCAGAGTTCAACGACGGAAATCCATGTGTGTGGCAAGCTACGTCAAGCGAACACGCAGGTGTTCTACGTCAAAATAAAGTCCAAATGGGTATTCAGCTAAATAACCTCAAGAGCGCACTAGCCGACTACAGCAATAAAGATGATGGCGCGGTCATCAGTTATCGAAAAGCAATGCACACAGATACTTCTCGGGCAATCATGCGTGACAATTGGCCTGAAGTCAGAAAGTTAATCTTGGCAAACGATGGCAAACCGTACACAAACGACATGGATGGGCTTTACGTCATGGGATTAATGGAAATAGATAACCCAAATAAAGAGGACTACTTTTGCGCTGGTTTAGTCGCCCAAACTTTGATGGACATGGCCTTACTAGAAACAACTATTGTCCAGTACCAGTACGCCCCTCGAGATTTCTCGGAACTACAAAACGCATTGCCTTTGGCACAACCAATGAACTACGGCCCAGAAACTATCATAGACGGGGTTTACCGTTAAAAGGAGTGCAAAATAGCCTTAAAGCACAGTAAGTCTAACTGTAGAGATTCGTACGCTTAACCACTATACGCTTATTATTTAAAAGGACAGATATTATGAGCAATGACACAAAACACATTTTCGTATTAGTAGCAGGAACCGTTGACCCAATTTGCTTGAGCCCCAATGAAGTGACTCGTGCAGCGAGTTACGATAGCAGCAACAATTATTGGGCAAATAATCAAAAGTTTATTCAGGGGTTAAAAGACTTATGCGAGCAATTCCCTCATCTCGCATTGTTCGATGCACATGGTTGGAGTGGTGATAATACCAAAGAAAACAGAGAAATCGCGGGCGCATACCTAGCCAACCGACTATGTGGTAGCATGGGACAGCAAGCTTACTATGCAGGTTATAAAAGTAAATCTGTTGCATTCCACCTGATTGGCCATTCGCATGGTGGCAATGTTTTGAACGAATTCACTAAACGAGCCGCGCAAGCCGCCGAGTGGCCTGATGACTGGCAAATTAAGAGCATCACCTATCTATCAACGCCCTTCTTTAATCATCAACACCAACTAGATTGCAGTGTGCTGCATGAAGACTGCCGCATTATTAATGTCACCAATGACTTCGATTTAACTCAACGCGTCATTGCGGATTTTTCTATGTATGATCTAGTATCGGCTTATAAACTTGCCAGCGATCATACGCCAGCAATGCAACAAGCCCTACAGGAAATTAAGCAAACAGCGTTTATGACGGGCATCAACAAATTGATAGAGGTGTTTGCTAAACCCAGTGTGCTCAAGCTTCTCTTCAATTCCGCAGACTACAAATTGGAGAAAGACGACGGGGATATAATCTACCCCGCAACAATCACATTTCTCAACAACGTAAAACACCTGCTCATTGAGTTCAGACAAATTATCGAGAAACTAAACTCCGCGATATATTATCCTTCTGACGATAGCGTCAGTCACGTAATGCCACAAAACAACCGACGTTTTGTCAGTGAAGAGCTTAAAGATAAAATTAACGAACTCACCGATTCGTTACTCCGAGACATATCCTGTATATGTGATGCACTTACAAGGCGAAATGAGAAGCAAGATTATAGTTTAACGCCACTATTAGGAGACATTGCACCAGAGCTAAACCGCATTATTGACTTCTTCGCTATTGATATTCATCAAGCGAGTGGGCCTTTCGTTGATATCTTTTATGCATTGTTAAACAATCAAATTGAGAATTTTGACAACACTGGAATCTCGCCAGGACACCAATTATCCGATCATTTCAGAGCACAGCTATTTCATGTTGATGTGACAGACAAAGACGAATACTACCATTGTGGTGACCTCGATGGATTTCATTTGTTAGTCAAGCAACTCGAACAAGCTGAGCAAGACTATGAGCACAACCCTACACAAAAGAACCTCTTAAGAATATGTGCTACATTGCTAGCGCCCCAATCAGAACTCGCACGTTTTAAGTCAGGGCTATCTCTCACTATCAAAAAGCTAGATGAAATTTTTGGCACCAAGAGTTACAGTCTGCAACGCTTTGCAGCGCATTTGTTAACACTAAGAGGCAACATGACCCCCATCCGAAAATTGGCGATTAGGTTACAAACCTTACTGAAGAGTTATGATTTGCTGTTCAAAGAATTCGATGTGCCTTTGATGAAACCAGTAGATAAAGAGTTGCGATCAATAGATAGAGAGTTAACACCAATCGACAAGGATGCAACGCCAACACAAAAAGATGTGTCTGGTACATTAGCCCATTTCGCAGTTGTATCACACTCCGTTAGCAGGCAAGAGCTGCACCCGGAAGTCGTTGAAATTTTAACGCCGCAATTCGAACATTCAACAGCCGTTGAACACCAGCAACTATAAATAAAAAGGCAAGAGCGTTCATTCGCACTTGCCTTTTTTGTAAACTGAAGCCGCTAGGCAGCGTCAGTTAGTTTGCGCGCTCGCGCTAATATCGACAATTTACCCGCCTTCTGTCTGGCACTACGATTGCGATCTCGCAATGCGATCAAACAAGGTGTTAGCACCAAGGTAAGTAGTGTGGCAAAAGCTAAGCCACCCGCTACTGCCGTCGCTAATTGCGTCCACCATTGCGTTGAAGGGGCACCAAATACTGCCGTACGATTGAAAAAGTCCAAGTTTACCTGTAATACCATAGGCAGCAAACCAAGTATCGTCGTAATTGTGGTTAACATAACAGGACGTAAGCGTTGCGCACCCGTGCGAAGTATCGCATCCACCACTGGATACCCTTCTTTTCTTAGTACGTTATAGGTGTCAATTAGCACAATATTATTGTTAACCACGATACCCGCAAGCGAAATCACACCAATTCCGCCCATTACGATACCAAACGGTTTCTGTACGAGAAACAGCGCTAAAAACACGCCAACCGTCGAGAACACAACAGCGCTCAAAATCAAAAATGCCTGATAGAAGCTGTTAAATTGCGTGACTAATATAATGGCCATAACAAATAACGCCACGCCGAATGCATTCACTAGAAAATCCTGAGATTCCTGTTGGTCTTCGTTTTGCCCTTTTACCGCGATTTCAACCGTTGGTGAAATGGCTAAGGTGGGTAATGCAGCTTCAAGTAAAGGAAGTTCTTTAAGTAACTGTGCGCCCGGAACTAAGTTTGCCTGAATAGTGACCACACGCTTACCATCTGTGCGACGAATGGTATCCACCTTGGCAGCAGCAACTCGTTCCACAAAACTACTGACAGGCACTAAACCCGCACTTGTTTTGACCCTTAACTCATCCAAACGGCCTATGCTGCGCTTTTCTTGAGGGAAACGCACGCGTATGTCTAAGTCGTCATCAACATCATCAGGGCGATACTCACCTAGCTTTAATCCATTGGTCACCATTTGTACAGTAGATCCTACGATTGCCGCATCGGCTCCATAGGTAGCAGCTTTACTGCGATCAATCTTTAACTGCCACTCGATTCCGGGTTTTGGTGCAGAGTCTTCAATATCGGTAAACTGACCGTTAGTCACAATGGCGCTACGAATGGTCTTCACTGCGTCGCTCAATTCATCAGGAAAGCGTGAACTCAACTCAATTACGAGGTCTTTGCCACTTTGAGGACCATTTTCATTCTTGCGCACTTCAATCTCGACGCCGGCCATATCGTCGGTGCGATGATGAATTTCTGTTATTAAGTCATTAGCAGGTAATCGGCGCTGCCAATTAACAAAGTTAACCTGAAATGAGCCAACAATATCGTTACCACCAGTTAGCGTATAAAGTGACTCTATCCCTTCAAGATCCAATAACCTGTCTTCAATACCGCGCATTATTGTGTCTTTTTCATGTACCGATAAATCACCATGAGAACGTACAATCATGGTGGCGCTATTGGGTTCTACCTCTGGAAAAAATACCGCCCCTAAACCTGAAGCACTGTATGTCATCATGACCAGTACAGAAGCGGCAATAGTACCTAACACCACCTTCCAAGGATGCGCAATTGCCCCTTTCAACATTCGGATATAACGGCCAGTTAAACCAGAGAGCTTATCTAGCTCCCCTAGTTCAGCATATTTTACTTGCGCTTGCTCTTTATCCGTATGGCGTCTCGATTTTCCGATCACACTTCCTATAGTTGGCACGAATACCAATGCCATTGCTAAAGAGGCCGTTAAGACAGCAATCAGGGTGATTGGTAAATACTTCATGAATTCACCCATCATACCCGGCCAAAACATGAGTGGAGCAAAGGCAGCCAATGTCGTCGCGGTTGACGCAATTATCGGCCACGCCATACGCTTGGCAGCTAATCCATATGCCTTGCCGCGTGCCATACCTTCATTCATCTGTCGGTCTGCAAATTCAGTCACCACTATGGCGCCATCAACCAGCATACCCACCGCCATGATTAAGCCAAATAACACGACGATATTTACAGTGAGCCCTGCTATTGCTAAAACAAGAATGCCCGTTAAAAATGCGCCGGGTATAGCTAAGCCAACAAGCACAGCACTACGCGAACCAAGCGCAGCAATAATCACAATAATCACTAATAGTACCGCAGACAACACATTGTTCTGTAGGTCGCTTAAAGTATCTTTAACTTCAATCGACTGGTCACCAACATAATCAACACTAACTTGCTCTGGCCAACGCGATTTTGACGTTTCAACAAGCGCTTTGACTTTATCAACCGTGTATATAATGTTTTCACCCGAGCGCTTCTTTACCTCAAGTGAAATTGAACGCTGACCATTTAAGCGTGCGAATGTTGATGGATCTTTATAGGCGCGCCTAACAATAGAAACATCTTGAAAAGTAATTACCCGATCACCATCAGCCTTGATCGGCAACTCTAATAAATCCTGCACCGACTCGAACACCGAAGGCACTTTTATCGCGAATCGCCCTTTACCATTATCCATAGTACCGGCTGGCACCAGACGATTGTTGCGCTCAACAAGGTTATATATATCGTTTTGATCCAGCCCGTAACTTTCCATCAGTAATGGATCAACGATAATCTCGACCATATCTTCGCGATCACCGCCAATATCCACTTCGAGCACTTCTTGCATGCCTTCAATCTTGTCACGTAGATCACGCGCAATGGTGAGCAGGCCCCTTTCTGATACGGGCCCAGAAAGGATCACTGTAACAGCAGCGACCTGATTAGCCATAGTCACTTCATGTACTTCGGGTTCTTCAGCTTCAGACGGTAATTTAGCCTTGGCAAGCGTCACTTTATCACGCACGTCAGCCAATGCTTCTTTAGGATCTAAGCCAGCGATAAATTCCAAAGTAACTGAAGCGTGGCCTTCACTCGCATTGGCCGTCATCTCCTTAATCCCGGCGATGGTTTTCAGCTCTTTTTCCATTGGCCTTACTAACATACGCTCGGCATCTTCGGGAGAAATACCATCTAATACCATCGATACATAAATCATTGGAATGGTTATGTCAGGATTCGACTCTTTCGCAATATTGTTATACGTTACGCCTCCTGCAATAAGCAGCAGGATAAAAATCATAATAACGGAGCGCGTCCTTGCTAGTGCAGCATCGATTATGGTCAACATATTATTCTCTCGCTTAACCGTTATTACAGTTGTTCACTTGCATACACCGCATTAACGGTATCACCTGCTCGGACAAAACCTTGCCCCAATGTGATTACATCAGCCTGCTTGCCTAACCCCGATAACCAAATGCCGCTGGTTTCACTTTTAACGACATTGATGGGCGTAAACACCACTTGGCCGTCGACAACAGTTTTCACACCTATATTGCCGTCTTCATCCAAGGCTAATAACGCAGGTGACAGTTTGATCGCATCAACGGGTTGAAGGGGAATGGAGATTTCACTGCTAATCCCTGCCAATAATTTCATGTCTGGGTTTGCGATAGTTACCTCAACTTTAAAAGTGTTGGTTTGCTCATCTGCGACACTCGCTATATACCTTAACTTGCCTGTGACCTGAGATTGATTTAGCAACTGAATATGCGCTTGTTGACCTACCGCAAGTTGGCCCACTTGTTTTTCGGTGACATAGCCTCGCACAACTAAAGGTTGCAAATCAGCAATCATCGCGATGTCGTCGCCTACTTGCACATAGTCACCTTGTTCGATGTAACGGGTGTTCATCACGCCATCGAATGGAGCACGGATCACAGTGCGGGCAATCGCAATTTCCAGCCGTTTAACGTCCGCTTTCGCTGCCGCGAGATTTGCTTCGGCATTTGATAATTGCACCTCGCCTTGGTAACCATCGGCATTAAGTCTTTGTGCGCCTTTATATTCAATTTCTCTCTGTTTGAGTAGTGAACGGCTATACGCTAATTGAGCATCTAAGTCATTAATCGCGAGGTGAGCAATAACATCCCCTTTAGCGACCTTAGCGCCTCTTTTAGCGAGCACTTTTTCAACACGACCCGAAATTTCTGCCTTGAGGGTAGCAGTTCGCTGTGGTTCGGTTCGGCCATAGATAGTGACATTGTCATTAACCACCTGAGCGTTAAATGTTTGTACTTGCACTTTGGCAACTACATCTGCCGCTTTAGCTTTATCTGTTGCTAGTTCTGTGGCATTCATTGCACCTGAAACCATCCACAACACAAGCAATAGGGTGATGAGTAAGGCAATAATATATGGACGCTCGGCGAGCCACTCACGTCCTTTTTGATATTGAGTCATTTGTATTCCCTTATTTTGAAAGAGGTCGAAAATGTTGGTTATGATACTTCGCGGGACTACGCTAGTCTAAATGATAATGGCAACAATATGTAACCAGCAGCACACAATTACCACCAAAAACGTACAAATAATACCAATCCGTATAAGAAATTGCTCTCTTAGCGAGAATTTAAAGGTTTAGAGGCAAGGCATTGATTGCAAAGAATGGTTGTTCCCTTGTTAAAATCAATAACGCAGCATATAAGCCTTTAAAACTCGCCCTTTGGGAATGCATGGGCAACATGATAACTACACAAAATAAGCTTAATGTAGAGCAACTATATCTACACTTATTTCGTTTGTTCTAATGTCGCCCATGTCATTCTAAGTGGGCAATTCTTTATGCGGATTGGTATAAACCACAAAACTTACATTTATATACGCGAAGTGCAATAAAGAAGAAGTTCTGTTTAGGCCAAAAACAAAAAAGTCGGCAAATGCCGACTTTTGAACATTGATATGTTTAATGTCTATATTGAAAAAGAAGAACCACAACCACAAGTTGTTGAAGCATTAGGGTTATTCACTAAGAAGCGGCTTCCTTCAAGGCCTTCAACATAGTCAACTTCACCGTCAACTAGGTATTGTAAGCTCATTGGATCTACGACCATAGTGACGCCTTTTTTCTCAATGGTCATATCGCCTTCATTGACTTTTTCATCAAACGTAAATCCGTACTGGAAGCCAGAACAACCACCACCAGTTACATAAACTCGTAACTTAAGATCTGGATTTTCTTCTTCTGTAATCAACGACAGCACTTTAGTAGCTGCAGCATCAGAAAATTTAATGGGTAACTCAGGGTTTGACATAGTCACTTTCTATTAATTTAACAACGGATGTTATTATCTAAAACTTGACCAATTTAATCAAGTATTGGCGACATCACCGGACTCAGTTTTGCAGTAGCATTTAACTCATTAATCGCTCGTGCCCACTCGTAATCTTGATCAATTCGATGAAATTTCTGCCACTTACCTTTGGGCAATACTGCTGCTAGGCTCACCAATTCAGGCGTAAAGTTTTCTGGCAATGTAAACTCGCCCTTGATTATTTGGAAGTACTGAAAGCTAAACGATAGATCTTTTTTCGTTAAACTAGAGACTTTCTCGAGCGACAACTTGCTTGGTTTTTCAGCCAAACTGCCAACAAGTTCTAATTCTATATAGCCCTTTGCAAAACGCTTTTTCACTTTTTGCTGCACTAACACTACCTGAAAGCGAAAATGATTAGCGCTTTCCGTGGGAGAAATAGTGAATGAATCCACCACTAAACCATCAGCTTGCTTTTCAGGAGCCATCACTTTTTCGTAGAAACCGAGTTCTTTTTTAGCTTGGAAATAGTCAACTTCAATATCTTTCAGCGCTGTTTGAATCTGCTGATTCGCTAAGCGCTCTACTTCCAACTCAACTTCAAGCGTATGGACTCGACGAATATTGTCTGCATGCTCCTGATAGAGTTTTTCCAATCGGCGTTCTTGTTTGCCTATCATGTCTGTTTGGTAGGCATGATAAAAGTTGCCTACGCGATAGCCGACATAGAAACATAACGCCATCACAATAAAAAGTAACATCGATGTTCGGTAGGCACCAAATTGTTGAACCACCGATTTGAGATTTATTTTTGCTAACCAGCTCATTTGAAAAGTATAATCACCACAACCAATAATAATATTAAGCGACAACGCATATGACAGTGCTTCAAGATCTCCGCAAGCATTTGGCACTTCCGCAAACCTCATGGCAATTATGCCTGCTCGCCGCTATTGGTGGCGTGGCGTCAGCGTTTCTCGTCGTCTTATTTATTTTGAGCATTAACCACCTTATGGCGTTCTTTGCTCAAATAGAGAGCCAGTATATCACCGTTGAATATTTAAGTCGTTTCGAATTACCCTTTTTAGGGGCGCTCATCATATTATTGTTTGCAACGCTTACAGGCTATAAATACTTACGTACAGGAATTCCCTTTGTACTACACCAACTTAAAGTAAGACACGGTGTCATTCCTTTTCGCAATACCCTGCACCAATTTGTGGGTAGTGCCGTTGCACTTGCTTCTGGCTTTTCAGTAGGAAAAGAAGGCCCTGCCGTTCATTTAGGCGCTGCGTGTAGTGGTTTTATCGGCAGTAAGCTTAATTTACCAAATAGTGCCATCAGAACGCTCAGCGCTTGTGGTATTGCCGCGGGTATTTCGGCATGTTTTAACACGCCAATCGCGGCAGTAATATTTGTCATGGAAGTTATCTTGCGAGAATACAAGGTCCACATTTTTATTCCCGTGATGATTGCTTCTATTATGGGTTCGATGATCACCAGCTCAGTACTCGGCCCTTCGCACGAGTTTGAATATTTACAGCCACTGAATTTATCCATGAGCCATTATCCCATTATCATAGGCCTTGGCATAATTTTGGGGATTCTTGCCTATGTTTTTAACCAATTATTAGTACTAACCATTGAGCGAGCCAATAAATACCCCATATATACGCGATTTGTTGTTGCAGCCTTAATCACCGGTGCGCTCAGCATATTCATTCCTTTTTCTCATTCAATGGCGTTTATTCCGTTCGATTTAACCGTAGAGCAAACATTAACTGTCAAATTATTAAGCTTAATGTTGGCCGCTAAAATAATAATGACGGTTGCCGCATTAGGCTTAGGTATTCCCGGTGGCGTAGTAGGTCCCATCTTAACGATTGGTGCAATAACTGGCGTAAGTGCTTCCGTTGTTGCACAGCAGTTTTTACCCGGTGCGCACTTGCATACTGACTATGCTCTAATTGGCATGGCTGGCTTTATGGCGGCTACGTTGAATGCCCCATTGGCGGCATTACTGGCCGTAGTTGAGCTTTCTAATCAATTAGAGATTATTGTGCCCGCTATGATAGTCATTACCACCTCCTGTGTTGCCTCGGGGCAGTTTTTCAAAAACCGTTCAATCTTTGTGATGCAGCTAGAAGTGCAGGGACTCAGTTACCGTAAGCCACCTATTGAAAAATCACTACAACGAATTGGCGTATTGGGGATCATGAATACACAATTTAATGTGCGCGAAGTTGTCGATGAGCAAGCACTGGTTGATGCAAAAAACGATATCGAAAATGAGTCTTTACAAGTATTGAAAAAACAACAAGACAATACGCTATTTCACATTCTTGATCAGGACTTGAACAAGGATGACGCAGGAAATATTAAGTACTATCCTTTATTCCCGATATCGAGTCAGGCCACGCTTGCTGAGGCCTATAGGCTACTTATAAACAATCGACACGGTGGCGTTTATGTTTATGAGAACACAACCGATGACATAATCGGCATAGTACCTTTTCAACAAATCAGACGATATTTACTCGAAGGAAAAACACGCTAATGACAATCTTATGGCTCAAAGCCTTACATGTGAGTTTTATGGTGGCATGGTTTGCAGGCATATTCTATTTACCGCGGTTATTTGTAAATCACGCGGAAGCATCAGAAGACTCCGTGAAAGAACGGTTAAAAGGCATGGAGCAGCGCCTACTAAAATTTGTTACCCCATTTGCACTGTTGACCATTATACTTGGCATTGCCATCATTTTTCAGTACGGCAGCGACTGGTTCGCACAAGCACGTTGGCTCCATATCAAAATCACGCTTGTACTCGTGCTGGTTGTCTACCATACCTATTGTTTTAAATTGGTCGCGATGTTTCAACGAGACGAGAATAAATTCTCACCTCGATT
Source organism: Thalassotalea fusca (assembly GCF_053485835.1). Taxonomy (NCBI): domain Bacteria; kingdom Pseudomonadati; phylum Pseudomonadota; class Gammaproteobacteria; order Alteromonadales; family Colwelliaceae; genus Thalassotalea; species Thalassotalea fusca. The sequence continues at coordinate 106,900 of NZ_JBQRUN010000009.1, forward strand.
TTTCAGAATTTTCAACGAGCTGCCTGTTTTTATTCTATTTGGCGTCGTGATTTTAGCCTATGTTAAACCCTAGTTTTTATTAAGGTAAGATTCATTATTTTGGCGCAGTGTGCTATATTCCTGCGCCAGAAATTTTCATTTACTTTCCACAGATAAAGCGGCGTTAAATGCTTTGTCTGTCATTGTTAAGGTGCTCCTTATGATGACTTTTGAAGGCAGTCATATTCTCTCGGTTTCACAATTCGATCGAGAAGCTATCTCCCGTATTCTTGACGTTTCAGCACAAATGGCGCCATATGCTCGCCGACTAAAACGTTGTTATGTGCTTGAAGGCGCGATATTAAACAACCTGTTTTTCGAGCCAAGTACCCGAACCCGAGTAAGCTTTGGCGCCGCGTTTAATTTGTTGGGTGGCTTTGTACGTGAAACTGTTGGTGAAGAAAATTCTTCATTGAGCAAGGGTGAGTCATTATATGACACCGCGCGTATAATCAGCGGTTACTCAGATGTGATTGCGATGCGTCATCCAACGATGCACTCCGTTGAAGAGTTTGCGCAAGGCAGTAGCGTCCCGGTTATCAATGGTGGTGATGGAGCCAATGAGCATCCAACTCAAGCGCTACTCGACCTGTTTACAATACAATCAGAAATGATGCCGTTTGGAAAGCAACTCGATAACTTACATATTACGCTAATGGGCGATTTAAAACATGGCCGCACAGTCCATTCATTGTCGAAGCTACTGAGCTTATATAAGAATGTTAAAGTAACTATGATTGCTCCTGACGCCCTACAAATGCCTGACAATGTAGTTTCAACGTTAACTAACGCTGGGCATGAAGTAGTGATGACTGACAAGCTCGAAGGCAACCTAGCATGTGATGTCATTTATCAAACGCGCATCCAACAGGAGCGATTCGCTAGTGCCGCCGAAGCCGATCTGTATCGTGGTCACTTCAGTCTGAATAAAGAGCTTTACCGTCAATATTGTAAAGAGCACACCATAATTATGCACCCGTTACCGCGCGACTCACGTCCAGAAGCGAACGAGCTAGATACCGACCTCAATGATCTTGATAACCTCGCTATCTTTAGACAAGCGCAAAATGGCGTATTGGTTCGCATGGCATTGTTCGCATTAACGCTTGGCGTTGAAGATAAACTGAGCCAGTACGAACGTCCGGTCACTTGGCATAGCAACAAATAACACCGATAGATAATCGCAAGGTAAATAACATGCAAAATTCTGAACAGCTGTTTTCTCACGCTCAGGAAATTATTCCTGGTGGCGTAAATTCTCCCGTTAGAGCCTTCAATGGCGTTGGCGGCACACCTTGTTTTATCAAGCGTGCCGATGGTGCTCGTATTTATGATGCCGACGACAAAGCTTATATCGATTATGTAGGTTCTTGGGGGCCCATGATTTTGGGACATAATCACCCTAAGATTTTGGAAGCCGTCATTGAAACCGCTAAAAATGGTTTAAGTTTTGGTGCCCCTACAGCGCTTGAAATTACCATGGCAGAGAAAGTGCGAGAAATCGTCCCGTCAATGGAAAAGCTGCGTATGGTGAGCTCAGGCACTGAGGCAACAATGAGTGCTATCCGTTTAGCAAGAGGCTATACCGGACGTGACAAGATTCTTAAATTTGAAGGCTGCTACCATGGCCATGCTGATTCATTACTAGTTAAAGCAGGTTCTGGCGCCTTAACTATGGGTGTACCAAACTCACCAGGTATCCCTGAAGATTTCGCCAAGCATACCTTAACGGTGAGTTTTAACGACCTTGAGCAGGTAAAACAGGTTTTCCAGGAAGTCGGTGATCAAATCGCTTGTATCATTGTTGAACCAGTAGCAGGCAATATGAACTGTATACCGCCGGTTGAAGGGTTCTTGGAAGGTTTGCGTGCAATTTGTGACGAATACCAAAGTGTATTGATTTTTGATGAAGTAATGACCGGCTTTAGAGTCGCATTGGGCGGTGCACAAGCACACTACAATATCAAACCTGACCTCACCACGCTTGGTAAAGTCATCGGTGGTGGTATGCCCGTTGGTGCTTTTGGTGGCAAGAAAGCGATCATGGATTTCATTGCCCCTGTAGGCCCTGTTTATCAGGCAGGTACTCTGTCAGGCAATCCAATTGCGATGGCAGCAGGCTTAGCCTCATTAACTGAGTTATGTCAGGGTGATAAACACGCGCAGCTTAGCGCAGCCACAGAAAAACTCGCTATGGGATTTAAAGCGGCAGCAGAACGAAACGGTATCTCACTGGCGATCAACTATGTGGGCGCAATGTTTGGCTTCTTTTTCACTGACGAACCATCAGTAAACAGCTTTGCACAAGCCACGGCGTGTGATGCAGAAATGTTTAAGAAGTTTTTCCATTTAATGCTCGAAGAAGGGGTGTATTTAGCGCCTTCAGCATTTGAAGCGAGCTTCTTGTCAACCGCACATACCGCTGAAGATATTGACTTCACATTGGCAGCTGCCGACCGCTGTTTTGCAAAGCTTACGGACTAGTGCCGATTTCAGACATCAATACAAATAGAAAGAGCCGCTTCAATAGCGGCTCTTTTTCTTTCGTCAATTTTATTAACGCACTAATTATTGTTAGCTTACATTTACCACTGATAACTCTTGTTGTAGCCACTCATATGCTTGCTGCCATCCCAGTTCTAAACCAGAGAACAAGCGATAATTCCATTTATCAGTAATGCGAAGTTGATACAGCTCATGACTTAGCTCCTTGCTAGTCGGAGAATAATACACAAAAGCAATTGCTTTTAATCCGTCATACGAAGCAACACTAAGTTTAGCTTCATACGTGTAAGAGTAGTTATTCACTCGATTGATTAACATGCCAAATTCACCAGTCATATGCTCACTGATAAAATCATGACACTCATCAATCATCTCCATAGTCATTTCGATACCATCATCGACTACTACTTCTACAATATTGTCAGAAAGTAAATTGAAATAAGCGAAACTCAAGCGATGCTTCATTTCAACTCTCCGCGATACTTTTTATTATTTAATACTGCTACTTTTTACTACAGATATTACTTGTTACCGATATAATTTGTTATCGATATTATGGCGTTGCAAACTCGCCATAATGACTAGCAACACTCTCAATACCAATTAGCATTTATTAATACTAATCGGTATTAACTTTAGTAGCAGAAATACCATTATTCAAACGAGTGTTACGTAATTATGACAGCGTTGTAGCTAAATGGTTCTTTTTACGAACCAAATAATTTTTCAAACCATGAACGTTCATCGGTTGACTTGCTCTTAGACTGACACTCAAGTGCGTAAGGTAACCCAATCGTTACCGCAGGATATTGCACGCCACCATCACAATCATCCGGTAGCGGTTTGCCTGATTGTACATCAAATAAAACGTTGGCAATGTTTTCTGGTACGATACTTTCTCGATCAGCGATTGGTTGACGTCTGATAAAATCCGCAAAAACCACCAGCGCTCCACTACTGCCGGTCAATTTAGTTGGTCGGTTGTCATCATAGCCAACCCAGCTCGTCACCAGATGCTTTTCATCGTAGCCAACAAACCAACTATCACGCTGATCGTTAGTGGTTCCAGTCTTGCCCGCAAGTGTTTTTCCTTTCACACGCCAAGATAATGATTTCGCAGTACCTTCCGTGGTGACTTTAGTCATCGCATGATCAAGCAAGAATGACGCTTGTTCTGAAAAGTAAGGGACTTCTTCACTTGCGCCTTGCCATAAAAGTTCGCCCCTAGACGAATAAATGCGTTCAACAGCCGTCACTTCTCGATGCTTTCCGTGATTCGCGATCGGGTAATACATCGTATTTACCGCAAGTGGTGACATGTTAACCGCACCGAGCAGAATGGAAGGGCGTGCCACAATGTCGTCTTCAGCCCCCAATAAATGCATCACATCAAGCACGCTGTCTAGCCCTAGCTTCATGCCAAGATTTACCGTAGGAACATTTAAAGAATACACTAGCGCTTCCAATAAAGACACGTGCTGCCGATACTGGCCATCGTAATTTTTCGGCCGCCATTCCTGCCCTTCTTCCGTACTTAACACGATGGGTTTATCTTCCAGAATCGTCCCCAGTTGATACTGTTGGTAACGTTCTAGTGCGGCAATATAAATTACCGGCTTAATAAGCGAGCCTATAGGACGTTGGGCGTTGAGTGCCCGATTGAATCCGGCGTATCCAGACTCTTTGCCCCCCGCAATAGCAACAATGCCACCGTTGGTGATATCAGACACTACCATGGCTGCTTGCAGCTCTTCATCCGCTACTTGTGTCAGATTAGGCAATACATTGTCGATAGCGGCCTCCACATTTAATTGCGTAGGCAATGAAAAGTGCGTAAATACACGAATACCAGATTGCTGACTCGTAGGAGGCAAAATTTGAGCAAGTTCGCGTTTAACCAATTGCATATATGCCGGAAAGCTCTGCTTGGTTTGTGCCATTCGCCGTTGTTTTTTCACGCTGAGCGGTGATTCAATTGCGGAGATAAAGGTTGGTTTATCGATATAGTCATGTTCAAACAGCAGTTGCAACACGACATCACGGCGTGATTTGACGCGTTCTTGATAGCGCCATGGATCATAGTAGCTCGGCCCTTTTATCACCCCAACCAATGTCGCCATTTGTTCAATAGTCAGTTGTTCAACAGGTTTGCCAAAATAGAATTGTGCAGCTAGGCCAAATCCATAGATGCCGTTTGCATAATGTTGGCCAAGATAAACTTCATTAATATAGGCTTCGAGTAGCTGATCTTTGCTGTAGCGGTATTCAAGTAACAATGACATTATCGCTTCGTTAAACTTACGCGTCAGAGTTTTTTCACGCGTTAAAAACATGTTCTTAACGAGTTGCTGCGTCAATGTGCTGCCACCCTGCACTGTGCGACCAGCTTTCAAATTAGAATACAGTGCTCGTGCGATCCCCGTTGGTGAAATACCTTTGTGAAAATAAAAATCACGATCTTCAACCAACAGTAGCGTATCTAAAAGCGCCTCAGGTACTTGTTGTAACGGCACCAAGACCCTGTCTTCTTTGCTCTCTGGAACAATGCGTGCAATAAGATAAGGTTCCACCTTTACCTGTTGCACAGCTTCATCATTAAGATAAACATCAACTACTCGGGCATTTTTGACATCAATGGTTACTAGCTGAGCCTCGCTTTTGCCCTGACCAAAGTCAAATGCTCGACGAAAAATGATAATGCGCGATGCTGACATAGCAAACTCTCCCGCGCGACTGGGAGTGTTTACCTTTTTGTAACCCGATAAAAGTAGGTGCTGTTTTAACTGTGCCATATCGATAGCGGCACCTTGATAAAACGAAGGAATATCTCCGTAGACTTGCACAGGAATGTGCCAGCGTTGTCCTTCAAACTTGTTTTTAACAACGCTATCGAGGTAGAGCGTATAAAATGCTAACACCACTACGCTGACGACCATCAACTTTAGGGTGGTAACTAGCAACCAGCGCCTTTTAGACGGCGCAGTAGTTTCGCTAACAGATGCAGTGTGCTTAGCGGGCTTTTTTTTCGCAGGGCCTTTACCCGACACTTCAGGCTTTTTAGGCATAGATCTATGACTTTCCTTTGTCTAACCCTGACACTTTATTAAATTTTGACTTTAGTCGTTGACGGTAGTTTGATTTTGCAAGTTCTTGCATATCTTCAACCTGATCACTCTCATCCACGATTTCTCTACCCAGCAAGGTTTCAATCGCATCTTCTAACGTAACCACCCCAAGCGTCTGACCAAATTGGTCTTCCACGATAAAAATATGTTCGTGGCGCTTGATAAATAAATCGAGCAGTACGAATACTGGTAAGCTTGCTGACACCCTGAAAATTTCAACCGCCTGTGTCGCAACGGTAGCGCCACCATTCCCTAACCGTTCACTCTCATATAGCGAACCTTTAATGATTACGCCTGTGATGCTATCAATATTGCCTTGATATACCGGAATACGGGTAAAGTTTGCCGTGTTTTCCATACTTAACGCATCTGACACTGTGGTTGACTCGTCAATCGCGTGCACAACGCTGCGCGGAGTCAAAATGTCTTGCACCTTTACATCGCGTAAATTCAAAATGTTCTCGAACAACTGGTTTTCTTGCAATGCAATTGCACCGCCTTTGTGTCCCAATGCCGCAAACGCCAGCACTTCTTCACGACTCACTACATCTTCGTTGCCTTTGCTAAATAGCTTGGTCAATTGAGATGACAACCAAACTAATGGGTAAACCAATTTAACCAAAAAGGAAATCACGTAGGCAGAAGGAATTGCAAGGCTACGCCAGAATTTAGCACCAATTGTCTTAGGAATGATCTCTGAGAAATACAATATAGCCAAGGTCAGTAAGAAGGCGATAAGGGTTTCTTTCTCTTCGCCAAACACTCTGATTGCCTGAGCACCAACGCCGGCAGCACCCATCGTATGGGCAAAGGTATTCAATATCAGGATACTAGAAATTGATTTGTCTAAGTTTTCACGCACGCCGTTCAAAACTTTCCCGCCGCGCGGTTTGTCTTTTAGTGCTTGTTCAACATAGCTGGGACTCACTGAAAGTAAAACAGCTTCAAGGATTGAACAAACAAATGAAACTCCGATAGCAATTACAAGATAAATTATAAGTAAGGTCATGACTGTGGTTAAAAATCTCCTAGTTCGAAGCCCAATTGTAAACTATTTTGATCAATAGTTTTAACGATAATTATCTACGTTTTATTGAACGGCCTGCTTTTTCTTCCAACGGTTTTTCTGGCCAGCGGTGTTTAGGGTATCTACCACGCATATCTTTTGCCACATCAAAGTAGGAAGAACGCCAAAAATTCCCTAAATCACTGGTGGTTTGAATGGGCCTTTTAGCGGGAGACAATAGCTCAAATCTTAATGAGACTTGCCCCTGTGCTAATTTGGGTGACGCTAATTCTCCAAACATTTCCTGTAAAATAACCGACACTGTTGGCCCTTGATGTTCGTCATACCTAATCGCGATATTTTTGCCACTCGGTGTAACATAGTGAGTTGGCGCATGCTCATCCAAGTATTGCTGTTGTTCCCATGTCAGGTTAGCGACTAACAGATCATAAATATCTAGCTGCTTTAGTTGTTTCAACGAAGTGATATCTGAAATATAAGGCAGTAACCAAGCATCGAGGTTATCGAGTAAGCGCTGCTCTGAAACTTCAGGGAATGATGGATCCCACAGACCTAACCATTTGGCGCGGGCTACCCAAGATTGACATCGTGGTGTCCAATTAATAAATGATAACCCCTCTTCACGCACAATATCTTCAACGCATGTAACAAATGTTTCGGGCGCAATCTTATCGAGCCTCTCCTCGCGAATAGTGAGCGATCGATAGTGTACGGTTCGCCTGCCGATAACAGTTTCTTTTTTATCATCTAATCGAAAATGCGTAGATTCACGAAGCTTGTCGGCAATACTCGTCATAAATGCCTCGGAGGAAATAGGCACGCAACTATAAACGATGCCGTCTTTATTCTTTCCATCGCAGTCACATACTACGAGCCATTCCTCACCAAGTACCGAGTCAGTTGATTTAAGTGAGACGCCTCGCCCATTGGCAAGTAAATATCGAGAAGAATGCTTCGACCGTATTTTAGCAAGTCGGTCAGGAAATGCGCGTAATAACAATGGGCCAATGTGCTGTTGCACGGCCATTAAATCAAGGTTTTCGACGACTAAACGTATGTTAATTTTATTCGCAAAATTTCGCGCTAATTGCTTAACTTGTTCAGCAGCCCCTTTATTGATAGCGATTGTCTTTGAAGCACCGTTTTTGTCGTTGATATAGTCGATGATGGCTACTACTCGATCAGTAAGATCTGATCCATGTGCATGAGGCAAAATATCTCGTTCAGACAACAAAGCTGCTACTAGGCAAGCCAGCGACTTCTCTATGTCGCTAACACAGCTCAACATCATGCAGGCGAGTCTGGGCTCGACACCTAAGGTCAACGCCTTTTGTCCAACAGGCGTAATTTTATGGTCTGCATCAACAAGTCCCAGCGATTGATTGAGTTCACAAGCAACCGAGAAGTGATGTATTGGCGGAGCCGTTAGCCAGTTAGCATCCTGATAGTGAGTAATTCCCCATGCAGAGAGTTCCAACACAAGGCTCGTTAGCTCTGCCGTGGTTATTTCCTCAGGCTGAAATGGTTTAAATGCGTTATGTGCAGATTCACTCCATAAACGCACACACTGTCCCGCTTGTAAGCGGCCAGCACGACCAGCCCGTTGTATTGCAGAAGCTTGTGAAATAAAAACAGTATCAAGTCGCGTTAAGCCACTCTTAACATCATATACCAAGACTTTTTCCAGTCCCGAATCAATGACTGTCGTGCTCCCTTCAATGGTCAAACTAGTTTCAGCAATATTGGTTGAGAAAATTACTCTGCGACGCATATCAGTATTTCTGTGCAGCACGCGCTCCTGTTGCGCAAGAGTTAGCCCGCCATACAACGGCAAGTATTCTGCCTGTCCTTGTAGTGATTCGTCGGCTAATTGAAGACAGCGCTTGATATCAGCTTGCCCCGGCAAAAATACGAGTACATCCCCATCAAGGGTTTCAGCAAGGACCCGACCTAACGCTTTAATAACTTGCGCCGCAAGTGGCGATTGCGTGCTAGCATGATGTTTAACGGTTACTGGATGTGTTCGCCCCGGGCAATTCATGACTGGCACACGTCCTAAATAGCGAGCGATTTGTTCACCATCAATAGTTGCCGACATCACCAACATTCTGAGATCTTGACGATAAGCCTCCTGAACTTCCAAACACAACATTAGTGCCAAGTCAGCATGAATTGAACGCTCATGAAATTCATCAAAAATAACCAAGCCAATATCTGTTAATTCAGGATCTTGCTGTAATCTGCGAGTTAGTACCCCTTCCGTGACAATTTCCAGCCGGGTACTTGAAGAAACTTTGTGTTCATTTCTTACCTGATAACCGATTGTTTGTCCGACTTTTTCGCCCAATAGTGATGAAAGGTAATGCGCAATAGATTTCGCAGCGACGCGTCGAGGCTCTAGCATGACAATTTTTTTATCAGCAAACGCGTCTGCATTAAGTAACGCTAACGGCACTGCCGTTGACTTACCTGCACCGGGCTCAGCTTGTAAAACTAAGCTAGTGTGTTTGGTCAGTTGGTCAATCAGTTCGGGTAAATAGTCATCTATTGGCAGCAAAGTCAAAAAACCTGAGTCTGTCATATGTGGTGCGCAAGTATATCAAAATAGATACTGCCTGCGACATGCCCCTTAAAACGGTGAGTGAATTCCGCAGCGATATTCTCAAGTTCGGTGCTTAATTTAGGGTCTTGTACAGGACGTCAATTCGCCAATGAGTAATTAATGTCTATAGTTATTAATAGGTTTCAATAAATTAGACCCAAATATGAAACAGAGCAATCAAGTCGAGTTTTGCTTTTTAGCGGAACCCACAGATGTTAATTTTGGCGGTAAAGTACACGGCGGCATGGTGATGAAATGGATCGATCAGGCGTCTTACGCCTGCGCCGCTCAGTGGAGTCGCCGTTATTGCGTCACAGTGTCTGCCAACGGTATTCGTTTTATCCGCCCAATTTTAGTCGGTCAAATGGTCACCATAACTGCTCGAATAATTCATACGGGAAAAAGTAGTATGCATATATATGTGGTCGTGCGTGCGGGCGATCCAAAAAATAACCGTACGGTAATCACTAATCGCTGCTTTATCACATTTATGGCAATTGATGAGTCAGGTTTTCCAATTACAGTCGACAGTTATCAACCAGAAACAGAAGAAGATAAAAAGCTGGAGCAGGTGGCAATTTCAGCGAAAGATTTTGCTAAAAAACTCGATTCCGACTTTGAAAGCAAGTTAGGATGGAAGTAATTAATCAGCTCACGTGTCACGATTTCTATGAATAAGCGCTTATTTTATGCCTTAGACATTCTTCCCTCGGATAAAAAACGCATAGAAGCTATACGACAACCGATCATTGAACATTTTCGTCCGGTTATGGCAGATAATTTTCACATCACACTATGTTTCATGGGAAATATTTCTAACCCTCACGCGCAAGCACTTAATAATATTGTCGATAATTGGTTTCACACTTATTCAACGTTATCGCGCGATGACAATATCGTCATCGCAAATTGCATTGGGCTATTTAAAAAACCACAAGTGTTATACCTCGGATTCACCCTATTCCCAGAAGTATTTCGTAAACTCGCCAACAACCTATCACAAGCGGCAAATGACTTGAAAATTCATCAGGAAAATCGCCCTTACTTTCCCCATTTAACAGTCGCTAGAAAGGCAAAATATATGCCTGAATACTCGCCCTTTTCATTAACAATCAACATTCATTCGCTCAGTTTATATGAATCGGTCAGTACGAAAAATGGCGTAAAATACACGCCACTGAAAACTTGGCGTATAAAATCAAACACTTGATTTTACTTAAAGAAATTCTTGAAAAATTATAAAAATCTGCTTACTTGGCAGCATGATTTAATCATGCTAATGCTAGCTTCCCCTTATTAAACAACCTAACAAAACGGTAAAATAGGATGAATTTAGCTGCGGAAGGAAAATACAAGATAACGCCCGACGGGCAAATACTCGTTGTGGACGCTCACGGGCCTTTTACTGACGATGTTACTGAACGATATCTTGAAGACATGTACGATGCTTGCAAAATATTGTCAGGAAGACCATGGGGGTTACTAGCTACATTTTATGGCAACAGTGTGTTTTCACCTGACGCTGAAGCCGCGCTCATTAAGATGACTAAATACCGTGTCGAACATGGCATGATAGCCAATGCCAGTGTCATCATCGACAGCAACCTTGCCGATATTCAGCAAATGCAACTAAAACGCATATACCACGCATGTGATGTTACCTTCCATGTATTTGCTGATATATATGCCGCAAAGTCTTGGTTAACCGATTACGTATCACAACGCACTAGATAGCTGAGCACCAATTTACACATTTCTCATGCCAAATAGTACGTTGTCATATTGACTATGATGGATACTGGTTACTATTTTGTCATCATGTCAGCAATCGTAGCAATACTAATACCTGTCGCGCCAGCTGCCCAATAACCGTTTGCCGTACCATTGTATGCACCAGCCAAGTCTAAGTGTACCCAGCCCTTGCCATCATCACGCACGAAACGCGATAAGAAGCCTGCTGCATTGCTCGCACCACCAGCACCACCGCCCTTTTGTGTGCGGCTATTTGCTGTATCAGCAAAGGCAGAAGGACATTTTTCCTGATGCCAAGATTCCAATGGCAATTGCCAGATAGGTTCATTGACTTTTGCCGCTGACTGTTTGGCAGATTCAGCAGCGTCTTGATCCAAAGCGAACAATGCAGTGTAGTCACCCCCCGTAGCAGAGACAGCCGCTCCCGTTAACGTCGCGGCATCAATGATTATCGGACTCTTAGTTTCACTGGCTGCCATTAAGCCATCTGCCAGAACTATGCGACCTTCGGCATCAGTGTTGGCCACTTCACAAGTAACACCATTCTTATAAGTTATGATGTCTCCTAGCTTGTATGCGTCACGGCTAACCATGTTTTCAGCACAGCATAAAAATAACTTCACGCGCTTGTTAAGACCTTGACGAATGGCCAACGCCAAAGCACCTGTAACCACTGCCGCGCCCCCCATATCCGCTTTCATATCAAACATACCTTCACTCGGTTTGATACTGTAGCCTCCACTGTCAAAGGTAATCCCTTTGCCGACAAGACTTACCGCGACAGGTGCACTTTCATCACCACCGGGGTTGTAATCAATTTCGACTAAACAAGGGGGATTAATACTGCCTTTACCTACGTTATAAATACCCATCCAGTTAGCTTCTACTAGGTCTTCACCGCTAATCACCTTTGACGTAACGTAAGCCGGTGCCTGCGCCTTAATATACTCAGATGCTTTTTCTGCAAGCGAGAGTGGGAATAACTGTGCTGGTGTTTGATTGGTTAAGTCACGACTCCACGCATACACGGCAAGTTTATCGTTTAATTCATTAATCGTTTGTTCTTCACCGGTAAATTCAACATTGGTAAGCTTATCCACACAAGTAAAGCCCAGCGCAAACGCCCATTGACTGTCTGTACACCACTGCTCGCCAATTAATCTTGCATGCGCTACGCCCATTTTTTCGATAGAACGCCCAGCTTTTTGTATTTGTCTCATACGGTGTGGGTGCTTTTCATCTACAACAATAAAAATATCACCTTTGATGATCTGAACTGAGTTTTTGGCTTGCCATGAAGTGTCAGTGGTTGCTGACGACAAAATAATATTGGCTACTTGAGTCATTGGAATTCCTTAACATTGAGAAATTATTCGCTTCATTTATTAATTGTTACAATATCGTGCAATTCAAGGGCATAGCTCACATTAAATACCAAATAGAAAGATTAAAGATCAGTTAGAACAAACATTCACGACACGCTATCATGCCTCACTATTGCTCACTACAGCTCAAACGAATCAAATAAACGCCAAACGCTTATGCCTATTACACTGCAATTACAATCTGCCACCTTACTTAAACGCTATAAACGCTTTCTTGCCGATGTTACCTTCGAGAATGGAGAAACGTCTACGATTCACTGCGCTAATACCGGTGCCATGACAGGCTGTGCTGCCTCACAATCAACAATCTGGTACAGCACATCCAGTAATACTAAGCGTAAATATCCTCACAGCTGGGAGTTCACACAAACCTCTGACAACCATCTGATTTGCATCAACACCATCAGGGCCAACCAGCTCGCAGAACAGGCTATATTAGATGACAAAATAAAAGAGCTAAAAAATGTTCAACAACTCAAACGCGAAGTTAAATACGGCAACGAAAACAGCAAAGTAGATTTTTGGCTTGTAGACGAAAACGCCAACGAAACCTATGTTGAAGTGAAAAGCGTTACATTGTTAGAAAATCAACAAGGTTACTTCCCAGATACCGTAACAACGCGCGGACAAAAACATTTACGCGAACTCATGGAAATTGCGCAACAAGGTAAACGCGCAGTCTTACTATTTGCAGTTTTACATACAGGCATTAATAGCGTTAGCGCAGCCGCACACCTCGATCCAACGTATAGCGAACTTCTGATTCAAGCAGCAAAGGCTGGTGTAGAAGTCATTGCCTATAAAATGGCATGTACCGATATTAGAACTGAACAAGCTGGAAAAATAAGCGAAATCGCACTAAATTCGAAAATTGATGTCATAATTAATGGTTAAGCTGCTTTTGCCGACGAAAAGAATTGACTACAGCCCTAAAAACTTGCTAAAAGAGCTAGCTTGCGCTAGTTACTAAATCATTGTGGCTAGGGTCATTGTTGTATTTGGAGAGTTAGCATTTGCAATTTTTTTTGGTTAACTCCTTGAAATTGAGAATAGACAACACAATATAGTCTGAAATTCAGATCTATTAATAATTGGCAATTGCAACCAGTAGGTGCTGAGCAACAAATAAAAGTTCGCACGTGATGGTCTATGTAGCATTAGGAGAATAAGCATGCCAAACAAAAAAGCATTAGGTATTTTGGCATTAGCCGGCGTTGAGCCATACCAAGAAAAGCCTAACGAAGAATATATGAACGCCGAGCAATTAAAGCACTTCAAGAAAATTCTTGAAGCTTGGCGTGCTCAACTTCGCGAAGAAGTAGATCGCACCGTAATGCATATGCAAGATGAAGCTGCGAATTTCCCTGATCCTGTTGATCGCGCTGCTCAAGAAGAAGAGTTCAGCCTTGAATTGCGTACGCGTGACCGTGAACGTAAACTCATCAAAAAGATTGAGAAAACACTACAACTAATCGAAGAAGATGATTTTGGCTTCTGTAAAACATGTGGTATTGAAATTGGCATCCGTCGATTAGAAGCAAGACCGACAGCCGATCTTTGTATCGAATGTAAGACCTTAGCAGAGATCAAAGAACGTCAAATGGCAGGTTAATTGCCTAACAGATGTTAACGTCATCAATAAAGCGACCCGAATCCTATCGTGGTCGCTTTGCTCCCTCTCCCTCTGGAGAACTTCATTTTGGTTCACTTATTGCTGCTCTAGCTAGCTTTCTTGATGCACGGCATCACCAAGGTAAGTGGCTTATCCGCATCGAAGACATCGATCCCCCACGAGAACAGCCCGGCGCTGATAAAAGCATTCTTACAACACTTGAAGCTCACGGTTTGTACTGGGATGAAGACGTCCTATACCAAAGTAAGCAATCTGACTACTACTGGTCGGTAATCGAACAGTTATTCGATGAAAAAACAGCATATTACTGCCAGTGCACACGTGCGCAAATCAAGGCAATAGGTGGTATATACCAAGGGCATTGCAGAACACTTGAACGTCCTAAAGAGCACAGTGCCATTCGGGTTATAAACCCCTACCAATACGCACAATATCAAGATATTTTCCAAAGTAACGTTAGCTGTGATGCAAAATTAGCTGGCGAAGATTTTATTATTTTGCGCCGAGATGGCTTGTTTGCCTATCAATTGGCCGTGGTACTAGATGACATATTTCAACAAATCACACATGTTATTCGCGGTTGTGATCTACTTGAACCCACCGCTAGACAGCTTAGCTTTTACAAAATTCTCCATAAGCCTGCACCACAATTCGGGCACGTCCCTTTAGCGGTAACCGATGAAGGTTATAAACTAAGCAAGCAAAACAAGGCGCCAGCCATTTCCATCAATAACCCACAACCCTCGTTGATACACGCACTGGCATTTTTAGGTCAACAGCCAGAAAAAGCGCTAATAGACGCTACGGTGGATGAAATAATTCAATGGGCAATTAACCATTGGCAACGCGAAAACGTCCCCAAACAACTAGAAATCACACTTTAACCAGTGAAATTGTCGTTTTTTCATTCTCTTTTTTGTCACTCTGTTATATGATCGCGCGGCAGAAAATCTATTCAAAACGACACAATCATGAATGCGTCGCTTTGCAGAGTAAAAAATTATCTAATGCCGACTATACTCGGCGAATATAGCGTTATTGAGGTTTATTATTATTAATCGTGTTATCAATTTGTGCAAAAAGGTACTCGCCAAAGGCACAAAATCCGTTGCTAAAGTCGACTTTGCATCACCAAAAATTCTTACGCGGGAGCAGCACCCAATCTCTCGCAAGCAACTATCAGCTAACGCGCTGAAAGTCATGTACCGACTAAATAATAATGGATACGAGGCTTACTTAGTTGGCGGCGGTGTACGTGACATTTTGCTGGGATTGCAACCGAAAGATTTTGATATTGCAACAAATGCTACACCTGAACAAATTAAATCGCTCTTTAGAAATTGCCGATTAATTGGTCGTCGATTTCGTTTAGCGCACATTGTTTTTGGTAGAGAAATTATCGAAGTGGCAACATTTCGAGGTCATCATGACAATGAAGATGAAAAGGCTAAATGCCAAAAAGTGTCTAAGCAAAGTGAACACGGCATGCTACTTCGCGATAACATATACGGCACGATTGAAGAAGACGCAGAACGACGCGACTTTACTATAAACGCGCTCTATTACTCAGTTTCTGATTTTAAGGTGTATGACTTTGCCAATGGTGTAAAGGATATCGAGGATCGCACGATACAACTCATTGGTGATCCTGAAACGCGCTATCGCGAAGATCCAGTGCGTATGTTACGCGCCATTCGATTCGCGACTAAGCTCGACATGACAATCGCGAAGGCCACAGAGCAACCAATTTTAGAATTGGCACCATTGCTTAACAATATTCCTCCAGCAAGAATGTTTGAAGAGTTCAACAAAATGTTTTTGTCGGGCAAAGCAAGCGAGAACTTCGCCCAGCTTAGGCACTACCAATTATTCGAGCACTTTTTCCCGATTGTTGAGCGCACGCTTAACGATCAATCAGAGCCCTATTTGCCAGCTTTAATCGCTAAAGCATTGTTCAACACAGACGATCGCATCAACCGTGACAAACGCGTAACACCGGCCTTTTTATTTGCGGTGATGCTATGGTATCCACTACAAACATTAGCTAAGCGACTTCGTGAAGATGGCCAACTGACACCACAAGACGCATTTTTTGCTGCTTACAGTGAAATCATGTCAGAGCAACAACAAAGCATCGCGATTCCGAAACGTTTCCAAGCCGTTATTAAAGACATTTGGATGCTACAAGACAAATTGTCAAAGCGCGAAGGCAAACGTGCATTCAAAACATTAGAACATCCTAAGTTTCGCGCGGGTTATGACTTCTTATTGCTATTGGCAGAAGTTGAACATGAGAATGAGCGCAGTAAACTTACCGAACTGGCGAAATGGTGGACAGATTTTCAATCAAGTAACTTTGAAACACAGCAATTGATGATCAAAAGCGTTGGTAAGTCTGGGGCACCACGACGAACTACTCGCAAGAGACGCCGCACACGTACAAGCGCATCAAAAGATACGAGTACCAATTAGGGTATTGCCAGAACAATCATACAAACTGAGGCTAAATCATGCAGATAGCTTTTGTCGGCTTAGGAAGTAACCTAGGAGATCCCGAACAGCAAATAAGACAAGCGTTGATTGCGTTAGAAAGTATCCCTAGAACGCAACTGATCGCTTCATCGTCTTTGTATTTCAGCCGTCCAATGGGACCACAAGACCAACCAGATTATATGAATGCAGTGGTTAAGTTGGCTACTGAATTATCGCCAATTGAACTTTTAGATGCACTTCAAGCGATAGAGTTAGCGGGCGGACGAGTGCGTAAAGAAGAAAGATGGGGTGCTCGAACACTCGACTTGGACATTCTGTTGTTCGGTGACCAAGTGATTAACAGCGAAAGGCTCATCGTTCCTCATTACGGCATGAAAGAGCGTGAATTTGTTCTGCTGCCACTTGCTGAAATTGCCCCCGATCTAATATTGCCCGATCAAAGCGAGATCAAATCACTTGCTAACAATATCCCAACAAATGGACTAAAAATTCATAGTAAATTACGTTAGAATTGTTCCGTCTTAATATTTGGAAATACACATGGCGAAAATTACAACCGCTACCCTACGCAAAATGAAAACGCAGGGTGAAAAGATTTCAACAATCACTGCTTACGATGCCAGCTTTGCAAAACTCTTCGATCAGGCAGGTATTCACGCTATTTTAATCGGTGATTCACTAGGCATGGTATTACAAGGGCAAGATGATACGCTACCTGTAGATATCGAACACATGGCTTATCACACACAATGTGTGAAACGTGGCGTTGAAAATACCTTAATCATCAGTGATATGCCATTTATGACCTACGCGACGAAAGAACAAGCCTATGCCAATGCAACCAAGCTAATGCAGGCAGGTGCGAGCATGGTCAAAATGGAAGGTGGTGCGTGGTTAGTAGACACGATTAAAGGTTTGGTAGAACGTGGTATCCCAGTGTGTGCACATTTAGGGTTAACACCGCAGTCGGTCAACGTATTTGGTGGATTCAAAGTTCAAGGCCGCGATCAGGCACAAGCCGAGCAAATGATAGAACACGCGAAAGCGGTTGAAGCGGCTGGTGCACAATTGCTGGTACTTGAATGTATTCCTAGTGAACTAGGTAAAGCGATCAGCGACGCTATTGATATTCCAACGATTGGCATTGGTGCAGGTAAAGATACTGACGGCCAAATCTTGGTTATGCACGATGCATTAGGTATATCGTGCAGCTATATGCCTAAATTCTCTCGTAACTTTTTGGTCGATACTGGCGATATTAAAAAAGCTATCGAACTATACATTAGTGAAGTTTCAGCGGGTAACTTCCCTGGCCCAGAGCATATTTTTAAGTAATCTGACGATGAAAACAGTAAGTAATATTTCCGATTTACGTGACGTTATTTCACAATGGCGTCGTGAAGGTCATAAAATTGCGTTTGTACCTACGATGGGTAACCTTCACGCGGGACACATTTCATTAATTACAGAGGCGCACAAGCACGCTGACAAGGTCGTAGCGAGCATATTCGTAAACCCTATGCAGTTTGGTGCCAACGAAGACATCGATAGTTACCCGCGTACGATGGAAGCCGATCAAGAAAAGTTACGCGCTGAAGGTACAGACTTACTTTTCACACCGACGCCAGAAATTATCTACCCTAAAGGGTTAGACAAGCAAAGCTATGTTGAAGTACCAAACGTATCCGAAGGCTATTGTGGCGAGAGTCGCCCGGGGCATTTTCGTGGCGTAGCAACCGTCGTGTGTAAGTTGTTTAACCTTGTGCAGCCTGACGTTGCCTGTTTTGGCCTGAAAGATTATCAGCAGGTACAGGTTATTCAAACGATGGTAGAAGATTTATCGATGCCAATCGAGATTGTTCCAGTAGCAACGGTCAGAGAAAAATCAGGTTTAGCATTGAGTTCTCGTAATGGCTACTTAACTGAAGAAGAGTTAAAGATTGCGCCTGCACTGGCACAGAATATTCAATGGTTAGCCGAAGCGATACAAGATAACACCGATTTCATCGGTCTTGCTAAGCAAGCGGCGACGTATATCGACAATGCCGGACTAAAGACAGACTATATCCACATTTGTCACGCGCGCACGCTTCAACCAGCAAGCGAAGATGACACCGAATTAGTTATTCTAGCCGCAGCGCATTGTGGAAAAGCCCGTTTAATCGATAATCTACAGGTAACTCGAAACACATAGATAAGCTCAGGACATTCGGATAGAGCCGACCGTTCGCGCAGAGCGCGCAGCAGTCGAAGTGTGAGCGCTCGCATTGGGTGTCCTTCGATACGTCGTATCTCCTACTCGGGATGAACGGAGAAATGGATACGTCGTACCTCCTACTCAGCCCCTTCGTCAAGCTCAGGACATTCGGATTAGGCTAACGATTCGCCATTATCTCCCCATAAAAAAAACCAGCATTTATTGCTGGTTTCTTATTAATTATTAAAGCGCGTGCTATTGCGCAGAAAGCTGATGAAGCATTGGTAAAAAGGTTTCACTTTCTTGTGCCAATTCAACTTGCTCTTCCAGAATATCCTGCAAAATTGCCTTCGACGTTAATGGGTTTGCCAACACAACTCTAAAGACCAAAATTTTCTGGTTGTTATAACGTTTAACTTCAATACGCGTACGCGAAACAAACGACTTACCGTTTTCACGTTGACGTTTTTGAACAAATTTGGTCAATTTATCAAGGTATTCGTTTGCTTCAAGCATTTGTTCGTCTGAGCAACGGTTCAAATACGCTTGTACATTTTGAGGGTTATAGCGATACGTCAATAAGCACAGTTCAGGTGCGGTCACTAACTCAAAGTCAGCGTGTGCGCTAATTAATTCGGCAAAATATTTCGCTTTTTCGATACTTTGATTGATCAGCAATTCATAACCCGGTCGACTAATAATATTCAGGCTTGAATAAACCAGCATCGCCATGCCTGGTCGCGAGCCTTCTAACGTATGGCTCCCTAAATCTTTTGAGCCCTTACGAAGTATATATTCTGCGTGATGTTCGATTGCGGCTACCGATGCAGGATTCTTAAACACGACGAGTCCAGCGCCCATAGGTACATACATTTGTTTGTGCGCATCAATAGTGACCGAGTCAGCTAACTCCACCCCTTTTAATAACGAACGATAACGCGATGACAAAAGCGTTGCCCCACCCCAAGCAGCATCCACGTGAAAATGTGTTTGATACTTACGCGCAATTTCTGCCATTTCTTCTAAGGGGTCAACATTACCCGTTTCCGTAGTGCCTGCTACGCCAACAATACTCAATATGCGGATATTTTTGCGTGTTAGCTCATCACACTTGTCCCGTAAAGCATCAAGGTCAATCTTATTATTCTCATCCGTAGGGATGGCAATCACGCTGTCCTGTCCTATACCCAAAACATCCGCAGATTTCTTCAGTGAATAATGACCGCGTGACGATACCAAGATTGCTAAGCCATCGTACTGATAATGTTTAAGCGCTTTAAACAAGCCTTCACGGGCTACACCCTTAAAATTACCATCAGCCTTTAGGAGATTATTACGCGCGACCCACAGTGCCGTTAAGTTGGCCACAGTACCGCCAGAGCAAAACGCGCCTAACGAGTGATTGGCGCTATGCATCCATGATTGATAAAAATCGTCACTATTGCGATAAACAAGGCGATGCATCATCCCCAATACTTGGCGTTCCAACGGCGTAAAAGCTTTGGACGTTTCAATTTTTACCAAGTTCTGGTTCAGTCCCACCATTAATTTAGACAATGGAAGAATGAAGTAAGGAAGTGCTGATGTCATATGCCCAATAAAGCTCGGGCTTGAGGTGTGTACTGATTGTGCCACTAACTTATCAAGCAGGTGACGCATATGATCAGAAACAAAAGTAGGTTGTTCAGGTATCTGCGAATCAGCGAAATCTTTTTCAATTTCACTTAGCAATTGTTCCTTGGCAACGATATGCTCGTTCAAAAAGCCCGCAAGGTTTTGCGAGATTTCTTGTTCTATTTTGCCAATCGTTGAACTAGGCGCTTCTGGTATGGTAAAGATGCGAATTAACGACTCTTCCGTCGCCGTTGCCTGAACCACATTTTTCGATGCCGTCATACTCTTTCACTATATTGCACTCGGTTCTTCAGATTTAACTAGAACACAAGCCAAAAGATAACTCAAATAAGAGCGGCACTTTAATAAAAAATGCAGCAAAAGTCTCGCTTTTTTGCGTTATTTCGCTGCTTATGACATTAATGTTGCTAAATACACCAAACCTAATTCAACGATTGCTAAGCTACTTAATGCCATCATCATTACATTTTTTTTGATATTGTCAGTCATGTTCTGTTCTCCTCATTAACTTTACACGAACATTACAACCTTTGTGCCAACCCAAACAAAACAAGTAAAAACAATAACTTAACAATATACACAATATTTAAATGGGAAAAAGTGATTAGTCATATTCACCACAATAAAGTAAATATGACTAATAATTAACAAAGAATAATTAGAGATAAAAAGCAATTGATTTTAGCGCTGGAAACTAAGCTGCCAACAAGTTTGCCCGCTCGCTTTATATTTGGCTTCAAACGGTGTTAAAGGCGCACTGCCTTCTACTTCAGTAATGCTGCCATGCAAGCCCGTTAATTGTGCCGCAAACTGAAATTCTTCCAAGTATAAGCGCCAATTGCTGCGCAATATGATTGCTTGTCCCACTTGTATGATTTCAGGAAATACCGCACTACCGTGCCAGCGTCGACGAATATGTTTAGACTTAGGCCAAGGGTTCGGATACAAAATATAGTGCTTAGCTACCTGCCACTGATGTTGAACCACCAAACGATAAAAATCATTCAAATCAGCTCTCACCAGCACATAATTTTCAACCGGCTTACCATCTTCAGCAGCAACCTCTTCTACATTGCGATTAATGCGGTGTGCTGACTTATCTACACCAATAACAAGCGCATCTGGGTGCTGCTTAGCAATTAAGCGAGTACTCTGTCCAACACCACAGCACGAGTCTAAGATTATCGGGCCATTATGCGCATTAACTTTAGCGTTCACCTCTTCAAATGCCGCAACAGTATGCTCCTGATACGGCTTTTGTGAAGGGTGTGCCAAGTGTTTGTTTACGATGCTTTCGAGATTGTCATGTATACCAGTTTGATTGGTTACAATCGCTTTAGAATCCCCTTGCGGTGTATCAGCTGTTACCATTAGCTTCTTAACCCTATGCCTTTGGTGATAAGTGTCATCGCAATAGCAAATAAGGCAACAATGAATACCCCAAGCACGCCAAACGCGATAGTTAAATCAACATCCGTTATTCCCAAAAAGCCATAGCGAAATGCATTAACCATGTAAACAATCGGGTTGGCTTGCGACACCCCTTGCCAAAATTCAGGTAGCAAGCTGATTGAATAAAAAACACCACCTAAATACGTTAATGGCGTCAATACAAAGGTTGGGATAATTGAAATATCATCGAATGAGCCAGCAAAAATAGCATTAATCAATCCACCTAGCGCAAACGTGGCCGAGGTCAAACTTACCGTCGCAATAATCACCCAAATGTTGTGTATCTGAATATCGACAAAAAATAATGCAACAAACGTTACAATTAATCCCACCAGAATACCTCGTGCCATACCACCGCCAACATAACCAGCTACGATGACCCAGTTAGGTACTGGCGCTACCAACATTTCTTCGACATTGCGTTGCCATTTCGCGCTAAAAAACGATGAGGCAACGTTTGAATATGAATTGGTAATAACGCTCATCATGATCAGGCCAGGTACAATAAACGACATATAATCGAACCCGCCCATTTCACCAATGCGTGATCCAATTAATGAACCAAAAATCACAAAATACAAACTGATTGTAATTGCTGGTGGTACCAAGGTTTGCACCCAAATGCGCATAAACCGATGCACCTCTTTGTGCATGATGCTTTTCAAAGCCACCAAATTACGAGTTGACGACATGTTATTTGGCTCCCTGTTGTTGACTTGCGGATTCTGTTTGTCCAGAGCCAACAAGACTCACAAACAACTCTTCTAAGCGATTACTTTTGTTACGCATACTTAATACGTCTATACCTTGATCAGTTAATTGCGCAAACACTTGATTAATGCTCTGCGATTTTCTCACGTCGACTTCAAAAGTGTGATCATCTACTACTCGATATTGAAAACCATCCAGTTTTGGCGTGATATCCGTTTGTCGGCAATCCAATACAAATGTTTCTAAGTCTAACTTAGCCAGTAACGATTTCATGTCGGTGTCTTCAACTATGACACCTGAATCAATAATCGCAATATTGCGGCACAGCATTTCTGCTTCTTCCAGATAATGCGTGGTTAAGATAATCGTAATACCTTGCTGGTTTAACTCTCTGAGAAATTCCCACATTGAACGACGCAGTTCAATGTCTACGCCAGCAGTTGGCTCATCTAGGATTAAGATTTTGGGCTCATGCATCAAGGCTCTGGCGATCATTAATCGACGCTTCATTCCACCCGACAACATTCTAGCCGCAGTGTCTTTTTTGTCCCATAAGTCGAGTTTTTTGAGGTATTTTTCAGCACGTTCATGTGCTAACTTTCGCTCAACACCATAGTATCCGGCTTGATTCACCAATATTTTGGTGAGTGATTCAAATTGGTTAAAGTTGAATTCTTGTGGAACCAAACCAATATGACTTTTTGCGGCTTCTAATTCTGTGTCAATGTCGTGCCCAAACACAGAAACTTTGCCTTTGGTTTTGTTAACCAATGAAGTAATAATACCAATCGTTGTTGATTTTCCGGCACCATTTGGCCCAAGCAATGCGAAAAAATCCCCTTTTTTTACCTTAAGATCGATTCCTCGTAGCGCTTGCAAGCCACCTTTATAGATTTTTTCTAACCCAGTAATTTCGAGTGCATACTGCATATTAAGATCCTAAAACAACATGTTCAGATAAAATAAGGGCAAATCAGTAGATTTCAACCACACTTTTTCATCATTGTTCAAAATTATTTGCGATATTAAGTAGTAAAACTCCGACCGCTAATGTTGCCTTTGAATTGTATACAATTTAAAGTATCTGAGCTATTTCAGGGGAATACATATGAATAACACTAAACTGTCAACATGGTTTGCGCTCGCTTCAATATCGCTGGCAATTGCAGGCTGTCAAACTACCACTATGTCGGCATCAACGCCGGCAAAAGAAGCACAATCATCCACTCAATCACTAACACTTGAGCGAATTTATAAAGATCATGAGTTCAGCTCTGATTACATTGGCCGTATTCGCTGGTTAGAAGATGGTTCAGGCTATACAGCTGTTGAATCTTCTGCCGCTAAAAAACAAAACGATGAAGGCAAGGAAGTCAGCATAGGCAAAGATATCGTTTTGTATAATCCAGAAACCTTAGCTCGCGAAGTGCTTATTTCTGCCAGTCAGCTTACGCCAGAAGGCGCAGAAGCACCACTTAAGATTAATAATTACATCTGGTCGGCAGACCGTTCTAAGTTACTCATCTACACCAACAGTAAGCGGGTATGGCGTTCAAATAGTCGAGGTGACTATTGGGTACTTGATATAGCTAAAAATACACTCAAGCAGCTTGGGGGTAAGAATGCCGAACCTAGCGCATTGATGTTTGCGAAATTCTCACCAAACGGCGAAAACGTTGCTTATGTCACAGGTAACGAAATTTTTGTCGAATCGCTAACAACAGGCAACATTAAACAACTCACTAATGATGCACAAGACGGTCGTATAAACGGTTTATTCGACTGGGTTTACGAAGAAGAGTTTACCATTCGAGATGGCTTTCGTTGGAGCCCTGATGGTCAAAAGATTGCCTATTGGCAGTTAGATACCAGCGGTAGTAAAGACTTCATCATGATCAACAATACCGATGAACTTTACCCTACCATTACCAAATTCCCTTACCCAAAAGTTGGTGAAACTAATGCCTTGGCTAAAATAGGTATTGTTGACGTATCAAGCACCAAAACTGTGTGGGCAAATTTACCGAACAATTCTCGCAACATGTACATTCCGCGCATGAACTGGTCAGGCAACAGCGAGCAAGTGTTAATTCAGCATGTTAACCGCAAGCAAGATACTAATCACTTGTATCTAACCAATGCCTCTAACGGTAACTTTACAAAAATCATGACCGAAGAAGAGGAACATTTCCTCGACTTTTACGACGATGCAAGATGGTTAGATAACGGCAATAGCTTTATTTGGACGAGTGAACGTTCGGGTTGGCGTCATCTTTACCGAATCTCGCGTGATGGCAAAGAAGTCCTTAACCTAACTAACGGAGACTTTGACGTAGTCAGCATTCAGGCAATCGATGAAGACAATGGCTGGCTTTACTTTATTGCGTCGCCTGACAACGTCGCCCAGCGTTACCTTTACAGAAGTAAACTTGATGCCTCTGTGGTTAATCAGCGGGTTACGCCTAAAGCGTTTGCCGGTTCAAATAGCTACCAAATGTCTGACAACGGTGAGTGGGCGATTCATACACACTCCACGTTTGAACAACCTGCACAAAAACGCCTGATTAAAGTAGATGGCCATCAAGAAAAACACTTAATGATGGACAATCAAAAGCTTATTAATCAATTGAGCAAGCTAAATCGACCAAGCACTGAGTTTTTCCAAGTTAAAGCACAAGACGGAGTTGTATTAGATGGTTACTTAATGAAGCCAGCAAACTTCGATAAAACTAAGAAATACCCCATCATTTTTTACGTTTACGGCGAACCATGGGGACAAACAGTTCAAGACAGATGGCGTGGCAGTTCTTACCTTTGGGATCAAATGATGACCGAGCAAGGCTTCATCATTGCTTCAATCGATAACCGAGGCACTAGAGCCCCGAAAGGCAGAGATTGGCGTAAGTCTATTTATGGTGAAGTTGGCGTAAAATCATCACGAGATCAATCAGATGCATTAAAAGAAATGGCAAAACGCTGGTCGTTTATCGACACTGATCGTGTTGGCATTTGGGGTCACTCAGGTGGCGGCTCGATGACACTCAACATGCTATTCCGCTACCCAGAGCAATACCATGTTGGTATTTCACTAGCGCCAGTGCCAGATCAGCGCTTATACGATACCATTTATCAGGAACGCTATTCAGGCTTGTTGCCAGACTATGAAGAAGGATACAAACAGGGTTCGCCTATTACACACGCGAAGAACTTACAAGGTAAGTTGTTACTCGTTCATGGTACAGGCGACGACAATGTACATTACCAAGGTGCAGAGCGTTTGATTAACGAACTGGTTAAACACAATCGTCAGTTTGATTTTATGTCGTACCCTAACCGTAGTCATGGCATTTATGAAGGGCCGGGCACTACACTTCATTTGAAAACGATGATGGCAGATTATTTTATTGAGCATCTAAAAAACAAAAAGTAACTTTGTTGAATCAGTAGATTGAATATTCAGGGGACGTAACAGTCCCCTTTTTTGTTTTTCAGCGATTCCACCCTTCGATACGTAATTCCTCCTACTCTGGGCGAACGGAATATTTTGAACGTTCGGCCACAACACTTAAGGCTATCACTTACGCAAGACTGAATATTTTAGCGTTCGCACTGAGCGCGAAGCAGTCGAAGTGTAAATGCCCCTTCGATACGTCGTTCCTCCTACTCTGGGCGAACGGAGTATTTTGAACGTTCGGCTACAACACTTAAGGCTATCACTTACTCAAGGGTGAATATTTTAGCGTTCGCACTGAGCGCGAAGCAGTCGAAGTGTGAGCGCGTCTATCGCCAAGCCAAAGATGTGCGATAAAATCGGATATGATAGCGACGTTCCGCGCATAAAAAAGCCTGCAAATATGCAGGCTTTCAGAAATCAGTATCGATTTATATTGCTATAAGTAAACTACTTACCCGCACGTGACACGTATTCACCTGAACGCGTATCTACTTTTACAATTTCACCAATCTGTACGAATAATGGTACACGTACAACAGCGCCGGTACTTAATGTTGCTGGCTTACCGCCAGTGCCTGCGGTATCACCTTTAAGGCCTGGATCAGTTTCAACTACTTCTAATTCAACGAAGTTTGGCGGTGTTACTGAAATCGGAGAACCATTCCAGAAAGTAATAATACAAACGTCTTCTTCTTTTAACCATTTAACTGCATCGCCTACTGCTTTTTCGTCAGCTGCAACTTGCTCAAAGGTTTCATTATTCATAAAATGCCAGAATTCACCGTCAGAATATAAATAACCTAACTCAGAATCCATGACATCTGCGCCTTCACATGAATCGCCAGAGCGGAATGTTTTTTCTAAAACTTTACCTGAGATTAGCTTGCGAATTTTAACACGGTTGAACGCTTGGCCTTTACCTGGTTTTACGTATTCATTTTCTAATACGTTACAAGGTTCGCCATCGATCATTAACTTAAGACCAGCTTTAAATTGGTTAGTACTGAAATTAGCCATAATTAATTATGCTCTTTATTTATACAGAGATTGTCAGAAATGCCGCAAATAATAACCCAAATTCATGATCAATTGCACACTTCTTGGCAAAAAGAGTTAGCAAACGTTGTAACAAATCCTGAAGAACTCCTTCAGTTAGTCGATATTTGTCCTGAAAAATACCGCCAACATTTTGATGCGCGAAAACTTTTCCCTGTACGCGTTCCTCGCCCGTTTATCACTCGTATGAAAAAAGGTGACATTAACGACCCACTGCTAAAGCAAGTTATGCCCCACAGTGACGAATTCATTGATACACCTGGTTATTTCACTGACCCACTTGAAGAACACGATACGGTGGCCGAAGGGCTTTTGCACAAGTATCGTCATCGTGTATTAATGATTGTGAAATCAGGATGTGCAGTTAATTGTCGCTACTGTTTCCGCAGGCACTTTCCCTATGCAGACAACAGTCCAAATAAGGCGCGTTGGCAATCAGCTTTGGATTACATCACCAACAACGAAGATATTAATGAAGTGATATTCAGCGGTGGCGATCCACTAATGGCCAGCGACGAACACCTGACTTGGCTGGTTAACCAACTCGAAAAAATCCCTCATGTGACGCGACTTAGAATCCATAGCCGCCTACCTGTTGTTATCCCGCAGCGCATCACTATGGCTTTAACCGAATTGCTCAAAAATAGCCGATTAAAGTCTGTCGTGGTGTTTCACATAAACCATGTTAATGAAATTGACGACAACTTTGTTGCTGCCTTAGAGCCTTTACGAAGAGCGAGAATCCCGCTACTAAACCAATCCGTATTACTTAAAGGGGTTAATAACTGCCCCAACGTATTAGCCCAGTTGAGTGAAAAACTCTTTGACAACGGTATTCAACCTTACTATCTGCATTTGTGTGACGCAGTGCAACGTGCTGCACACTTTGATATTCCGGAATCGGAAGCGATTGCCACCGTAAAAGAAATGATGGCGATTCTACCGGGATTTTTGATGCCCAAAGCGGTGCGTGAGATCGGCGGAGAGGCCAACAAGACACCGTTGGCACTGTAATCAAGATATTGGCTATGTTTGCTTATTCAAATGCCGCAAATACTTTAGAGTAAAACCATGCATCGAATATATACTTTTCATAACCTAAAAACGCTTTTTGGTATTTTGAATTACGATGAGATAAATAATTGTTATTACGAATATTTTCATTCCCATTCAACACCACATTTCCGCTTTCATCGATAACTTGATAATTAAACTCTAATCGAGGAAACGCAGCTGATGTCATCTGTCTAATCCCTGCGGGGTGACCAGCTAAATCCACATCAACAAACTCAACAACAAGCTTGGTTCCGTCAGGCATCTTTTTGCCAAGCTTCTTAATATGCTTCTCAAATGTTTTAAATACTCGTGCTTCAAATCGGCTTTGAGACTCACTTCCTGTTGTTCGAATATCTTTAAAAGTTTCAGGTGCAACCCAACTAACATCAACATCAGCATGCGCTTTTGGTGCGCTTACGAGTAATCCAACAGCCATTACTGACGTAAGAAAAATTGTTTTATTCATAAAAACTCCTTTTAGTAGAAACAATTGATTAAAAAATAATTATACATAGCCAGTTCAATGCAAAATTGAACGCCACACTTCATTTTGTAAAACATATGTTAACTATTAAATTTATTCAAGCGAACAGGAATGAATTCTGTAACAGTTTGTGTCGATTGAAATGACTCGAATGGAGTTTTTGTGTGTCAACTGAAAGCTACGACACAGTAGTCGCTAATCAATCACTAACAATTGAATCGTGACTTTGGCATAATACGCGTTTTTAAACTTTCGGAACATGGCACAATGAGCACCAACATCAATCAACAGTTAATTGATAACATTTCACTGATATTGAAAAAATCGCTAGTAGCCGATGCTACGTTGGCCGATCTTCGTGAGAAAAAGCAAGCGGGCTTTAAGGCAATATTTACTCCTGACGCTGGTTTTAAAGCCAACGCCAATACCTTCCAACCCTACGTGGAAGAAATTGCCGACGACTTATTGGTTTGGCAACAAAATCACAATGAATCATTGTTAATTAGCTTGGTAAAGCGCATAGAACAGTTATTTATGGTACTTGCCCAATTTGAGCAGAGTTACCAAGGCGAAGTTATCAATAAAAAGTAATTTTTCGCCGTTCGATAATATCAGCAGCAGTGGGTGAAAATTCCAGACTTCACAAAAAAAGCTAACTTCCAAGAAGTTAGCTTTTTTAACTGCTGATATAGATATAACTACGATTGCTTTTCATAGAATGTGTCATTGAACCAGTCATCTAACATTTTCTTCTCGTAACCAAATCTGTCATTACGATACTTTAACCTATTGTGGTGTAAGAAGTTCATATCTTTTAAATCGACATCGCCTTGTGAAATAACTTCTCCATTAGCAGACTCCAATTTGTAGCCAAATTTAATGCGTGGGAAGAATATATCTTTCACAACACGTATCTGACGACTCCCGCTATAATTCACGTCTCCCGCAAGGTCAACATCTGTTACATTTACTTTTAACATTTGGCCTTCAGGCAATTTTGCCGCCAACTCAACAATGTGTGCTTCGAGATTTTTCATCACACTATCTTCGAAACGCTTTTTACTTTCAGTTGCGGGTCTAATATCTCGATATTTTTCAGGAGATGTCCAGGTAACTTCTGACGTACCAGCCATTGCATTTGGCAATAGGATAAACATCGACAGCATCGCAACAATCGTTTTACTAAACTTTTTCATGTTATCTTCCTCTTTAATTACCTCTGTTATATTAGACCGCATTTATTCCATTTTTAGTGTAATTATTTGTTAACTTGTTACAAAAAATTGTCTCCACCCAAAAAAACATTGCATGTTACCCAAAAAAGAAGCTATACCTCGTGACTTTCAGTCGTAAACTTATGCGAACCGTCGCAATTTGGCATCTTCTTTGACAAGCCACAAATGCAATCGTTCAAGCCTTTACCTGCCATAATTCTACCTGAACACTTATTAATTCGTGCCAAACGTGTCTTTGACTGTTTGGCTTGCGTAAAGTGTAATAAATAGCCTTTTTGTCGACCTTTAGTAAGCTGATTGAACGCTACCTCAAGCGCTACGTTTTTAGCAAAAGTAGTTTTCAATTCTTCAGGTAGTGCTATGTTTTGCTTTTCAACTACAGGCAATTTCAACCCAAGTCGCTCAATTTGAATTGCTTCTTCTATATAAGATTGAATAGTTAAAGCATGACGTTCGATTTCGTCTACGCTGCTGAATCGCAATTGGCGCTGCGATTGTACGTTGTCAGTTTGCTTTACGAGTATGCGTTGTTGATCTTTCAGCAATATTCCTTTGTGGAATAAAATAGCACAGTAGCCTTTAAACTCATGAATAAGCGCTACGTTTTTGTTATTAAGGGTGTAACACGGGTGCATCCATTTGAAATCTTCAAGCAATTCGCTCGCCTGAAGAATTTGACGCAGCAACTTAATTTCCTCAGACCAAGTGGTTAAGTTTCTAATGTAGTCGCAAACTTTCGGATTGTTTTTCATGATGACTCCCTGCCCAGAATATTCCTTCAAAGCGCATTGTAAAATATACGCTCTGCAATAAGATGCACAGGTCACGATAAAAAATCAACCACTTTAATTTAGCTGATTGGAATGCATTTTTCCGAGCTAAGCGTTCGCAGTACATCAGGAAGAGATTCGCTACGACATCAAATGAAAAACAACAATAGTGTTATTAGAAATGGTCAAAAATATCAATAAGCAGGGGAATGAGCTGATTGCCAAGTTCAAGTTCTTTTTGCGCTTGTCTGTACTCTTCCTGTGCAATGTCTTTTTGACCAATTGACTCCAAATAAGCAGCGGCTTTGTAATGATTGTCAACCCTATTTTTTATGTCTACCGTTGACGCACAACTTGTTGTCAGTAGTAGCATGGCAATACAGGCGATGTATTGATGTTTCATTGGATACTTCCAAAGGTTTCTATCGAATATTCCATTAATATGTTGGCAAGATTAAGATCATAGCTTTTCGGCAATGATATGTGCGTGCATGTCAGACGATTGCTCATACTCAATATGACGTACAATACACCCTAACTCAATGAGTAGCGCTATATAGCCGTTCGTCCCCAATGTTGAGTAATATACTTCAGGCCCCATCGCGGTGTTTTGATGTTCATCAGCCTTATCAAGACCACCGTATGAGAAAATCAAGATACCTTGAGGTTTTAGGCTCCTCACAATGCGTGACATCACGTGTCGCTGTTCATTAAGCGGTATATGCCAAATACTGTCCCAGGCAGTGATGAAATCATACTGTTCAACCGCTTCTAGGTAACAGATATCCTGACAATGAAATGGCACATTAGGATGGCGTTGTTTAGCTAAACGTATCATCTTTGCAGATACGTCAATGCCAACAGGGCTAAACTTTTCCTCAATCAACAAATCAATAAACCGACCAGTACAACCACAGCCTATATCAAGTGCATTACCGCGATTTTTCGCAAAAGTAATTGCTCGCTTATGTTGAGCAATACCATTGTTGCGATCAAAATTGTCGCGTTGCCACAAATGTGTAATTTGATCGTACGCCAAACCTGTCAGTTTAGGATCCATATGTGCCCATTAAGTATTACTAAAGTCCTTCAGTTACCTTGAACAATAACGGCAAACAAAAGCGTAATGATTCGATTATATCTTGCAGAAAGCAGGCATCAATGCCAAATTTGTTGATAAAGTGTAAGCAACGGGCTCCAGTATTGATAGAGCACACAATCCCCAATAAACAGCGTTAATGCTCATATGTGTTGTGTCTTATTTTTTGCTCATAGTTGCAATTGAATCAAAGTCGTTTAAATCCACTTCAACTGCCCTCGCTCTGAAAAAATTAATGATTCTTTTAGGGTAAAGAATATAACCTCGATATAAGCACGTTTTAGTACGTAACAAATTAAAAGTTAGAATTGCTACATAACCTAGATAAAAAAATGGAATGGAAGCCATAAAGCTATGAGCTAATACCGTAATGCCTAAAAAATACAAAAAGATGCCAATAATTAAAGCAAAAGACATATGTTTCTTATATTCGGGATATTCATGAAACTTAAAGTAATCGAGGCGATTCATATACCAGTTTCCAGTTTTAGAACCTGATTCATTTAAGTACTTACTATCTCTGAATTGCTTATTCATAGATTACCTATATTTGCGTGAGCCAGAATTTTCGGATCCGGTGTTACCCACAAAAAACTCACCTAATTCTGCCTATTTTTGCTCATATTTCATTAGACTCAAATACCCCAAGCCAGCTATTACGATTCCCATCTATGCATCGCTTGTTATTCACGCTTGCTTCTATTTTTTGTTTTGCTTTTTTTATTCCTATTACGTTTGGCCAACTTCTCTAAAGGCGTTTCTTTGCCGCGAAAAAACTGAATTAAATTGAAAGCGGCAAAGCCCTCAACAAAGTGCCCTAAAATTACTATTATCACCAAAATAACACCAACGACTTCCATCTGACATCACTCCTTATTTACGAAATCAGTTTTAACACCTTTCAAGTGGTTAATTAAGTAAATTGTGAGGATTAAATGCGCTAGTGCATGAAAATACCCTCCCGTGTATAGGAAGATGGAAATAACAACGGTGCTTTCTATTGCTATAAATTTTTGAAATGTATTCATCGAATTCTCGAAAAGCATCACGCCTCTTGGAGGCGAGTAAATGTTGGCTAAAATGTTATGCGAGCGGAACCGAGCCAACTGTTAACAGCCCGTCTCTAATGCGCTTGTTATAAGCCATTATGATAAACTATAAAATAACCTCCATTTTAAAGTAGGATACATCTGCTTTGTAAAAACGCTCCCCATACGGCTGCATACCAAAACGCTGATAGAAACTTAGCGCTGATTCTCTAGCATCACACCAAAAAACTCTTGCATCAGTGCTTTTAAGCGAGTGAAGAATAAACGTTAACATTTTAGAGCCTATTCCTTTGCTTTGAAAATCAACTTTAGTAGCAAATTTACGCAAGCGAGCTTTATCTGACGCCAAATATACCGAAGCAACACAAACAAGTTCATCATTAATGAAAGCACCAAAATGCAATGCATCATGGTCACCTTCTACATGGCAATATTCAGGCGGTTTAGTTGGCCAAAGCACACTGTGACGAAGCGGGATTGTTTGCTCCCAAGAAATAGTACGAATTTCCATGTGATTTTTCAGCTCCCCTCAGGCATATCAACGCTACGCTTATCGTCTTGCTATATTTTTTTTGCAGTAATTTGAATTTTATAAACTTCAACATTCTCAGCACCAACTTCGATGGTTCCTGCTTCGTTAAGCTTAACCATTAACTTAGGTTCTTGATATTTGTTGTAAGTTCCGTTTTCATATTTATGCATGACTGATGTTAAGGTTACAATGTTATCTTTTAGTGTTGGAGTAACGTCAAATTTAATAATTTTATCTGCCTTAACTGTATACATTTTACCTTCTTGTGCTTTCACAACCTGAGATTTTACCAACTGGTTGTTTAAATAAAGGTTGAGATTCAATTCCAAATTTTCAGCGGCTGAAGATGCGAATGCTGTTAATGATAAAATTAACATTCCTAATTTTTTCATTTCATTGTCCTTAATGGTCAGTTTGCACCACTCGGTGCGATTGAAAATTGGTGTTATCCAATAATAAGTGAGTCATTGACTGTCAGGCGAACTGCTCAGCAAATAGTATAACAGCTTTGGTGAATCTAATTAATTGGCTCGTTATGCAGCTACACCTGCTTTCGAATAGGCACGATATTAGTCCAGAATGAAAATAGAAATACAATTGTATAAATAACAAGCATTAGCCTTTGAGATAACAAATTTAAAATGAAGTCCAAGGTTAAGAATAGTGAGACTGGCTTCCCTTGAAAAAAGTCGAATGTAACTTCCATACACAATATAAAAAGTAAAATGGGGCTAGTGAGCTTAAAGGTATTTTTAATAGAAATAAGCAAGGCTTTTGGAAACTAATACATTTCAAAAAATTCACTGTAAGAATCTCCATAGTGGCATAATGCCTGAAATAGTTTGCTAAGATGTGGAGCGGAACCGAGCAAACAGTTGCGAGTCTAACTTTAAAACCTTTGTTATGGTTATTTATGACTGCCGTCACACATTGGTTGTGATGCAGTTAGTTTACAGCCACAAAAAAACACTTTTTTAGACTCTGTAGCGGTAAATCTTACTGGCGAAAATTCAGAACCTTTATGAGAACCATCACAAAAAGGCTGTTTCTCGCTTTTGCCGCAAGAGCACCAATAGTAATCTTTACCTTCTTCAACTTCTACTGCAAAAGGAGAATCGGAAGCTCGTATTGGTTTAGTCATAATAGTTCACCATAATTTGATACAATCATAGCGCTTCAATAGCGTATGAGCTAGTTTGGCAATTTTATTGCGCTGTTTGCAACTAAAAATGAGAAACTATGGCGAATCATGATTCATTCTCTTGTTAGTTACTCTTCTACACACTAGATCTGTGCGCTATTTTAACAACACTGACCACAAGCAAGTTATCTCTAATATCGTATATTATTCGATAAAGACCTTGCCTTACTCGATAGCTATCCTTTCCAGATAGCTTGACACAGCCTTCACCTCTAGGGTTTTCGGCTAACGAATCTATTTTATGAAGGACCTTTTTAATATCGCTTTTAGGAATAGTCCGTAAATCTTTAGTTATCGACTTCTTGAAAGTAACCTTATATTTTGCCATGTGATTTTAAATCATTTAGCAAATCTTCATATGAAATCTCAGGTTCGTTTTCTCGCTCTGAAACAGCAGCTAAATCTTCTTGATCTTCTCGCATCAATAGACGAACTGCTTCGTCAATTATTTCCGAAATTGAAAGATGAGTTGAAGCGGCTCTAATTTTAAGTGCTTGATGTATTTCTGGTTCAAAATACACGGTTGAACGTTTGGATAAATTACTCATAATTTTGCTCCACCTAAATAATGAATAACACTATAGCACCATAACATCATGACATCACCAAGCTCGAGGGGCAACTAACGCTTTAATAATAGGCAGAAAATTATAGGCTACACTGCCACCCTGCGCCAAGCCTATGATTTTACGTCCTTATTGATTGACTTGATACTCATTGAGCCTCCTCCCTGAAGCTAGCCATTGACTAAGCTTCAAGGTAAGCAAACCAATAGGAGAAAGCTCAATGAATTTCTACAATAACATGCATCCGTATTACTGTGGTATCGATTTACATGCCAGACTACTTTATGTCTGTATTATTGATGATACAGGCGTCATCCTCGTACACCAAAAGATTAAAGATAACCCCGATACTTTACTGCAGCTGTTAAATCCTTACCTCGGCAATATTGTTGTCGGCGTTGAATGTATGCATTGCTGGTATTGGGTCTGTGACTTTTGTCAGCAGCACAACATTGATTTTATTCTCGGTCATGCGCTCTATATGAAAGCTATACATGGAGGCAAGGCAAAAAACGATAAAATTGATTCCTATAAAATCGCTAAACTTATCCGCGGTGGCAACTTTCCTTTAGCCTACGTTTACGACAAAGAAATGCGCGCTACACGCGACTTGCTAAGGCGACGAACCAAAATCGTTCGCCATGGTGCCGACTTAAAGGCTCATGTTGCTAATACCGCAAGTCAATACAATCTCCCTGCTCACAATGTTAATTTAAAAAATGTCTGTGACAGAGAAAAAATGCGCCATTACTTCCCTGATCCTGTGGTCCAACGCTCGATTAATTTAGATATGGCGCTGCTCGACTATTACCAAAAAGAACTCAAGCCCCTTGAGCATTATATTGAAAAAATGGCAAAGCAGCATAACCCCGTTCATTTACGTATTCTACAAACGGTTAATGGTATTGGTCGTATTCTCGCATTAACGATTATCTATGAAATTGGTCATATCGACCGCTTTCCTTCTGTACAAAAGTTTGCGTCATACGCACGCCTTGTGAAGTGCAAGGCCGAATCTGCTGGCAAAACCTACGGTACTCAAGGAAATAAAATCGGCAACGCCCATCTCAAATGGGCATTCTCTGAAGCCGCTGTTCTCCTGTTGCGGCATAATTCAAATGCCAACCAATATATTGAAAAATTACAAAAGCGAATGAGTAAAGCAAAAGCACTCTCTGCACTTGCGCATAAGCTCGGGCGCTGCGTTTATTTTATGTTGA